>NZ_LBHW02000016.1:0-138122 GCF_001005835.2 Achromobacter sp. LC458
GCAGAAAGTCGGTAACGTGCTGCACAAGCGCGTTTTCGATCTCGCGTTCCTGTGCCTCCTCGCCCAGGCCGAGGAAGTCAAAGCGGTAGGGATCTTTCAGCGACTCAATGGCCAGATCGGACTGCGGTGCAGGCAGACGCTGTTCAAAGTTGGTAACAGCGTTGCCCCTGCGTTCCAACAAGCGGGTTTCGATGTGGATGTTCAGCACGTTGCGCGACCAGCCATGTTCAATGGCGACGCGGGCATAAGCCAGACGCTCCGTTGGCTGTTTAAGCCGATCCAGTAGCACTAAGTTATGCCCCCAGGGCAATTGTGCAGCAGCCTGCTGCACAATTTCGGCATCCGGCCAAGCCTCGGCAAACGCCCGCATGTACTTAAGGTTGCGTGGCGAAAAGCCCTTCATATCCGGGAAGGCGGCACGCAGGTCATGCGCCAGCCGGTCGATCACCTTTGCACCCCAACCCTGCTCGGCTTGTCGTGCAAGAATGTCGCGACCGATCTGCCAAGCGAGGCCGGCTTCCGGCAGATGAAGGCCTCGTCACTCAAGGGCAAGCACGCCCAGGCGCTGCTGGATCGCTGGCAGGGAGAAGGCTTGTCGTCCGGCACCATCAAGAATCGGCTCTCTCACTTGCGCTGGTGGGCCGAAAAGATCGGCAAGGCCGGCATCCTGCCGGCGGACAACACGCAACTCGGCGTGGCCGAGCGCCGCTATGTGACCAACATCAGCAAGGCCCAAGAACTGGGCACAGGTCTTGAACAGGTCACCGACGCGCACGTACGCATGAGCCTTCAGCTACAGGCCGCCTTCGGATTGCGTCGGGAGGAAGCGATCAAGTTCCAGCCCAGTTACGCGGATCGGGGCGACCACATCGCCCTCAAGGGATCGGGGACCAAGGGCGGTCGGGAGCGAACTGTGCCCATCACCACGACAGAGCAACGCGACGCACTCCACGCAGCACACCACCTGGCAGGCACAGGGTCATTGATCCCGGCAAACAAGACCTACATCCAGCAACGGCACGTCTACGATGGACAGTGCAAAGCGGCGGGTCTGAATCATATGCATGGCCTTCGCCATCAGTACGCGCAAAACCGTTATGAGACGTTGACGGGGAGGCCGCCGCCAACGGCAGGTGGACCATTAGTCACGGAGTTAAGTCCAACGCAGCGCATAGAAGACCGCCATGCTCGTCAGACCATCAGCCGTGAGTTGGGACACGAGCGCGTTCAACTCACTGCCATCTACCTCGGTAGCTAGGTCAGGCAGTATGGCCCCCCCTGGCCTACATACACAACCCTTCCACCGGCTCAATCTGCAGGCCCAACAAACGTATTCAGCGCCTTTGCGATTCTCTTACGTCGCTCAAGCAAGAAAGCCTTGTAGCTTTCCACTTCCAGCAGCGATGCCTCAACCGGGATGCACTGTGCCGCGAACGCTGGCTCGCCAAGCTGGTCCACCAGCGGGGGCGGGTAAACCGCCGGGGCCTTATCGCTGATCGCGCGATTCGTCTTGCCGCCGATGAAGGCCAGATTGGCGATGTCATCCGCCTCGCGGGCAGTGAAGCAGGTCTTCAGTACGGCTTTGGGAAAGATGTGATGGAACTGCAAGCGATGCTGGGCGCCCGAATGATCCAGAGCAATGGTCAGATGGATGCGCCAATCTTTCGCACCGGCAGCGCGGAAAGCCAGGAACATGGTCTTGAACAGCGCGCTGCGCTGATTTCGGCCTTCCAGTTCCTCTGCGGTGATATCTAGACGGCCAAACTGCAGGCGCAGCCGGTCGATCAGCTCGCTCACCGCTCCGCCCTGACGAATATTTGCTAAATCCTGATCCAGGATGGTTTCGCTGGAGCCTCGGGAGAAGCGGCCTTTGGCATTGGCCATCAGCGCCCAGTAGCGCAGTTGGCGGGCCTCATGGTTGCTCAGCGCATAGTTGCGGCTATGCCCGAAATACGCCAGCACCACCAGCAGGAAAGGCGACGACAACAGTGCCGGGCTATCGATGCCAAGATTGCTGCGCAGGAAGTTGAGCGCGAACTCCATGCCATCGCAAGCTTCTTTCCATGCCTTCTGCAGCTTCTCCACATTCAGGCTACCCACGATCTGAAAACGTGATTGACCGGTGGCAAACGCCATCAGATTCTTTAAGTGCAAACCGAGATCAAGGTCAAAGCCCGTCTTGGCGCATGCCTTCTGGAAATCCTGGAACGTCTGCAGCGAGTGCCGCCACTTGGCGGTGATCTGAGCCAGAGCCAAGTCGGAACTGCGCAGCTTGGCTCCCAGTGAATTGACCCGGACGAAGATTTCCGTGACTTCATCGTAGGAAAGCGTGCGTTCCAGCACGTCCATCCGATAAACGTACTTGCGGATGCCACGTAGCCGGGCCAGGCGCTGGCTGTACTTCTCGTACCGCGGATCGTCAAAACCACTGATACCGGCACGTTTGAGGAAAGGCGCATCGTTGTCGGTCTTGAACACTTCCGACACTTTCACCCAATGCGGCAACTGCTCCAGCTTCCTCGTGGCCACCACGAAAGTCATCTTGTTGAAGCGCTTGAGCAGTTCGTCCTCGGTCGAGTCCGTCTCATCGCCAATCAGTTCGCTATCGTCGTCGGCATCGTCCTCGTCGTCGCCGTTCTCTTCCACTTCGGTCACGACCGCCAACTGGTCGGGATGCTCCAAGTTGAACAGCAAGTCGATAGGCCGACGACGGCCGCGCACCGATACTGGCTCGCCGCGAATGACGGCAGAGAGCGATGTCAGACGCTGCTGACCATCCAGCAGAAGCCGCGTGCTCTGGTAAGGATTCGTGCTCTGGCTCACCGCGAAATCCTGCAGCGGCACAGCTTCATCTGTTTCCCAAAGCAGGATTGCGCCCGATGGGTAGCCGCGATACAGCGAATCCAGCAGATCGCGCACTCGCGTGGAGCGCCACACGTACTGGCGCTGCATCTCCGGCAAGCGCAGTTCGCCGCGCTCGATCATGGATACTAGCTCTTCAACGCTGGCTTTGGCCTTGGCCGTGGTTGTTCCTTATTGCGTCACTCTTATCAAAGCGAATCTTGTCGATCAAAACTGCGACGTTATCAAACATCTTTACCTAAGCGCTTATAACGCCGCTCAAACGCCTCTTCACCACCCTCCATCACCTGGCAGACTTCGCTGCGCATAGACTGATTCTGTAATGAGCCGGTCTGCTTCACATGGCACTGATGGTTGAAGTCCAGCACGTGGATCAACTCTGCATCACCATTGACCACGATGTTGGGGTTATGGGTCACGATAATGAGCTGCCGGCGCAGTTTGTTGCTGCGAATCTGCTGAACCACCAGTCCGTAGATTAGGTGGTTGTCCAGATCGTCCTCGGGCTGGTCGAGCACCAGCGGCTCTTTGCCATGGGCTAACAGGAAGGCCAGCATGGCGGCTGCACGCTGACCGGCCGAAGCCTGGCCAATGGATTGAAAGTCCCGGCCATCGCCCTTGCGGCTGTATTCCACCTGCAAGCCGTCTTCGGGGAACCAGCACAAAATGTGGTCGGTAAACTCGGGGCGCTTGTCGGCTTCAGCTTTCAAGAATTTGTTGAACCAGCCACCGAACTCCGCATTACCACGACATGCCTGCACCAGACGCCTTTTCTGGGCCAGTAACGCCTGCTCGAAGGCTGTCGCGTCCCATGTTCCGGGCTCCTCGACAAGGTCAGCAGCGACCAGCAGGTCTGCCACGAGGCCCTTGGAAGGGGCACCATCCTGTTCCTGGTACAGGTCGTCCACATATTTGCCGTCCGCAGCCCCGAGCACTTCGCGCAACGAGCGCTCGATCCACTGAGCATCCCGGCTGTAAGGAATCAGCTCGATCCGCACAAAGGGGTTGCCTTGCAGCGTTACCTGCAGGAATGCGCTGCGCTGCGCGCTGATGGCGCGGCGGACGGACTGCACCTGCTCCAGTAGCGCTTTGGCTTTTTCGCGCAGATCGGCGCGTTGCTTCTGCAAAGTCTCCAGCCGCTTGAGCTCGGCTTCCAGCCGCTGCTTTTCCTGCACCAGATGGCCGTACTCATTGGGATCGCTGACGCCCTGTTGCTGCAAATCGGTCTTGAGCTGATCGTAGGCTGCTTTGGCCGCGCCGATCCGCGCAAACCAGGGCGATGCTTCGAGCTCTCCTCGTAAGGCTTGCCCGCGCTCCTGCAGCGCGACAGCCGCGATCTCGACCTCCTCCCTGGCCTTGCCGATGGACGCGTGCAACGCCTCCATGAGTGTGAGTGCAGGACGATCTTCGTCGGCATCGAACAGCCCTTCGGCCAAGTCTTCTGCCACTAAGTCTGCAGCCACGTCCTTCAAGCGGACAGCCAATTCGGAGGATGCTTCAAACTGGCGTTCCAGCTCGCGACTTTGCCGGTTGCTGCGCTGGTAGTTCTTCAGCACCGCTGCATGGTCGGCGCCATCGAAGCGGGCCAGCTTGCGCTGGATGTCTTGCAGAGAAATCGTCAACGACTCGCGGCCTTGCAGCTTGCCTTCCAGATCGCGCATCTGCGCCCGAGAGGCCAGAAAAGCACGTTTGGCCTCCTCGAAGGCCGCTTGCTGCGATTGTGTGCCAGCCGCATCGTCGATCACCTTCAGCAGCGCCTGCTGGCTGTCGCCAGCCAAGGCCGCGATCTGCCCCTGGCTGAACAAGCGCACCGGAAACCGTTGTTCGGTAATGGCCTGGCTGGCCGAGGGCTTGAAGCTGTCTGCGGCGGCATCCCATTCCTCCACCGCATGCCCTTGGCCGTCCTGCCGCCAGATTAGGCGATAGGACGTGCCATCGCGATGCACTTGGACATAGAGAGCTGTCTCCGTGCGCAGGCCGCCTTCGTCGCTGCGGGTCTTGGCGACCTTGTTGAATCGGTTGAAGGTCTGCCCGGCTTCTGAGGCGGACGACAGCTCCTTTTCCCGCTTATAGGCCAGGCGTAGGGCATGCACGACGGTCGATTTACCAGTGCCACGCCCACCGATCAGGGCATTGAAGTAGGGATTTAGCGGCAAGCTGGCGACCGTTCTTCCCCGCCCCATGTAACGCGCGTCGCGGATTTCAATCGACTCGATAAAATGCTCTGGCGTATCGAAAGGGGCGAAACCGCTGCTCTCATCGCTACGCCGAACGGAGACATCTTGCCCATCCAGCAACGCAAGGCGCAAGCCTTCCAAGCTGGGCGTGGCCATTTTGATCCAGGTGTATCGTGAACCGGGCACGGCAACTCCCTGAAAGCTGTGGCAATCGCTGCCAACAACGTTGGCGAAGCGCAGTTTCAGTTCGTCCAGCACCATCGGTGCAGGACTCGTGGATGCTGCCCACTCCAGAGCCAAAATGCCAGGTTCCTGCAATACCTGCTTGACCGTAGTGGTATCCAGCAAGCATTTTCGTGTGCCGGGCTCGACCTGCAGCAGTCCCTTATCACTCTCGACGTGTGCCGGAATAGCAAGACCACCCGTCGCCAGAATGCGCTCCACCACCTTGGCTGCCCCTTCGCGGGTGACGCCATCACTGTCACCGCGCGTGCCGTCGTAGCCCGCCCTAGCCAGCAGATCGCTGATCGTTTGGCTGGTGGCGGACGGATCGAAGATCGCCAACAGATGAAAGCCGCCCTGTACCGAAATTTCCACGCCGGGGAACAGGTGCAGTTCGCGAAAACCGGCCGGCGGCGCGCCGGCATCTGCCTCGCGCTTCATCTGTGCATAGGCCGCCTTGAGCTTGTCGATCCACTCGCCGGTGTTGTGGTCGGTGACCGCCACGCAGTCGATTTCGGCAGCCATGTACTAGCAGCCATGTCTGCGGTGTCAGCTCGTTGGACGTGCCGATGGCGGCTTGCCAGGCACCCGTGTCCCTGGAGGCAGGGGTATGGGTATGGAAATCGAACTTCCACCAGCGTGCGCCGGGATAAGGCCAGGGTTGGCTCATGTTCTTCTCCTGATTGGGGCCATCACTCCTCCGCCTTGATCTCTGACCTAAAAAACAAAACACATCATGAAATGCCTAATGAAGGGGATGCTTCTCGAATAGCGAGCAGCTTTTCAATCTGATTCTTGATCTCCGAAACAATTTCTTCGGATGAATTGATACCAAAACCGATCTCTTCCCCAATGGCTTTCAGCTTATCAGCGGCGTCCTTCGCAAGGATTCCCCGAACAATGCTTCGCTGCTCGTCGATGGGCGGCAAAGGGATGAGAATCTTCTTTAGGTCGCTCTCGTCCAAGGTAACGTTTGTGGCCCCGCACATCATTGGTACTAAAAGTTCATCTTTGAACTTCGACAAGTACTCGTGGATATATCTCATCTCCACTTCTTCTGGGTTTTTTGCTTCGAGGCAACACATCGTATCTGCGAGAGCAAACTTTCCCTCCTGATAATGGAGACGCTTAATGTCAGCTTTGCCGTGCCCAGAAGAGGATACAAGCGGTATGCAACTCGCATTGAAGTCAAAGGAATAATCGGTTGATGTTTTTCTATCAGTCGCGGGAACCACAAGTGGAAAGTCTCCGGGCGGAGAACTCATGTTTGAGTGTTGCCCCCGGTGGATATGGCAAATCTCGCCCAGCTCTCTCGCGCCAGGCATGCGCTGTCGAAGCTCCTGAAATGTTCTCTCGAGCATGTACCACCGACCAACTAAGTGGCATCCGGCTGACGCAAGAATGTGCTCTCTTTTAACTGTGATGAAATTCGGTGGTGAGAGGGTTCGGACGCTTTCCAACTGATTACGCTTGAAATTTGCAATTAAATCCAACGCCGCAGGTAGCTCGTTCTCATCAACTGCTTGCCTGGTATCTGTCTGCGTATACCCATCAACACCAATATTGATAAAAAGGACATCATCGAGACTCTTGGCTATCCCCTTGTCGATAATCAAGATATGAGTTTTAACGCTGGCGTACGGTTTGAATACACCATGAGGCAATTCAACGACAGCAATTAGAGATCTTTCTTGAATCAATCGCTTTCGCATTCCAACGTAGGCTGATTGACCGACAAAAACGATACCTTCGGGTACAACCACTCCCGCCTTCCCTGTGGGTGACAAGTGTTCAGCGATGTAGTCAAGAAAAAGCAATTCGGCTCGTTTTGACTGCAGGCTAAATTTTTTGTGCGGCTTGATTCCACCCTTTGGCGTCATAAACGGCGGATTGGCTAATATCGTGTCGTAACTCTCTTGCCAGTGATCCTCTTGAGTCAAGGAGTCATACTCTTCGATCAACGGGGACCGGAATCCATGCAAGTAAAGATTTACCAATGAAATCCTCACCATATCCGGCGAAATATCGAATCCCTTAATGTTTTCATGAACTCTTTGGCGCTCCGTCGGGGTCAGAAGACTCCCGCTATAGTGCATTGGACTCTCAATTGATGTTTCTGCGACTGAAGCACCCTGTTGTAGTTGCCAGCTACTTCGCTCTTCGATTGGCGAGTTCTCTCTAAGGATGTGTTTGTATGCGGAAATTAGGAATCCAGCAGTGCCGCAAGCTGGGTCCAAAACTCTGTCGTTTTTTTTCGGCCCAACAGCTCGAACCACGAAATCAATAATGTGACGGGGCGTGCGAAACTGGCCGGCGTCGCCCTGGCTGCCCAGCACCGATAGCAGGTATTCGAAGGCGTCGCCGAGTCGCTCGGAATGGTCATAGGAGAAGCCGTCGATTTCCTTCAGAAATGCCTTAAGCGTTTCCGGGTCGCGGTATGGCAGGTAGGCGTTTTTGAAGATGTCGCGGAACAACGTCGGCAGGTGCGTGTTCTCGGTCATCTTGCCGATGGCCTCGGAGTAGAGGTTCAGCGTGTCCTGGCCGCCCATGCTGGGCGCCAACAGCTTGCTCCAGCTGTATTTCTCGAAGCCATTGACGAAGAAGCTGCGTTTACCGCCGAACTCTTCAGATTGTGCATCCATGTCGTCCATGAACTTGTAGATGAGCGCGATGGTGATCTGCTCGACTTGGCTTTTGGGGTCGGGCACTTTGCCGACGAGGATGTCGCGGCAAGAGTCGATTCGGCGTTTGGTGTCTGTGTCCAGCATGGTGTTGTTCTTCTCACTCGGCAGCCTAAGGCAGCCTCAAAAATGACTTACATGAATTGATTCAGCGGAACGTAGTCTTTGACGTACTCGGGTATGCCTTCGCGCCACTCGGGCGGTACGGCGCGCAGGTCACCCACGCCAAAAGCCGGGTTGACGTTCAGCTCGCCAAAGCGCTTGTCGTCGATGATGGCGCGCAGGGCCGCGTCGGCGGAATACGCCTTGAAGAAGTACTTCATCGCCAGCACCGCTGTACCCTGGTCTTCTGTCAGCTTGCTTTGGTTAGCGAGCAGGAACTCCTGGAACTCGTCTTCCAGCAGCTCGTCCTTGCTCTTGAAGTACGGGATCAAGCCGAAGATTTTCTGCAGGATTTCCTTCAGACTCAGGCGACGATCCACACCGGCTGCACGACGGAGCTTGTCCAGGTTGAAGTACTCATTGGGTTTGTCGAACAGGTGGCTGGTCACATAGTCGATGGCCAACTCCCATTGCTCGTTTTCCACCTGCTGCTGCAGCGTGGAGTCCGCCTTGACCTGATCCTCGAATTTCTCGAAAAACATCCGGTCGATCTTCATGCCTTCGTAGCCGATTTGCTGCTCGGCCACGTGGAACATGGCATCGGTGCCGGTGTGCTCGTACATTCCGCCCGTTGGTGGTGGCTCGCCCCTCTGGCCGTCCCCCTCACTGCTGCGCGCCGGCAGCTTGAGCACTTCGTCGTAGTCGAATTTTTCCTCAAAATACTCACAGTTGGCGAAGAAGTCGAAGAACTTGAAACGGACCTTCTCAGGCTCGTTGACCAGCGGCGTCAGATCGTCATCGAACAGCTGCTCAAGAAAGTTGTGCTTGCGCGTGCCGCGCCCCTTGATCTGCACGAAATCGGACGGCGAGTACACCGGCCGCATTAGCGCGAGATTTAGAATGTCCGGGCAGTCGTAGCCGGTAGTCATCATGCCCACGGTGACGCAGACCCGCGCCTTGCTGGTCTTGTACAGAGCGTTGAAGTTGGCCGAGCCCAACAGGTTGTTGTTGGTGAAATTGATGGTGTATTGCTGGGCGTCCGGCACGCTGGAGGTCACTTGCACCGCGAAGTCTGACTGATACTTGCCAGGCCACAGCACGTCCGCCAGTTCGTTCAGGATTTGGGTCAGCTTGGCGGCATGGTTCTGGCTAACAGCGAACACTAGGCCCTTACCGAACTCACCAGTTACTGGATCGCGCAGACCGTTCTTGATGAAGGTCTGGCTGAACAACTCGTTGGTCGCCTTGGAAAAGAATTTCTTCTCGAAGTCCTTGGAGACAAAGCTCTGCTCCTGCTGCCCGTCCTCACCGACAGGCGCCATCACGGCATAGCCCTGCTCGGATAACAGCTTGGTGGTGATGTCGGTTCGGGCATCTACCACTACAGGGTTGATCAAGAACTCGTCCTTGACGCCATCCAATAATGAGTACCGGAAGGTCGGTTGCCCGGAGTCGCAGCCAAAGGTGCGGTAAGTGTCCAGCAGCAGGCGGCGTTCCTGCTCGCGCGGGTCGCGGGTAGTTGGCTTGGTGGCGTCGAAGCTCTTCAGATAGTCGCGGGGCGTTGCCGTCAGGCCCAGCTTGTAGCCGACGAAATATTCGAAGACAGCACGCGCATTACCGCCGATCGAGCGGTGTGCCTCATCGGAGATGACCAAGTCGAAGTCTGTGGGCGAGAACAGGCGCCGGTACTTGTTGTTGAACAGCAGCGACTGCACCGTGGTGACCACAATCTCGGCCTTGCGCCAGTCATCGCGGCGCGCTTTGTAGATAACCGTGGCGTAGTCGTTCTTCAGGTAGTCCTTGAATGCCTTGGCGGCCTGCTCTTCGAGTTCCAGACGATCCACAAGGAACAGCACGCGGCGGGCGTTGCCGGTACGCAGGAATAGCTTGATAACTGCCGCCGAGGTCAAGGTCTTGCCGGTGCCGGTCGCCATTTCGAACAGGAAGCGTGTCGAGCCTTCGGCCACGGCGTCCAGAATCGCGTTGACCGCTTTTTTCTGATAATCGCGCAGAAATCGGAGCTTGTTCTTCGCGATGAAAGCCGGACGTTCGTCAGCTTTAATCCAGCCCGCTTCTTTCTCGTAACCTGGCAGTTGAGTCTGGACGATGTAATCGCGCCCGACGGCTTCGGTGATCAAGCGCTTCTGATCAGGTTCGAACTTCTGATAGCTCTTGAGCGAGTCCGGCGTCGGGAAGGCGGTGATGATGTGCGGGTTGCCCTGCCGCAGGTCCCAGAAGTAGTGTAGGTTGCCATTTGACAAGATCACGAATCGGCAGTTGAGCGACTTGGCATACTTGCGCGCCTGCTCCTTGCCGACCAGCGGGTTCTTGTCTTCGGACTTGGCTTCCAGCACCACCAACGGAAAGCTCTTTTCATCTAGCAGTAGAAAGTCAACAAATCCGTTCTTGGTCGATTCGAAGTTATCACCCAGATCGTTGATCTGATCCTGGCTGAGCTTGACGTTCGGCTCCAACGTTACGTTCGCCTTGCCCTTCGCATTGTTGAAGAACTGCCAGCCGGCACTCTCCAGCAGTTTGTTGATCTTGATGCGTGCTTGCGCTTCCTTCGCGTTCGCCATCTCAGGCTTCCCCCTCCGCTGATTCACCGTGAGAACCCAGCTTCAGGTTCTGCGCGCAGGCGTATTCCAAAACCGCCAGGAATTTGAACATTAGCTTTGCCCCTCTGCCTTTATCTTTAACCACTTCGCACCTCGCCCCTTGCCAGTCGATTCGATCAACCCCTCTGATTTCATCGCTCGCAGCACTAGTCGAACCATGTCCCGGCTCACGCCCGGGCAGGCTTCTTCAATCTCGGAAATCGAGAACGGCAGGGTGCGCCCCAGAACTTCCGTCCGCACTCGGTCGCCTTTACTGCCACGGCCACGCTCGATGGTGCCGACACGCTCCTCGAACTCGCGATAGGCCCGTAGCAAGGCACCCCAGAAGTAATCAAGCCAGGGCTTTACGTCGTGCTGCCCCTGGTGCCATCCCTGAGAACTGGCTTCCAGCGTCTCGTAATAGCCTTCCTTGGTGTCCTCGAAGATGCGTTCCAGACTGATGTAGCGACCCACTGCGTAACCGAAGTGGTAGAGCAGCAGCAGGGTCAACAAGCGCGACATGCGACCGTTGCCGTCCGGGAAAGGATGGATGCACAGGAAGTCGAGCATCGCCAGTGGCACCAGTACGAGGGGGTCGGCCAGGTGCTGATCCAGCGCGGTGGCGTAGCGCCCACTCAGATCAGCCATGGTCATCGGCGTGAGATGCGCAGCGACTGGCTGGAAGCGTAGACGTGACGTGCCGTCCGGGTGACGTTCGATGATGTCGTTATTGGTAGCCTTCCAGCGCCCGCCCGCCTGCGGCATATAGCGGTACAGCAGGGTGTGGAGTTGCAGCACTACGCCCTCGCTGAAGGGCATGTGCGCGGCCGATTCGTGGATCAGCGCCAGGGCGTCACGGTAGCCGGCGATCTCCTGTTCGGAGCGGCTCTTTGGTGTTGCGTTGCGGATGACCAGAGACTTCAGGCGCGAAGGCGCTACGACAACACCTTCCAGCCGGTTGGACGACTCGGTGGACTCCACCACCGCGATCTGGCGCAGGCCCTTAAGGGCTTCGGGCGACTGTGCGGCGTAGAGTTGCTGCTTACCCTGATACTCGCCCAGTGTGCGCAACGTGGCGGCCTGAGTGCCATCGAAGCGAAGCGCGGCAAGGTACTCGAGTGTAAGCGAGTGCATGGAAATGTAAGCCAATGCTGTGTAAATTGGGCTAATCATAGCCTTTAAATGGGGCATTGTCTCTAGAAATACCTCATTAACAGTGTTTGACTACCCCATTTCCTGAACATTGGACCGGTCGCGAGGGGTTGGCATGGCCGACCAAGAAGGAGATGAGCGACATGAGCCACAAAAGGGCAATCAATTCAAAATTACCCCATTTATTCCATTGTTTACCCCATTCCCAGCACCCAGCCTTGAGCAAAGGCAAATGGCAAGGGAACGGCACTCAAGGGACAACGGCCCTATCCAGGACAGGAAAAGGCCGCTCCTGTCCATTCGTTCTACAACACCCGGTCAAATCGCCCCTATGCCGTGCCGCTGCCCTCCGCCGCACCCAGATAGTCCGCCCAGTCCTGCAACAGCGTCCTTCACTGATCCAGCAACAGCGCCTTGTTGTAGGTCGCCCGAACCTTGTTGCTTTCCACATGGACAAGCTGCCGCTCAATCGCATCAGGCCGGTATCCGTTCTCATTGGCCCAGGTCGAAAAGGTCGTCCGCCAGCAATGCGGCGTCGTGCCCCGGCCCAGGCTCATGTCGCGCATCGCGTAGGTCAGCCGGTTGGGTGTGGTGAAGCCCTTGCCGCTCCGGTGCGGGAACAAACAGCGTCCACCACCCGTGATGGACTGCAAATCCTTCAGCACGGCAATGGCCTGCACAGACAACGGGCTGACATGGTCACGCCGCGCTTTCATCTTCGCCGCAGGCCGACGCCACAGCGCATCCTCAAAGTCGAACTCATCCCACTCGGCATCCGCTGCTTCCCCTGGACGGCAGGCGGTCAGCGCAATCAGCCGCAGGCACAACGAGGTTTCCGGATAGCCCCGGTAGCCACGCAACTCCTGATAGAACTTCTGGATTTGCTCTCGCGTCATCGCCGCCTTGCACTCGCTGAACGGCACGCGCAGCAGCCCGCGCAGGCTGGGAATTGGATTTGCCTCGACCAGCCCCCGCACCACCGCAAACTCAAAGATTGCCGAAAGATCGCCCTTGACGTGGATGGCCGCCCACGCGCCATGTGCCTTGCATTCCTCCAGCAGCGGGCGGATCTACTTCACGCTGATGTCACTCGTCGGCAACCCATCAAACTTCGGCGACAGGTACTTCCTGATGCGGGACTCTTTCGTGCGGTAAGAACTGAGCGCAAAGACAGGCTTGATCTCCGCCAAGTACGCTTTCGCCACCTTGGCGAACGAGCTTTCCCTTGCACGTTTGCGTTCCTCCAGCGCCTCCAGGTTGCGCTGCTTGACCTGCTGCCGTTCATGGGCAGGGGATACCTTGCTTGACGAGGGTCCACGCTTTCTCCCGGGCCGCTCGCGCCTCTGCAAGGCTTACCTGAGGAAAACCGCCAATGGCAAAGAGGTTCTCCTTGCCTTGCAGGCGATACGTCCACCGCCAGAGCTTGCCGCAGGTGGGCTTGAGCAGCAGGAACAAGCCCCCGCCGTCTGAAAGTTTCCAATCCTGATCAGTCGGATTGGCCGACCTGACCTTGGCGCCAGTGAGTAGATTCTCGGGCATCGTTGGACTCCACTGCAGGGGAAAGTACCCCCACGGTTGAACACGAGTACCCCCAACGCTACCCCCGAATTTTCTGGACCTCGATGAACAATAGGAACGCTCAGCAGACCGTATTGTTTGGCAAGCCTTTGATTTTCAAAGGCCCGCCCAGTCCAGCGGACGCTCCCAAGCGCTCCTGAGTTCCGAAAAATTCGTCAGACGTCGATCACACGTTTAAACGTTAAACAAGAAATTCATCACATCGCCGTCCTGCACGATGTATTCCTTGCCTTCGGCGCGCATCTTGCCGGCTTCCTTGGCGCCTTGCTCGCCCTTGTACGTGATGAAGTCTTCGTACGCGATCGTCTGCGCGCGGATGAAGCCGCGTTCGAAGTCGGTGTGGATCACGCCGGCGGCTTGCGGGGCGGTGGCGCCGATGGGCACCGTCCAGGCGCGCACTTCCTTCACGCCTGCCGTGAAGTAGGTTTGCAGGCCCAGCAGCTTGAAGGCGGCGCGGATCAGGCGGTTCAGGCCCGGCTCTTCCATGCCCATGTCGGACAGGAAGGCCTGGCGATCGGCGTCGTCCAGGTCGACGATTTCGGACTCGATGGCGGCGCAGATGGCGACGACCGGTGCGTTGCGCGCGGCGGCGAATTCGGTCAGGCGGTCAAGCAGCGGGTTGTTGGTGAAGCCGTCGTCGGCCACGTTGCCCACGTACATCGCGCGCTTGGCGGTGATGAAGCACAGTTGGGCGATGTCGGCCTGTTCTTCGGGGCTGAGGTCCAGCGCGCGAATCGGCTTGGCTTCGTTCAACTGCGCCACGCACTTTTCCAGCACGGCCACGATGCGCTGCGATTCCTTGTCGCCGGAGCGGGCGGTCTTCTGGTGACGCAGCAACGCTTTTTCAGCGGTTTGCATGTCGGCCAGCGCCAGTTCGGTTTCGATGACTTCGATGTCGGCGATGGGGTCGATCTTGCCGGCCACGTGGATCACGTTGGGGTCTTCGAAGCAGCGCACGACGTTGACGATGGCGTCGGTTTCGCGGATGTGCGACAGGAACTGGTTGCCCAGGCCTTCGCCCTTGCTGGCGCCGGCAACCAGGCCGGCGATGTCCACGAATTCGACGGTGGCCGACAGGATGCGCTCGGGCTTGACGATTTCAGCCAGCTTTTGCAGACGCGGATCCGGCACTTCGACCACACCGACGTTGGGCTCGATGGTGCAGAACGGATAGTTCTCGGCGGCGATGCCGGCGCGGGTCAGAGCATTGAAGAGAGTCGATTTGCCAACGTTGGGCAGGCCGACGATGCCGCATTGCAGAGCCATGGGAATCCTGTGTAAGTACGGTATTGATCGTTAACGTTCTAGTTTACCCCGGGTGCGCCCCGTGGCAGTTTCGCCTGCGCGGCGATGCGACCCCGCTATTGGGCGATGGACGGCGCCCAGCGCATCACGGCCCAGATCATCAAAATGGGGCCGGCGTTGAACGTGGCGTGCAGCAGGATGGCCGCGCCGATGCCGCGACGCACGCGCATCCAGCCCAGCACCAGCCCGGTCAGCCACTGCGGCAGCACCAGCAGCGGCATCAGCCAGTACGGCGTCTTGCTATAGACAAAGTTGGTCAGGTGCACCGCCGCGAACGTCAGCGCGACCAGGTGAAACACCAGGCCAAAGTGCTTCAGGTAATAGCGCCGCCACGTCGTGTCCCACCCCGTCAGCAACGTTGCGCGTTGGCGCACGCCCCAGCATGCCAGGATCACGAAGGCGGCCAGCAGCAGCCCCGTCCACAGCTTCGGGCCATACAGCACGACCGGCATCAGCGCGGGCACCAGCCACAGCACTTGCAACGGTCGGCGCAGACCATAGCGGAACAACATTTCTTCGACCAGCGGCGCCCAGATCACTGCCGTCAACCACGGCAGGTTGGTGGGGTCGATACGGTGGGTGGCGCCGCCCAGGCCGGCGGCCATCACGGCAACGGGGCCCAGTGCGAAAAGATTCAGCGCCCACAGCAGCCCGGCCCAGGCCAACAGGCGCCCGGGGCGTATGCCCGGCCACCAGTCGGCCAGCAAACCACTGCCCGCCGCGCGGCCCGGCACGCGCGACAGCGAGCGTGGGTGCCGGATATACCGCCAGAAATCCGCGACTTCTGTTCGAAAGCGGGTCTTGGCGACGGGCTGGGACGGTGCGGGGTGGCTCATCCCGCGACGTTGCCGCTGTGCAACTGGCGCGTGGCCAGCGCGAAATCGCCCGCCAGCATCGCCGGCACGACGGCGCGGCAGCGGTCGATGACGGCTTCGATTTCCTTTTGCTCGTCGCGGCGCGGCGGGTGCAGCACGAAGTCGGCAACCTGTTGCGCCAAGCCCAGCGTGCGCGGGTGACCGATGCCGATGCGCAGCCGCCAGAAGTTCGGGCTGCCCAGCACGGCCTGGATATCCTTCAGGCCGTTGTGGCCCGCATGGCCCCCGCCCTGCTTGAGCTTGACCTGCCCGGGAAGCAGATCCAGTTCGTCATGCAACACCAGCACCTGTTCCGGCGCCAGCTTGTAGAAGCGCGCCAAGGCGCCAACAGCCTGGCCCGACTTGTTCATATAAGTGATGGGCTTGAGCAGCAGCACGTTGTCCGCCCCCAGGCGCGACTTGGCGACCATGCCGAAAAAAGATTTTTCAAGCGCAAAAGAAGTGCGCAGATCGTCCGCCAGATGGTCGGCCAGCCAAAAGCCGGCGTTGTGCCGGGTCGTTTCGTAGTCGGGACCGGGGTTACCCAATCCCACAATGAGGCGTATGGGAATAGACATGATGGAGGGTGTTTAAACCAAAAAACCCCGCGCATGCAAATGCACACGCAGGGTTTCGGGCACAAGCCGCGGAAAGCCCGAAGGCTTTCCAGCAGACTTAGGCAGCCGGAGCAGCTTCTTCGGCTTCGTCGGCAGCGGCAGCGCCGCCCTTGACGATGGCGGCAGCCAGCAGCGGGTTGTCTTCACCGCCGTGGGGCACGTACGTCACGCCCATGGGCAGCTTGATGTCGGCCAGGTGGATCGAAGCGCCGGCCAGGATGTTGGTCAGGTCAACTTCGATGAACTGCGGCAGAGCCTTCGGCAGGCAGGTGATTTCCAGTTCGGTCGTCACGTGGCTGATGATGGCGCCGGCCAGCTTCACAGCGGGCGAGATTTCGGCGTTGACGAAGTGCAGCGGCACCTTGGTACGCAGAGCCTGGTTGGCGTCCACGCGCTGGAAGTCCACGTGCAGGACTTGCGGCTTGTAGGCGTGCCATTGAACCGAACGCAACAACACTTGCTCATCCTTCGAGCCTTCGAGCTGCATTTGCAGGATCGATGCGTGGAATTCTTCCTTACGCAGGGCGTGATAGATCTCGTTGTGGTCGAGTTCGATGTTCAGGGGGGCAGCCGTACCACCATAGACAATGGCGGGAACGCGGCCCGCGCGGCGCAGGCGGCGGCTCGCACTCGAACCCTGGACGCTACGCGCAGTGGCGATGAATTTCATGGAAAACTCCAAAAACAAAATAAGGTGAAGAGGCTTCACCAGTTAACGGCACGGCGCGCAACATGCGCGCCGTGTTGATTGCGCCTTGCCGCGACCAGCAAGGTGCAAAAACTAAAGGTAGGCTGTGGCCTGACCGACGCGAATCGCGTCAGTCGACGAACAGCGAGCTGACCGATTCCGCGTTCGAGATACGCAGGATGGTCTCGCCCAGCAGCGCGGCGCACGACAGCTGGCGGATCTTGCCGCTGGCCTGGCCTTGCTCGGAGAGCGGGATGGTGTCGGTGACGACCAGTTCGTCCAGTTCCGACGCTTCGATGCGGTCAATGGCGCCGCCCGACAGCACGGGGTGCGTGCAATAGGCGTAAACGGCACCGGCGCCGCGGTCTTTCAGGGCCTGGGCCGCCTTGCACAGCGTGCCGGCGGTGTCGACCATGTCGTCCATGATGATGCAGGTGCGGCCGTCGACTTCACCGATGATGTTCATCACTTCCGACACGTTGGCGCGCGGACGACGCTTGTCGATGATGGCCAGGTCGGCTTCCAGCTGCTTGGCCAGCG
The DNA here is from genome assembly GCF_001005835.2 of Achromobacter sp. LC458. Classification (NCBI taxonomy): domain Bacteria; kingdom Pseudomonadati; phylum Pseudomonadota; class Betaproteobacteria; order Burkholderiales; family Alcaligenaceae; genus Achromobacter; species Achromobacter sp. LC458. The sequence goes on from NZ_LBHW02000016.1 coordinate 17,376, forward strand.
CGCGGGCGCGAACCACGCCGCCGATGTCCGGGGACACCACGACCAGGTTCGAGAAATTGCGGCGCCAGATGTCGCCCAGCAAGATCGGACCGGCGTAGATGTTGTCCACGGGGATGTCGAAGAAACCCTGGATCTGGTCCGCGTGCAGGTCCATTGTCAGGACGCGGTCAACGCCAGCCACTTGCAGCATGTTGGCCACAACCTTGGCCGAGATCGCGACGCGCGCCGAACGCGGGCGGCGGTCTTGGCGGGCATAGCCAAAGTACGGAATCGCGGCGGTGATGCGGCCGGCCGACGCGCGGCGCAGGGCATCGACCATGACCATGATTTCCATCAGGTTGTCATTGGTGGGCGCACAGGTGGGCTGCAGGACGAAGACGTCCTTGCCACGCACGTTCTCGTTGATTTCGACCATCACCTCGCCGTCGGAGAAGCGACCGACGGTCATCTTGCCCAGGGACATATCGAGGTGGTTGACTACGTCCACGGCCAGCCGAGTGTTGGCCGTGCCCGTGAAGATCATGAAGCTATCGTTTGCCATGATGGATGATGCGATGGTCGTTGTAAGACACTAACGAGTGATGCGGGGTGAAAACACCAGCGAATCCGGAAAATAAAAAAGCTGCTGAACCCGGGCCAGTGTCTTACAGGCGTGTTCAACAGCTTTTTTATGTATTCGGTTGGCTGGGGAGGAAGGATTCGAACCTTCGCATGCCGGAATCAAAATCCGGTGCCTTAACCAGCTTGGCGACTCCCCAACTATCTTGCAATCCAATTCCGCAACGGATGTTCAGTTAAACCAGTACAAGCCTGCACTAACCGAAACCGTGGATGCGTTGTGCTGTTTGTTTTAACAGCGCCGCGCATTATAGCGGATATTTCTGTTTTCGCCAAAACGGCTTCGGAGAGTTCTGAGAATTCGGCGAATAAACATGCGCCTGATCCCGACATGCGTACAGGATAACCCTGTTCTGCAAGCCACCGCGATGCCCTGAATACTTCAGGATAAAGACGGTGAACCACCGGCTCCAAGTCATTTTTCCCGAAGGAAAAAGTTGGCGAAGCAAGAAAGTCCGCTATTGTGATGTAAGAAGAATCCCTTGTCAAATCGGGCGCCGAAAATATGCCAACAGTGGGCACGCTGGTGTCAGGTTGCGCTACCAGATACGCGCGTTCAGGCAGCGTCACAGCGGTCAGTGCTTCGCCCACGCCTTCGGCAAAAGCGGATTGCCCGAAAACGAATACCGGCACGTCGGCGCCCAACGGCAAGGCCAGGTCCATCAGCTGGCGCCGCGTGAGGCCGGTGTTCCACAGCTTGTTCAATGCGATCAACACCGAGGCCGCATCGCTGGAACCGCCGCCCAGCCCGCCCCCCTGTGGAATGCGTTTTTCAAGGCCGATCTGCACGCCCTGGCGTGTGCCGGTGGCGCGTTGCAAAGCGTGCGCGGCCCGCAGGGTCAGGTCGTCGGCTTCCGACACGCCGGCAAGCTCGGTGGCGCGGCTGATGATGCCGTCGGCGCGCACGTCGAAATGCAGCGTGTCGCAAAGGTCGATGAAGCGGAAGACCGTTTGCAGCAGGTGGTAGCCGTCAGCGCGGCGGCCCACCACATGCAAGAACAAATTCAGCTTGGCGGGAGCGGGAACATCGTACAGAGTCACATCAGGCAACCGGTGCGGGACAAGCCCACATTCTAGCTACGCGCGGGGCCCTGCGCCGTGTAGTACGGCACGTTGGCGCGCGCCAGCGGCTCGCGGCCACGCAGATGGTCGGCCAGCTTTTCGGCCATCATGATGACCGGCGCGTTCAGGTTGCCCGTGACGATGTCCGGCATGATGGACGCATCGATCACGCGCAGGTTTTGCAGCCCGTGCACACGCCCGTAGCCGTCCACAACCGCCATCGGGTCCGACGATGCCCCCATCTTGTTCGAACAAGACGGGTGATACGCGGTCTCGGCTTGCGCGCGCACAAAGGCATCCAGGTCCGCATCGCTTTGCAGGGCAGCGCCCGGCGAAATCTCGCGGCCCGCATATTGCGCCAACGCGGGTTGCGCGAAGAGTTCACGCGTGATGCGCAGCGCCGCGCGAAATTCGCGCCAGTCCTGCGCGTGCGACATGTAGTTGAACAAGATGCTGGGATGGTCATGCGGCGAGCGCGACCGAACGTGCACGCGCCCCCGGCTGGGCGAACGCATGGAGCCAACATGCATCTGGAAGCTGTGCGCCTTGATCGGGTTGGACCCGTTGTAATTGATGGCCACCGGCAAGAAGTGATATTGCAGGTTCGGCCACGGGAAATCGTCGTGGCTGCGTATGAATCCGCCGGCTTCGAACTGATTGCTGGCGCCGATGCCCGTCCCCATCAACAACCATTCAGCACCGATCGCCGGCTGATTGCGCAACTTGAGCGCGGGGGCCAGCGACACGGGCTGCTTGCATTCAACCTGCACGTAAAGCTCCAGGTGGTCTTGCAGGTTTTCGCCCACGCCCGGCAGTTCATGGCGCACGGCGATGCCCAGGCGGCGCAGCAACTGCCCCGCGCCCACGCCAGACCGTTGCAGGATTTGCGGCGACGCGATGGCGCCCGCGCACAGCAGCACCTCGCGCCGGGCAAAGCTGCGGTGCTGCTGGCCGTGCTGCTCCCACGCCACGCCTTCGGCGCGCTGGCCCGAAAACAGAATCACGTCGGTCAACGCCCGGGTCACGATGGTGAGGTTGGCGCGCCCGCGCGCCTGATCCAGATAGCCGCGTGCCGTGCTGGCACGACGCCCGCGCGGGGTCACGGTGCGGTCCATGGGGCCGAAGCCTTCCTGCCGATAACCGTTCATGTCAGGCGTATGCGGATAGCCTGCCTGCGTGCCCGCCGCGACCATGGCATCGAACAACGGGTTGTTGTCCAGCTTGGGCGTGGTGACGCTGACGGGCCCGGCGCCGCCGTGATAATCGCAAGCGCCCACGTCGCGGCTTTCTGCCTTCTTGAAGTACGGCAGGCACGACAGGTAATCCCAATGCGCCAGGCCTTCGACGCGCGCCCAATGGTCGTAGTCCAACGCGTTGCCGCGGATGTAACACATGCCGTTGATCAATGACGAACCGCCCAGGCCCTTGCCGCGACCGCAGTCCAGCCGGCGCCCGTTCAGGTGCGGCTCGGGGTCGGTTTGATAGCCCCAGTTGTAGCGCCTGCCTTGCAAGGGCATGGCCAGTGCGGCCGGCATCTGCGTGCGGAAATCGAAACGATGATCCTGCCCGCCCGCTTCCAGCAGCAGCACGGTGGTGCCCGGGTCCTCGGTCAGCCGCGTGGCCAGCGTGTTACCCGCTGATCCCGCGCCCACGATGATGTAGTCGTACTCCCGCTTGATCGACATGCCCTTCCCCCCTACACGTACAGAAAGCGGGCGGCCCGGCCTCACGCCCGGCGCCCGGTGCGATGTGCGACGGCGCCGTCAGAACACCGAGGCGAACTCGCCAAGTTCGACCTGGACCGACTTCGTTTGCGTGTATTGGGCCAGCGCCTCCAGGCCGTTTTCGCGGCCCAGGCCCGACTGCTTGTATCCGCCCACCGGCATTTGCGCGGGGGATTCGCCCCACGTGTTGATCCAGCAAATGCCCGCCTGCAAGCGATGCGCGATGCGGTGGGCGGCAGCAAGGTCGCTGCTGACCACGCCCGCCGCCAAGCCGTAGCGGCTGTCGTTGGCGCGCTGCACGACTTCGTCCTGGCTATCGAAAGACAGGATGGTCATGACGGGACCGAAAATTTCTTCCTGCACGATTTCCATGCTGTCGTCGCAGTCGGTGAACACGGTGGGGGCCACGTACGCGCCCTTGGCCAACACGCCGTCCGTCAAGCGCACGCCGCCGGCCAGCAAGGTGGCGCCTTCGCGCTTGCCGATTTCAATCCAGCTCAGCACGCCGTCCATGTGCGCGGCGCTGACCAGCGGACCGAAGTTGGTGCGGGGGTCGAAGGGGTCGCCAACGCGAATGCGCGCCACGCGCTCCAGCACGGCGGCTTCGAATGCCGCCTTTTGCGATCGGTGCACGAAGACGCGCGTGCCGTTCGTGCACACCTGCCCCGAGCTGAAGAAATTGGCCATCATGGCGATGTCAGCGGCGCGTTCAACCGAGGCATCGGGCAACACGATCAGGGCGGACTTGCCGCCCAGTTCCAGTGTCACGCTCTTGAGCGATGCCGCCGCCACGCCCATGACCTGCTTGCCCGTATCCACGCCGCCCGTGAAGGACACTTTTGCGACGCCCGGGTGGCCGGTCAGCCAGTCGCCGATGTCACGACCACTACCCAGCACCACGTTGAAGACGCCATTGGGCACGCCGGCTTCGGTATAGATTTCGGCCAGCCGCAGCGCCGTCAGGGGCGTGATCTCGGCGGGTTTGAACACCATTGCGTTGCCCGTGGCCAGCGCGGCGGCCGACTTCCACATGGCGATCTGAACCGGATAATTCCACGCGCCGATTCCCGCGATCACGCCCAGCGGTTCACGCCGCGTGTAAAAGAAGCTGGACTCGCGCAGCGGCACCTGGATGCCTTGCACGGCAGCCGCCAACCCCGCGTAGTACTCGATGACGTCCACCCCCGTGGCGATATCCACGGTGCGCGTTTCGGACAGCGGCTTGCCGGTATCCAGCGTTTCCAGTTCGGCGAGCTCGTCATTGCGTTCGCGCAGCAACTGCGCAGCCCGCAGCAGTACCTGGCCGCGTTGGGCGGGGGACCGCGCCGCCCATGCCTTCTGCCCTTCTTGCGCGCTGGCCACCGCGCGGTCGATATCCTGGCGGGCGGCCACCTGCACTTCCGCCAACACCGCGCCGTTGGCGGGGTTCACCGTGGTGATGGTCTTGCTGCTGATGGCGTTGGTGCGCCGACCGTGGATGTAGAGTTGCTGGATGGGCAAAGGCATGGAAGTCCGTCCTATTGTCAAAGTGAGGGCGGGCCCAGGGCCGGCTCCCCCACCAATTGGCTGCGAGCTAGCAGCAGGTCTACATAGTCGTAAGCGACGGCGCGCGCTTGTTCGCCCGCGAAATCCGCGCCCATCAGACCACCGCGCAACCACAGCCCGTCGATCATGGCGGCCAGGCCGCGCGCGGCTTCTCGCGCCTGGGCAAGCGGCAGCACGCGCTGGAATTGGCAGCACAGGTTGGAATGCAGACGGCGGTCATTGGCGCGTTGCAGGCGGCCCAGGCGCGGCTGGTGCATGCTGGCTGCCCAGAACGTCAGCCACGCGCGCATCGCGCTGCGCGAGACCTGCGTGGGCACGAAGTTGCCGTCGATGATGGCGTGCAGTTGCGCACGGGCGTCTGACGCGGCGGCGACGCGCGCGCGCGATACGGAATCGCGCAGGTTGCGCAGCAATTCCCGCATGGACGCTTCCAGCAAACCGTCCTTGTCGCCGAAGTAGTGGCTGATGATGCCGGTGGACAGTTTGGCCGCGCGGGCGATGTGCGCGATGGAGCTTTCCGCCAGGCCGACCTGGTCGATGGATTCAAGCGTGGCCTGAATAAGTTGATTGCAACGGATGGGCTGCATTCCGACTTTTGGCATGTTGCGCGGAGTTCCTGGGTGACATAAAGAAAGCGACGAGAAAGCGCCGAGAAAGCGACGAGAACGGCCGACGGCAATGACGGTAACGAGCTGTCGGCCGGGTGCGGTCGAGTCTAATTTATATTGATTGATCGTTCAATATAAAAACGGTAAGGTGCCGCAGACACATCGCCGACGGCCACATCGCTGGCAACACACATCGACGGCAAGTACGCGCACAGCACGAACAGCGCGAACAACGACACATCGGTAGCACCAGGCAGCATCACCACACGGGGAGACAGCGGTGCGGCATGAACGGATCACTTCGACGCGGTCATCGGCAAGCGCACCGGCCCGGCGCAGCTGGCTGGCGCATACCAATCCCATCGTTTTCCTCAGCGCGGCCGTCTCGGTGCTGGGGTTCGGCGCCCTGCTCATCTGGCAGCCCGATGCCGCGCAGGCATGGCTGCAAGCCGCGCAGTTGCTGGTGGCATCGCACTTTGGCTGGTACTACATGCTGGCCATGACCGTCAGTGTCGGCTTTGCCCTGTGGCTGGCCCTGTCGCGCCACGGCGCGCTGCGCCTGGGCGATGACGACGAGTCCCCGGAATTCAGTTATCTGTCTTGGGTGTCGATGCTGTTTTCATCCGGCATCGGTATCGCGCTGGTCTATTACGGCGTCTACGAGCCCCTGGACCATTTCCTGTTGCCGCCCACCGGCGCGGGTGGCACGCAGGACGCGGCGCGCAACGCGTTGACGCTGACCTTTCTGCACTGGGGCATCCACGGCTGGACGCTTTATGCCCTGACCGCCACCGCGCTTGCCTATTTTGCGTATCGCCACAAGCAGCCGCTGGCGCTGCGTTCGCCCTTGCAGGGGCTGTCGGACAAACCGCTGCCCAAAGCGGTCGGCCATGCGGTGGATGGGTTCGGCGTGCTGGCCACGATCGTCTCCATGGTCACCAATCTGGGCCTGGGCGCCTTGCTGCTGCACGCCGGGCTGACCTACCTGCTGAACGTTCCGAACACCGCTGCCGCCCAGGTGCCCATCGTCATCATCATGATGGTGGTGGCCACCGGCGCGGCCGCGCTGGGCATCAAGCGCGGCATCGCCGTGCTGTCCAACGTCAACACCGCACTGATGTGCCTGCTATTGCTGTTCGTGTTCCTGGCCGGACCCACCCGCTTGCTGCTGGACGGCATGGTGCAGAACCTGGGCGACTACCTCAACGCGTTCCTGGGCAAGAGCTTCGACCTGTACCTGTACGACATGAAAGCCGTGCGCTGGACCAGTTCCTGGACCATCTTCTATTGGGCCTGGTGGATAGGCTGGGCGCCCTTTGTCGGCATGTTCATCGCGCGTATTTCACGTGGTCGGCGGATACGGGAATTGATCTTCGGGGTGATGCTGGTGCCGCTGGGCTTCACGCTGGCGTGGCTGTCAATCTTCGGCAACACCGCCATCAACCTCGTGATGAACGAGGGCGCGGCGGGGCTGGGCGACATGGCCTTGGCCAACCCGCCCATGGCGTTCTACACGCTGATGGAATACCTGCCGCTGACGCAGTGGGTGGCCGGCGTGGGCGTGGTGATGTCATTCATGCTGTTCTTGACGCCGGTCGATTCCGGCACGCTGATGATCGCCAACCTGTCCGCGCGCAACGCGGACGCCGGGCACGATGCGCCCATCTGGCTGCGGGTATTTTGGGCGTCGCTGACCACGATGCTGGGCGTGGGGCTGCTGCTGGCCGGCAACTTCAACGCAATGCAAACCGCGGTCGTGCTGTGCGGCCTGCCCTTTTCGGTGATCTTGCTGTGCTACATGGCCAGCCTGTACCGGGCACTGGTCCGAGACAACCCCGAGCCCAGCTCCCAGGCCGTCGCGCGCTGAGTGGCAAGCGCACAGGCCTGCCGCGCTTCCGGCGTGCCGACTGGCCGACTGGCCGACTGGCCGACCCGCCTCGTGCAAACAGACCCGGACTCAGGGCTGGTTGACCACCAGCCGAACCATGATGCGGCGACCCGGTTCCTGGCGTTGCAACACCAGCATCTGCGGGCCCAGGTTGTCGTAGCGCGACAGGTTGGCGCGCCAGCCGCCTTGCTCGAAGGCGGTAGGCCGGCCCCGGTCGTCGCGGGTGATGTCCGATGCTTCCGGGTCGGCGGGCAACTTGCCGCGCAGCCAGTCACGCAAGCCCGACACGGGCATGCTGCTGCCCAGGGCTTCTTCGGCCAGGGCATCGGGGTTATCGGCTTCCAGGCGGGTGCCGTCGGCCTTGGTCAGGGTGGCCGCGCCGGGCCGCCCTTGCACGCGCGCTTCGGTTGAACCCAGCGGGTTGGTCAGGTCCAGCACATAGCGCTGGCCGTCATCCGACCACGAAAACCCGCCCTGCACGGCGTTTTGCTTGCCGCCTTCTTCGTTGACGGTGATCGCAAAGCGGCCGATGCGCGAGAACGCGTCGGCGCTGGCGCCTTCAATGGGTTTAGGCGTGGTGGTGCAGGCGGCAAGCGCCGTCGCCAGCAACGCCAAGAACGCCAGGCGCAGCCAGGCAGCCATGCCAGGCAGGCGTCGCAATGCCAAAGCCATCACAGATTGACTCCCAGCCGCCGGACGACGTCCTGGACGGTCTTGTTCTTGGGGTCTTTCATCAGCGCCACGCGCAGCAGTTCAATAGCCTGATCGCGCTTGCCTTGGCTCCAGAGCACTTCGGCCAAGTGGGCGGCGATGTCGGCCTCGGGGCGCACGCTGTAAGCCCGGCGCAGATACTGCGCGGCGGATTCGGATTCGCCCATGCGGTACTTGACCCAGCCCATGCTGTCCAGAATGAACGGGTCGTTGGGCGACAGTTCAAGCGCCTGGGTGATCAGGTCCAGCGCTTCGGGCAGGCGCTGGTTGTGGTCGGCCAGCGTGTAGCCCAATGCGTTGTAGGCGTGGGCGTGGTCCGGGTCCAGCGCGATGACCTGGCGCAGCATGCGCTCAAGATCGGCCAGGCGGTTCTGGCGTTCGTACAGCATCGCCAGTTCGTATTTGATTTCGACCGTGTCCGGCAGCGCCTGATCGGCGGCTTCCAGGGTGCTGACCGCTTGCGGCACGCGGTCCGCGTCGCGCAGGATCTGCGCCTTGGTCAAGACGCCCAGCGTGCGCTCTTCTTCGTCTTGCGGGCCGGCGGCGTCGATCATGGCCAGCGCATCGTCCACGCGGCCGCTCTTGGCGCGCAACGCGGCTTGACGCATCTGCACGGAATAACGCAGCGTCGGGTCGTCGATGCGGCCCAGTTCGCGGATGGCTTCGTCGTAGTTGCCCTGGTCTTCGGCAATGCGCGACAGCAGCACGTGCGCGTCGGCCGCGGCGGCGCCGGCATCGGTTGCGCCCGGCACCGTGGCGCGCTGGCGCTGCTGCTGCACGTCCAGATACTGTTGCAGCAAGGTCTTGGCTTGCGGCAGTTGGCCCGCCTTGTAAGCCAGTTGCGCCTGCATGAAGAGCAGGTCGAAGTCTTCCGGCGACCGGCGCGACATGGCTTGCAGTTCGGACAGCGCGCCGTTGTAGTCACCGCTGTCGGCCAACTGGCCCGCCAGCATCAAGCGCACCTTGCGGGCGTTGGGATTGCGGTTGATATAGGCGCGGGCCTCGGCCTGGGCGCGCTGCGGGTCCACCTTGGAACCGTATTCCAGCAGGCGCTGGGCGGCGGGCTCGGATTTCGGGTCGCCGGCCAGGGCCGCGCGGGATTCCTGCGTGGCGCGTTCGTAGTCGCCAGCGGCCGAGGCCACGTCGGCCAGGGCCAGGTGGGCGGCAGGCAGCTTGCGTACGCTGTCGCTCAGGGATTCGTCAAGGATGCGCAGCGCCAGACGGCGGTCGTTCAGGCGGCTGAGCACGGCCAGCGCCTGGCCGATGGCGGCCGGCTTGTCGCGCGAGGCGTCGATGCGGTTGCGCAGCGCCTGGGCCAGGCCCTTGGTCTGGCCGTTGGCGGCCGCCAGAGCAAGCTCGGTGGAGCTGGCTTCGACGTCGTTGGGAGACAGGCGCGCCCACACGCGGGCGGCGTCCAGCGCACCGGCAAGATTGCCGCCGGCCAACTGGAATTCCAGGCCGCGTCGCGCCAGGCGAGGGTCGCCCGTGTCGCGGGCGAGGCCGACCATGGTGGTGGCCGCCGTGCCGTACATGCCGCGCTGGGCGGCGATTTCTGACGCGAGGACGCGGTAGAAGATGTCGGCGGTCAGCGAGACATAGGGCAACTGACCCGGCCGCAGGCGGATCACCTCGGTTTCCGGCTGGCGGTTCTGCGGGGCCATGCGAGGCCCGGTCGCATCACGCGTCCGGCTGTCGGCCGCCTGGGCCGGCAGCGAAAAACCTGTTGCCAGCGCAAGCGCCAACACGGCGATCCCGATATTCATTTGTTTGAAAGACGACTTCACGCGGCCCGTCCGGTTGATGGCACAATCTTCGTACACGCAATTGATGATCTTACACTGGCTCATGCCGGAACTGCCTGAAGTCGAAACCACGCGTCGAGGAATCGACGCCGTCATCACCGGCCGGACGCTCTTGCGACTGGTCATCCACGAAGCCCGCATGCGCTGGCCCATCTCCGCCGACCTGCCGACGCTGATCGGCGGGCGCGACGTGCTGGAATGCGCCCGCCGGGGCAAGTACCTGCTGCTGCGGTTCGAGCACGGCACCCAGATCGTGCATCTGGGCATGTCCGGATCGCTGCGCAGCGTGGCCCCTGGTGAATTTCTGCGCAAGCACGACCATGTCGAATGGATCTTCCAGGACGCGGTGCTGCGCCTGCACGACCCCCGCCGGTTTGGCGCGGTGTTGTGGCACGACCATGCCGACGGCCCCATCGACGCGCATCCGCTGCTGGCCAAGCTGGGCATCGAACCCTTCGACCCGCGCTTTGACGGCGCCTGGCTGCACCGGCATTTCAAGAACCATGGCGCCGCCGTCAAGCAGGTGCTGCTGGCGGGCATGGCGGTGGTGGGCGTGGGCAATATCTACGCATCAGAAAGCCTGTTCCGCGCGCGCATCAACCCCAAGACCCCTGCCAACAAACTGTCATTGGCCCGCTGCGAACGGCTGGCCGACATGGTGCGCGCCACGCTGGCCGACGCCCTGACCTCTGGCGGCAGCACGCTGCGCGACTACGTGGGCGCCACCGGCGAACCCGGTGCGTACTTCGAGATACACGCCGCCGTCTATGAACGCGAAGGCCGCCCCTGCCGCGTGTGCGAAACCCCGATACGGCGGTTCGTCCAAGGCCAACGAGCCACGTACTACTGCCCGAAATGCCAAAGGAATTAGCTCTAAGGCCCTGAAATCCCTGGGGAAATCCCTGCATGCCCTCGGCCATTTGTTTATAGCAAACGTATTGCACAAACACTAACGCCACGCTATATTCCTTCCACACACTATTCCTATAACAGTGGAAGGAGCCTCCATGAGCAAGCAATTCGCCTCGCACGCCGACATGGACGACAAGGTCGTCTCGTTCGAAAAACTGTCTGACAACGCCTATGCCTACACGGCCGAAGGCGACCCCAACACGGGCGTGATCATCGGCGACGAGGCCGTCATGGTGATCGACACCCAGGCCACCCCGGTCATGGCGCAAGACGTCATCCGCCGCATTCGCGAAGTCACCGATAAGCCGATCAAATACATCCTGCTGTCGCACTATCACGCCGTGCGCGTGTTCGGCGCGTCCGCCTACAACGCCCAGGAAATCCTGGCCAGCCGCGACACCTATGACCTGATCGTCGAACGCGGCGAACAGGACAAGGCCAGCGAAATCGGCCGCTTCCCCCGCCTGTTCCGCAACGCCGAATCGATTCCGCCGGGCCTGGTCTGGCCGACGATGACGTTCAAGGGCGAAATGACCGTCAACCTGGGCAACCTGGAAGTCAAGCTGCTGCAAGTGGGCCGTGGCCACACCAAGGGCGACACCATCGCCTGGCTGCCCGAGCAGAAGATCCTGTTCGCCGGTGACCTGGTCGAATACCAATCCACCCCGTATTGCGGCGACGCCTACTTCCGCGACTGGCCCACCACGCTGGACGCGCTGTCAGGCTTTGAAGCCGAAAAGATGGTGCCCGGCCGCGGCCCCGCGCTTAAGAACGCCACCGAAGTGCGCCAGGGCCTGGCCGGCACCCGCGCGTTCCTGACCGACCTGTACGGCGCCGTGAACCGCGGCGTGGCCGAAGGCAAGGACCTGAAGACGATCTACCGCGAGGTCTACGACTTCATGAAGCCGCGCTACAGCGACTGGGTCATCTTTGACCACTGCATGCCGTTCGACGTGTCGCGCGCCTATGACGAAGCCTCGGGTCACACGCACCCGCGCATCTGGACCGACAAGCGCGACCTGGAAATGTGGGCGCAGCTGGAAGGCTGACCCCGGCGGGCCGGCAGCCCCGGCCCGATTGATTGCAGCAAGAACCGAAGGCGCGCGTCGCAAGGCGGCGCGTGGCTACGCGCATAAAAACAAAATGACCCACACAGGAGACAACCGTGGGAGACATCGACTTTCAGGCGATGGAGTTCGCCTATGAAAAGCACGCCGACCAAAGCGCCGGCACGCCCCCCCGCCATCAGGTAGTGGTGGTGGGAGCCGGCCCGGTCGGCCTGACCACCGCGCTGGACCTGGCGCGCCAGGGCGTGCGCGTGGTGGTGCTGGACGACGATTACCGATTGTCCACCGGGTCGCGCGCGATCTGCTTTTCCAAGCGCACGCTGGAAATCTGGGACCGTCTGGGCGTTGGCCAGCGCATGATCGACAAGGGCGTGTCGTGGAACGTGGGCAAGGTGTTCTTCCGTGAACAGGAAGTGTGGCGCTTTGACCTCTTGCCCGAACCCGGCCATCGCCGCCCCGCTTTCATCAACCTTCAGCAGTACTACGCCGAAGGTTATCTGTACGAACAAGCCCGCCAGGAACCGAACATCGACCTGCGCTGGAAAAACAAAGTCGCCGGCGTCACGCAGACGGACGACGGCGTCACCCTGACCATCGACACGCCCGAAGGCGCCTACACGCTGCACGCCGACTGGCTGGTCGCCTGCGACGGCGCGCGTTCGCCCGTGCGCAAACTGATCGGCCAGGAAAGCCATGGCCGCATCTTCCGCGACCGCTTCCTGATCGCCGACGTGAAGATGAAAGCCGACTTCCCGACCGAGCGCTGGTTCTGGTTCGATCCGCCCTTTCATCCGAACCAGTCCGTACTGCTGCACCGCCAGCCGGACAACGTCTGGCGCATCGATTTCCAGCTGGGCTGGAATGCCGACCCCGTCGAAGCCGTCAAGCCGGAAAACGTGCTGCCGCGCATCCGCGCGCTGCTCGGGCCCGATGCGCAATTCGATCTGGAATGGGTCAGCGTCTACACCTTTGCGTGTGAACGCATGGACAAGTTCCGCCACGGGCGCGTGGTGTTTGCGGGCGACTCCGCGCACCGTGTCTCGCCCTTTGGCGCGCGCGGCGCCAACAGCGGCGTGCAGGATGCCGAAAACCTGGCCTGGAAACTGAAGCTGGTGCTGGCGGGCCTGGCCCCCGACACACTGGTCGACAGCTACAGCGTTGAACGCGAATACGCGGCCGACGAGAACATCCTGAATTCGTCGCGCGCCACGGATTTCATCACCCCCAAGAGCGACATCAGCCGCAGCTTCCGCAATGCCGTGTTGAACCTGGCCAAGACGCATCCGTTCGCCCGTTCCCTGGTCAATAGCGGCCGCCTGTCCCTACCCGCAACGTATGCCGCGTCGCCGCTGAATACGCCCGATACGGACGCGTTCGCGGGCCGCATGGTGCCCGGCGCCGTCGCGCTGGATGCGCCGGTCACGCAGCACGGCGACAAGGACTGGTGGTTGGCGCAGCTGGATGGCGGCTTCGTGCTGGCCGTGTTCTGCGGCAACGCGCTGCCGGACGGCGACACGCAGCGCGCGTTGCTGGCGATGCGCATGGGCCCCGTGCCCGTCAAGGCGGTGCTGGTGCTTGATGCGCAATGCGATGGCTCGGGCCTGGCTGCCGACCTGCCCGTGGTGACGGACGTGGAAGGTTGCCTGGCCAAGCGTTACGACGCGCAAGCGGGCACGGCTTACCTGATCCGCCCCGATCAGCACATCGCCGCGCGCTGGCGCGCCTTCAACGCCGACGCGGTCGCCGCCGCCGTCAAGCGGGCCACGGGCCACGCGTGAAACAAGAGGTCATCCCATCATGCTGATTACCGAAACCAATCTGAGCTCGCCCGACGACTTCTACGAAGCGCTGATCGAAACGCACCGCGACCTGAGCAACGAGCAAAGCCAGGAGCTGAACGCGGCGCTGATCCTGCTGTTGGCCAACCACCTGGGCGACGTGGCGCTGCTGCGCGAGGCCTTGCAGCAGGCCCGCGCGTCGGTAGTGGAACGCGCGTAACGGCGCGCCGCCTGCGCGGCGGCGCCCGCCACTTCCCCCTACCGCCCGCCGCCCACGCCGAACGTATCCACGATCAGCGCACGCAGCCACTGATTGCCGCTGTCGCGGTCAACGCGGCGTTGCCAATAGAGATTCGTCTGTAGCGCGGGCACCTTCACCGGCGGCGTCATGAAGCGCAGCCCGAAAGGCGGCGCGGCGCTGGCGGCCAGTTTTTCGGGCACGGTAGCCAGCAGATCCGTTGCGCTGACGATGTACGGCACCGCCGAAAAATGCGGCACGCTGAAGTGCTCGGCCAGCACGATGCCCGCGCGCTCCATCGACTGGTTCACCTGCCCGTAAGGCGCGGCGCGCGACACGATCAAGTGGCGCTCGGCGCGAAATGCCTTGATGCCCATGCCCGCGTGCGCCGTCGGGTGCGCTTGCCGGAACAAGGTGGCGTAGCCCTGGCGAAACAGCATGCGCTGCAATGTGCCCGCGCCCATTTCATCGAACGCGCCAATCGCCAGATCGACACGGCCGGACTCCATCTCGCGCGGCAGGTCCGGCCCCTGGACCCGCACGGAATCGATGCGCACCTGCGGCGCCACCTGCACGCAGACCTCCATCAGGCGCGGCATGAAGTGGATTTCGCCCACGTCCGTCATCGCCACGCGAAAGCGACGGCTGCTGGTGGCGGCATCGAACACGTCCTGGTCTTGCAACGCCTGCGTCAGCATGGTCAGCGCCTCGCTGACCGGGCCGGCCAGCCGCTGCGCGCGCGGCGTGGGCAGCATGCCCTGGCCGGTACGCACGAACAACTCATCGCCAAAGGCGTCGCGCAAGCGGCGCAGGGCGTTGCTGACGGCAGGCTGCGTCAGGTCCATGCGGCGCGCCACGGCCGACAGGCTGCGGTCTTCCAGCAAGTGCTGAAACAAGATCAGCAGATTCAAATCGACGTTGCGCAGTTCGGCCATGCCGCCCCCCTTTCTACTATTCACAAAATTTATAGTCTGTATTTTTGCATTCCCGTAGCCGTATCGGGGGTTTTTTCCGACAATGACGAATCGCCGCCGGTTTGCACGGCGGCACCCCATACCGAACGCGCGGCCATGCACCGCGCCACCACAGGAGGATTCCATGGAACTGCAATACCTGACCGGGTTCGGCAACGATTGCGCCACCGAGGCTTTGCCCGGCGCGCTGCCCGTGGGCCGCAATTCGCCCCAGCAATGCCCGTATGGCCTGTATGCCGAACAACTGTCCGGCACCGCCTTCACCGCCCCGCGCAATGAAAATCGCCGTTCGTGGCTGTACCGCATTCGCCCGGGCGCGCAGCACAAACCGTTTGAACCGTTTGCTGGCGCCGCCGGCTGGGAAAGCACGTTCGGCCACGGCCCGGTCACGCCCAACCAGCTGCGCTGGAGCCCGCTGCCGATTCCCGATGCACCCACCGACTTCCTGGAAGGGGTGCAAACCTGGGGCGGCAACGGCGGCCCCGACGAGCAGGGCGGCGTCGCCATCCACCTGTACGCGGCCAACAAGTCCATGCAAGGCCGCTACTTCTACAACGCCGATGGCGAACTGCTGCTGGTGCCGCAACAAGGCCGCCTGCGCCTGGCCACCGAGTTGGGCCTGATCGACCTGGAACCACTGGAAATTGCCGTCATCCCGCGCGGCGTGCGCTTTCGCGTCGAGCTGCTGGACGCCGAGGCGCGCGGCTACATGCTCGAGAACTTCGGCGCGGCGCTGCGCCTGCCCGAGCTTGGCCCGATTGGCTCGAACTGCCTGGCCAACGCCCGAGACTTCAAGACGCCGGTGGCCTGGTACGAAGACATCGAAGGCGACTTCGAACTGATCGCCAAATTCACCGGCGGTTTCTGGCGCGCCCCGATCGACCATTCGCCGCTGGACGTAGTGGCCTGGCACGGCACGCACGCCCCGTACAAGTACGACCTGCGCCACTTCAACGCGATCGGATCGATCAGCTTCGACCATCCGGACCCGTCTATCTTCACGGTGCTGACCGCGCCGTCGGACACCCCGGGCACGGCCAACATGGACTTCGCGATTTTCCCGCCGCGCATCCTGGCCATGGAAGACACCTTCCGCCCGCCCTGGTTCCACCGCAACGTCGCCAGCGAATTCATGGGCTTGATCCAGGGCGTGTACGACGCCAAGGCCGAAGGCTTTGCACCCGGCGGCGCCAGCCTGCACAACTGCATGAGCGGTCACGGCCCCGACGCCGAAACGTTTGAAAAAGCCTCGCACGCCGATACGCACAGCGCGCACTACATCCGCGATACGATGGCGTTCATGTTTGAAACGCGCCGGGTGATCCGTCCGACCGCGCAGGCGCTGGCCTCAGGGCAATTGCAGAACGACTACTACCGCTGCTGGCAGGGCATCGTGAAGCACTTCAACCCGAACCAGGCGTGACGGCGAACCCCCGCTGATCCACGCTCACGGCGATGCGCGCAAGCGCATCGCCGTTTGGTATTTGATTTTGGTATTTGATTTTGGCATTTGCTTTTGGCGCACACCCGCCGGCGTTCATCCGGTTTACGGCCATCCACACACACATCAACGAGACACGCAGCCATGACCACCACCATCAACGAAACCCACGACCCGTCCTTGAAAAGCTGGGTTGCCAGCGCCAACACCGGCACGTCCGATTTTCCCGTGCAGAACCTGCCCTATGGCACCTTCCGCCGCAAGGGCACGAACGAATCGTTCCGCCCCGGCGTGGCCATTGGCGACCAAATCCTGGACCTGGCCGCGCTGGCCGCACAGAAGCCATTTGAAGGCCTGGCCGCCGACGCCCTGGCCGCCTGCAACAGCGACAGCCTGAATGCGTTGATGGCGTTGGGCCACGCCCACTGGAGCGCCCTGCGCCTGGCGCTGTCGCGTGCCTTGCGCGAAGGCGCCGCGCTGCGCGCCACCGTCGAACCGCTGCTGGTGCCGCAAGCCGACGCCGAGCACACCACCCCCGCGCGCATCGGCGACTACACCGACTTCTACATCTCGGTGCACCACGCCACCGCCATCGGCAAGCAATTCCGCCCTGACAACCCGCTGCTGCCCAACTACAAGTGGGTGCCCATCGGCTACCACGGCCGCGCATCCAGCATCGGCGTCGACCAGAAGTTTCCGCGCCCCGTGGGCCAGACCCGCCCGGCCAACGAAGGCGACACGCCGCAGTTCGGCCCGTGCGCCCGCCTGGACTACGAGCTTGAGCTGGGCATCTTCGTGGGCACCGGCAACACCCAGGGCGACCGCATCGACCTGGCCGACGCCGACCAGCACGTCTTCGGCCTGTGCATCCTGAACGACTGGTCCGCGCGCGACATCCAGGCTTGGGAATACCAGCCGCTGGGCCCCTTCCTGTCAAAGAACTTCGCCTCAACGATTTCGCCGTGGATCGTCACGATGGAAGCGCTGGAGCCCTTCCGCACGCAATACAACCGTGGCCCGGCTGAACCGCAGCCGATGCCGTATCTGGCCTCGGACGCGAACCGCGCCAAGGGCGCCTACGACGTGCAGCTGGAAGTGCTGATGACCACCGCGCAGTCGCGCGAGGCCAAGGCGCCGCCGGTCACGCTGTCGCGCAGCAACTTCCGCGACGCCTACTGGAACGTGGCGCAGCTGATCACGCACCACACGGTGAACGGCTGCAACCTGCAACCGGGCGACATGCTGGGCACGGGCACGCTGTCCGGGCCGCAGCCGTCGGAAGCCGGTTCGCTGTTGGAATTGAGCCAAGGCGGCAAGACGCCGATCGACCTGCCCTGGGGCGAAAAGCGCACGTTCCTGCAAGACGGCGACCAGATCATCATGCGCGCCGCATGCCAGAAGGCGGGCTATCCGAAGATCGGTTTCGGCGAAGCCTCCGGCGTGGTGTTGCCGGCCAAGCTGTAAAGCAAACTCCGACGCAAACCCAGCGCGGCGCAAGCGATCACGCACCCACTGCGCCGCGCGGGGCACATCGTCAAAACAAGAAAGGCCGCTCCGTTTACCGGGCGGCCTTTCGTTATTTCATGCCATCGTTGCCCAGGCATCAGGGCTTCAACGCGCCATCAAGGCAGCCGGTATTTTTCTTCGCGGTAAACCCAGCTTGCCCACAACGCATGCGCCAGCGCTTCTTCAGTCAAGGCCGGGTCTGCGGGCTCGACGGGCGCATAGACTTCGTCCTTGCCCACCGGCGCGGCTTCGTATCGGAATTCGCGCGGCGCTTTCTGTGGCTCCAGCACCAGCAGCTTGTCACCTTGCAAATAGCCGAAGTTGTCGGCGTACTGCATCATTGCGCGGTTCGGATCGCGCTGCGTCAGGTCGGCGCCCAGCATCGGGTTGATGTTGTCCAGCCCGATCAATGACAGCAGCGTGGGCGCCATGTCGATCTGGCTGACCAGGCGCTCGTCCTGGCGCGGCGCAATGCCGGCGCCCAGGAACAGCGCGGGAATCTGGAAGTGGCGTACCGGCACCGGTATCGACCCATACACGCGCGAATCGTGATCGGCAATCACCAGGAACACGGTGTTGTCCCAGTACGGCGCCTGCTTTGCCTTTTCAAAGAACTGCCCCAACGCCCAGTCGGCGTATCGCACCGTGTTATCCACCGTGGCCGGGTCGCCCACCGGCTTGATGCGACCTTCGGGGTATTCCCACGGCGAATGGTTCGACACCGAAAACGCCAGCGTGAAGACCGGCTTGTCGCCATCCGCGCGCAGCAGGCGGTCGACCTGATTGAACATGTCTTCGTCGGACGCGCCCCATGACCCTTCGAACACCGGGTTCACGAACTTGGGCCGGTCCACCACTTCATCAAAGCCGTTGCCCAGGAAGAACGCGCGCATATTGTCAAAGTGCGACTCGCCGCCATACACGAAGCGCGAGTGGTAGCCGTGCTTGCCCAGCACCTGCGCCAGCGTGAAGAAGCCGGTTTGCGAACGTGGCAGCTTGACCACCGCGTCAGCCACGCTGGGCAGGAAGCCCGCCGTTACCGCTTCGATGCCGCGCACCGAGCGCGTGCCGGTGGCGTAGGCGCGATGGAACATCCAGCCTTCCTTGGACAGGCGGTCGATATTGGGTGTCAGGTCGCGCCCGCCCAGGCTGCCCACGTACTGCGCGCCCAGGCTTTCCTGCAAGATGATCACCACGTTCAGCGGCTTGTCGCGCCGCACCGTGGCTTTTTGTTCGTGCAGGCTGGGATAGCGCGCATCCAGCGGCGCCCCGGTCAGGCCGGCTTTCTCGCGCACGATGGCGTTCATCTGGTCCACCGGCATCCGTGGATACATCGCGGCCGACGAGCGTTCGTCGCGCATGCGATAGGCCGCGTCGAACACGCTGTACAGCGAATTCAGCGCCAGGGCATTGACCATGGAATCTGAACTGAACGCCACCTTGGCCGGGTTGATGGGCCGGTGTTCCAGCGTGCCGCGCGCGCCCAGCACCACCAGCGCCAGGATCACGAAGGACGCAATCGGCCGCTTCCACCACGCCATGAATCCATCGCGCGAACGCGTCGGAAACAGCTTGAACGCCAGCCATGCCGCCACCACCAGCACCACAAATGCCGCCAGCAGCACGCCCTTGTAGCCCTGCCACAGCATCGACCCCACTTCCTTGGGATTGAGCAGGTAAATGAAGTAAAGCCGGTTCGGCCGCGTGTCGTATTCCGCGATGAACTGCGGCGTGGACACTTCCAGCAGCACATACAGCATCCACCAGACGCGGAACCACCACGCGGTAATCGTTGCGGCCAGCGGGCGATGCCCAAACCACGGCGACAGCACCGCGGGCAACGCAATCACCATGGACAACAGGCAGACGTCGATGCGCAGCCCGCCCAGCAGCACCGGCCCCAAGCCGCCGGCCGCTTGCACGCGGTCCCACATCCAGAATGACAGCCCCAGCCGCGACAAAGTCAGCAGCACCAGGACGGCCAGGATGAATCGAAGTGTCAGGCGACGCATGCGGCGGCCCTCCGCAAGAGGCGAAGCGCGTTCGCCACCGGTGATGAAAGAATGCCGCTGTTGATGCCGAGCAAAGCCATGCCGTCTCGTAGTCCGAAATGAAAACGGGCAAAGATTAACGCGGTTTTGGGTACACGGCCGGTAGATTCGCAACGGTTCGCGACGGCTGGCAATGGCCGGCAATCGCTTAAACGTTGTACGACATCGTATTTCGCGCTACGTCGCGCGGTCGGCTTCCCGTACGGGCTGGTCGGGTACGTATCTCTCTACTGGGCGCGGCGCAGGCGTTCGCGGCTGTTGCTCAGGTGCGTGCGCATCGCCGCGCGCGCGGCTTCGGCATCCTGGCGCATGATCGCGCTGTAGATGTCTTCATGTTCCAGGTTCACGCGGGCCAGATAGGCCGCGCGGTCTTCGTGCGCGAACTTGGCGGAATTGATGCGGGTGCGTGGAATGATCGCCGAGCCCAGGTGCGACATCAGGTCGGCGAAATAACGGTTGTCGGTGGACTGCGCCACCAGCAGATGAAACTGGAAGTCGGGCGTGATCGTGTCGCCGCCGACGTCCAGCGCGGCTTTGAACAGGTCAAGCGCGCGCCGCATTTCCTGCAACTGCACGTCGCTGCGCCGAATGGCGGCAAGGCCCGCGGCCTCGCTTTCCAGGCAAATACGCAGCTCTAGCAGCACCAGCACATCGCGCACCGTGGCGATGTCGGCCGGGTCCACCCGAAAGTCGACGCTGCCGCTGGGCTCCAGCGCATACGTGCCCACGCCGTGATGCGTTTCGACCAGGCCCGAGGCCTGCAAGCGCGACAGCGCTTCGCGCACAACGGTTCGGCTGACGCCAAACTGACGCATGATCTCGGATTCGGTGGGCAGCTTGTCGCCAGGGCGGATTTCGCCACTGCGTATGCGTTCGGAGATGCTCTCGACCAAGCCTTGAGCCAGATTCCGGGGACGACGCTGCGGCAAGACAGGAGTATCGACAGGAGCGTTCATCAGGGTTAATCCGAAAATGAGTACAAAGGCTTGACGCTGAAATTTGCGGCTAATTATACTTTGCGCAAGTTGTACGACAACGTACCAGATACGTTCCCACTCCGCACCTTCTACCGAGCGTTGCGACATGAGCAGAACCGTCAACCCGCCGCCAGCGACCACCCGCTGCCAGCGTCTATTACTCACCGGCGCCGCCGGGGGCCTGGGACAAGTGCTCCGTCCCCGACTCAAAGCATTCACCGACCTGCTGCGCATATCCGACGTGGCACCCATGGCCGCCGCGGGCGATGGCGAAGAAGCCGTCCCGTGCGATCTGGCCGATGCCGCCGCCGTGTCGTCGCTGGTGCAGGGCGTGGATGCCATCTTGCACCTGGGCGGTGTATCGGTTGAACGCCCGTTCGAACAGATTCTTCCGGCCAACATCCAGGGCGTCTACAACCTGTACGAGGCCGCCCGCGTGCACGGCGTGCGGCGCGTGGTGTTCGCCAGCTCGAACCATGTCATCGGCTTTTACGAACAGGGCCAACAACTGGACGCCAACGTGCCGTTGCGGCCCGACGGCTATTACGGCCTGTCCAAAGCCTATGGCGAACATCTGTCGCGCTTTTACTTCGACCGCTACGGCATCGAAACCGTGTGCCTGCGCATCGGTTCGTCGTTCCCCGAACCCAAAGACCGCCGCATGCTGGTTACCTGGCTCAGCTACGACGACCTGACCAACCTGGTCACGCGCGCGCTGTTCACGCCCGACGTCGGGCACTTGATCGTCTATGGCGCGTCCGCCAACCGAGACAGCTGGTGGCGCGACGACGCCGCAAAGGTGCTGGGCTTTGTGCCCAAGGATTCCTCCGAGGTCTTCCGTGCGCAGGTCGAAGCGCAGCCGCCGCTGGCCGCCGACGATCCGGTTGCGCGCTACCAGGGCGGCGCGTTCGTCAAGGCCGGCCCGTTCCCCTTCCCCCCGGTTTCCACCAAGTAGGCGTCCCCATGCCCGCAATCGCCGAACGCGTTGGAGACATGCTGTGCGGCGTCGGAGAAAGCCCGGTCTGGCGCGCCAGCGACCAGACCTACACCTGGACCGACATTCCCAACAAAACGCTGTGGCGCTGGTCGCCCGCCAGCGGCGAATTCGCGCAATGGGCGCTGCCGCGGATGGCGGGCTGCATCGCCATGCGCGGCGCGGGCTGGCTATTGGGGATGGAAGACGGCGTGTACGAATGCGACGCGCTGCTGCCCGACGCACCTTGCCACCCGCGCCTGCTCGCGCCGGTGGCACACGCCGCGCCCGGCATGCGCTTTAACGATGGCCGCAACGATCGGCAAGGCCGCTTCGTGGCGGGCACGATGGTGATGGACATGGGCCGCGCGCTAGCGGCCGGCCGCCTGTATCGCTATAGCGCCAGCGCGCGCGACCTGACCGTGCTGGTGGATGACCTGATCGTGCCCAACGGCCTGGCATTCAGCCCGGACGGCAAGACGATGTACCTGTCCGATTCGCACCCGTCGCGCGCCATGGTGTGGGCGTTTGATTACGACGTGGACAGCGGCACGCCCCACAATCGCCGCCCGTTCATCGCCGCCTTGCCCGCCGGCCGCCCCGACGGCGCCGCGGTCGACGCCGACGGCTGCTACTGGATTTGCGGCAACGACGCCGGCCGCGTCTACCGCTACACGCCCGACGGCCGGCTGGACCAGACCTACACCGTTCCCGCTCGCAAGGTCGCCATGTGCGCCTTTGGCGGCGCGGGCATGGACACCCTTTTCATCACGTCGATACGCCCTGCCGACGCCGCCCCCGGCGCGCTGGACGGCGCCGTGTTTGCCCTGCGCCCCGGCGCGCGGGGCCTGGAGGAAACCGCAAGCGCCGGCTAGCACCCGACCGGGGCGGCATTAACGCGCCCCACGCAACGTAGGTCTGTACACGAAGAGCTTCGAGGCCGTCCTGGCCCATAACGAAACGCCGTACTCCAACCGGAGGTAGACATGCTGCGCCCCACCCTGACCCGCGCCATCCTGGCGGCGGCTGCCTTGCTGACCCTTGTTCCCCTGGCCAACGCGGCCGAGCTGCGATCCGCCGACATCCATCCCGACGACTATCCCACCGTGCAAGCCGTGCGCCAGTTCGGCGAACTGGTCAAGCAACGCACCAACGGCCGCATCACCGTCAAGGTCTATGCGGGTGGCGCGCTGGGCAACGAAGACGATTCGATCGAACAGGTCAAGCTGGGCGCGCTGGCCATGGCGCGCGTGTCCAGCGCCGCCATGCACAACATCTGCCAGACCACGCGCGTGCCGTCGCTGCCGTTCCTGTTCCGTTCAAAAGAACATCTGCACAAGGTGCTGGACAGCGAGATCGGCGATCAGATCCTGCGGTCTTGCGAGGCGGCCGGCTTTGTCGGGCTGGCCTGGTACGACAGCGGCTCGCGTTCGATGTACACGCGCAACAAGCCCGTCAAGACGCTGGCCGACGCCAAGGGCATGAAGATCCGCGTGCAGCAGTCGGACCTGTCCGTCGCCATGGTCGAGGCCATGGGCGCCAACGCCACGCCCATGCCGATGGGCGAGGTCTATACGTCGTTGAAGACGGGTCTGGTGGACGCCGCCGAAAACAACTTCCCCAGCTACGAAAGCGCGCATCACTACGAAGTGGCGAAGTACTACGCGCTGACCGAGCACACCATGACGCCGGAGATCCTGATCTTCTCCAAGCGCCAGTGGGACAAGCTGGCGCCCGAAGACCAGAAGATCCTGCGCGAGGCCGCGCGCGAATCGGTGCCCTTCATGCGCAAGCTGTGGGACGAACGCGAACAAAAGTCGCGCGCCATCGTCGAGAAGGCGGGTTCGCAGATCGTGGACGTGGACAAGGCGTCTTTCCAGGGCGCGATGAAGCCGGTGTACGACCGCTTTGTCACCACGCCAGAAATGAAAGACCTGGTCGCGAAGATCCAGGCTGTCCAGTGAGGGCGACATGTTGGCCACACCCACGAATGAAACCGGTGTAGCAGCGGTGGGCCGGGCGCAAGCCCTGGCCGGCCCGCTGGACGCCTACACGCGCGGCTGCGCCCTGCTGGCGCGAGCCTGCATGTGGACCAGCGTGTTCGGGCTGGTCTGCCTGATCATCGCGGTCAGCTTGCAGATCTTCGGCCGCCACGTGCTCAACAGCACGCCCACCTGGGCCGAAAGCCTGGCGCTGCTGCTGGTGCTGTACGTCACCATGCTGGGCGCGGCGGTTGGCGTGCGCGATGCGGGCCATATCGGCTTCGAGTCGCTGCTGGAAGCGCTGCCTGCCGGCGGGCAGCGGCGCTTGCGCATCTTCATCCACCTGCTGGTGCTGCTGTTCGGCGTGCTGATGGCCTGGAACTGCGGCGTGCTGGCGGAATCCGTACACGCCTACAAGATCCCCAACCTGGGCATCTCGAACGCCTGGAAGTACATCCCCGCAACCCTGTCGGGCACCTTGATCGCGCTCTTTTCGCTGGAGCACATCATCGCGATCCTGCGCAACCATAAGGTGGTACCGGCATGGCGCTGACACTGCTTTCGTTTACGTTCATGGGCTTTTTGGTGATCGGCGTGCCGGTGGCCTTCGCCATCGGCCTGTCGTCCATCACCGCGATCATGGTCGAGGACCTGCCGCTGGCCGTGGCGTTCCAGCAGATGACCTCGGGCATGAACGCGTTCTCGTTCCTGGCCATTCCCTTTTTCATCTTCACGGGCGAGCTGATGCTGTATGGCGGCATCGCCGACCGCATCGTCAACTTCGCCAAGTCGCTGGTGGGGCATGTGCGCGGCGGGCTGGGCATGTCCAACGTGGTGGCTTGCACGCTGTTCGGCGGCGTGTCGGGCTCGCCGGTGGCGGACGTGTCGGCCATGGGGTCGGTGATGATCCCGATGATGAAGCGCGAGGGCTATCACGCCGACTACGCGGTCAACGTCACCACGCACGCGGCGCTGGTGGGCGCGCTGATGCCGACCAGCCACAACATCATCATCTACACCCTGGCGGCGGGCGGCAAAGTATCCATTGCCGCGCTGATTGCCGCCGGTGTCGTGCCCGCGTTGATCCTGACGCTGTGCAACCTGGCCGCCGCGTATTTCGTGGCACGCAGCCGGGGCTATCCGGCGGGCACCTTCCCCGGCTGGCACATCGTGTTGCGCTCGCTGGTGGCCGCCACACCGGGGCTGTTCGTGGTGGTGCTGATCATCACCGGCATTCTCAGCGGCGTGTTCACCGCGACGGAATCGGCTGCGGTGGCGGTGTTGTACGCGTTGGCGCTGACGGTGTTCGTGTATCGCTCGTTGACCTGGGACCAGTTCGTGCGCGCGGCCAGCAAGGCGGTGAAGACGACGGGCGTGGTGTTGCTGCTGATCGGCATTTCGGCCACTTTCGGCTATCTGATCAGCTTTTACGGCGTGGCCGAAAAAACCGGCGAGTTGATGGCCTCGATATCGACCAGCCCGTGGGCCATCTTCCTGATGGTCAACATCATCCTGTTCGTGCTGGGCACGTTCCTGGACATGGCCGCCACCATCCTGATCTGCACGCCCATTTTCCTGCCGATCTGCATGCAGTACGGCATGGGGCCGGTTCAGTTCGGCATCGTCATGTTGCTGAACTGCGCGCTGGGCTTGAACACGCCGCCGGTGGGCACCACGCAGTTTGTGGGTTGCGCCATCGGCGGGGTATCGGTGGGGACGGTCATGCGAACGATCTGGCCGTTCTATGGCGCGCTGCTGGCCGCGCTGGCGCTGGTGACCTACGTGCCCGCGTTCTCGCTGTGGCTGCCGGGCGTATTGCTTAACTGATCGCGCGACAAGCGGGACGGGCCGGATGGACCGGGCCGTTCCGCATCGGCCCGGCCGCCGGCATGCCGCCTGACGATCAGCGGCATGAAGAACAGCGCGGCCAGAAACCACAGCAGGGTCGCCGACCACAGCGTCTGGCTCAGGAAATGCGCGCCCTGCAAAATGCGCACCACTGAAAACAGCACGCCGGCCGACACGCCCATCGCCAGGCCCCACCAACGCCATGCAGGCCGTTTCAGCGCCCAGCCGAAAAAGTACAGGGTCAACATTGAATACCCCGCGCCCGCATGGCCGCTGGGCAAGGCGCCGCCCGCCCTGGCGCGTACCCACGTCCACCAGTGCAGCGGATACGGCGTGTAGCCGCCCAACGTCTCCAGGTCGTAAGGACGCGGCAGCGTCGTGTGGTGCTTGAGTTGATTGACCAGTACCTGTCCGACCAGGCATGTGGCCGCCAGCGCCAGCGCGGCGCCGCGCCACTGTCGCCACGCCGGCACGCGAAAGCTGGCGGCGACCACACCGACAGCGGCCAGGGCCACGCCGATGGGCAGCACCAGCACCAGGCGATGGCCCAGCATTTCCAGCAATCGGTTGGTGTGTAGGGGGAAATCGTTCAGCACCGGGCTGAACAGCGCATGCGCAATGCGCAGATCCAGTCCCGACACGTTGGTCCACCAGGCGGCGGCCGCCAAGGCCAACGTCACGCCGATCAGTTGGCTGCACAAATACCAGGCAAGCGTGGGCGCACGCGCCGGGAACAGCGGTGGGGACGGCATGGTGGCAAGGACCAGGGGACGGTTCGGGGAATCGCTGAGGTTAGCGCCCCGAAGGTCGAATAATCGTCAAATTCAGGTCTGTGTTTGCGGCGCAACAGCGGTGGAATGCGCGTCGAACCGCAGCAGGAACCGGGTGCCGCGCGATGCCGGCTCGCGCGACGATTCCACGGTAAGCAGCCAGCCCTGCATGTCGCAGACGCGCTTGGCGATGGCCAGCCCCAGGCCGCGCGCCGTCTCGTGCTGGCCGGCGGCGACCGTGTCGCGCATGCGGCCGCTGTAATAGCGGCGGAACAGGAAAGGCAGGTCGTCCGGCGCGATGCCCTTGCCGTCGTCGCTCAGTTCCAGCACGTCAGGCGCGCGAAACGTGGCGGTCAGCGTAGCCGGCGCGGCATGCTCGACGGCGTTGCGCACCAAGTTGCGCAGCACCGTCAACAAGGCGTAGCGATCCAGTGTCAACACATGGCCGGAGGCAATCTGATTGTCGAAACGCAGCTCGGCCAGCGCGCCCTGCGCCTCGTAGCCGCGCCAGGCGTCCTGCATGCATTCGGCGATGTCGACGGGCGCGGGCGGAAGCAACTGATCGCGCGCCATGGCGCGGGCGCTTTCCAGGCACACGATCACGTCGTCGACGTTGTCCACTACGCGCGTCAGGCGCTCGCGTTGGTCGGCCGTCAACGCCTGGGTCAGCAGCATCAGCTCGCTGTCCGAGCGGATGGCGGCCAGCGGCGTGCGCACTTCGTGGCTGAGGTTGCCGGCGAATTCTCGCTCGCGCGCGATGGACCGGTCGACCTGGTTCTGCACGCGGTTAAAGGCTTCGATCAGGCGGCCGGCCTCGTCATCGCGGGTCACGGCCATGTCTGGCGCACCCGGCGCCCAGGTGGCCAGCCGGTCGGTCAGGTCCAGCAGCGGACCCACCGCCACCCCCGCCACGCGGCGCGACAAGGCGTACGCGCCCACGACGCAGATGGCGCCCACGCCCAGCACGATCAAGCCGAAATCATGGACGCGTTCTTCGTTGTCGGTGGCGTCGTACAGCAGGTACACCTTGCCCCGCCCCGTATCGGCCACCATCACGTGCCAGGTGTAGGCTTCCGGTTCGATCAGGTGCAGCCCGTTATCCAGTTCCAGCACTTCGTCGGGTATGCCGGCCGGGCGCTGCCCAGCCACGCTCATCCAGGCGCGCATCGACCCGCCCAGCTCGCGCACGCCGCCGCGCGGCAGGAAGTCGTCGCTGCTGCGCGCATGCTGCACCAGGCGGTCCATTTCGGTGTTCAGGATGTCGTTGACCAGGTCGTCTTCCATCTGGTCAAACGTCAGGTAGGCCAGCAGCGCCAGCGCCGTCACGAATAGCGCGACGGTGCCAGTCAGCGCCCACACCACGCGCTGGGTCAATGTGCCGCCCGTGGCGCGCGTCATGGACATATTCCGTTCAGCGTCAGACGCCAGCCAGTGCCGTGCAGCGTTTCGATGCCGTCAAAACCGGCGTCCGCCAACGCGCGGCGCAACAGGTGGACCTGGCTGCGCAACGCGTCCGACGACGGGGGTTCGTTGCCCCACAACAGCGATTCCAGTTCTTCGCGCGCGACCACGCGGCCGGGGTCCCGCATCAGCGCGTCCATGATCAGGCTGGCCTTGCGCGTCAGATGCACGGGCTGGCCGTTGACCAGCACGCCCCGGCTGCGCGTGTCGTACTTGAGCGGACCGAATTCGCGCACCGCGTCCACCGTCGCCCCCTTGGCGCGCTGGATCAGCGCCAGCAGGCGGGCTTCGACTTCAAGCAGCGCGAAAGGCTTGGTCAGGTAATCGTCGGCGCCATGGGAAAACCCCGCCAGCTTGTCTTCCAGGCTGTCGCGCGCGGTCAGCATCAGGACGGGCACGTCGGCGCGCATGTCGGTGCGCAGCGTGTGCAGCACCGCGTTCCCGTCCATGCCCGGCAGGCCGATGTCCAGGATCAGCGCATCGAAGCGCTGCGCCTTCAGGCGTTCCAGAGCAGCGTGGCCGGTGTAGGCCACGTCGGGCAGGAAGCCGCGCGCCTCCAGGAATGAATACAGGTTGCCGGCGATGATGTGATCGTCTTCAACGATCAACACCCGGTGATTTGCTCCCGCCGCGGGGCTGACTGCCATGTTGTGGGCTCCCTGTTCAGTAGATCGCAAGTGGCGGCGCAAGCGCGCGCTAGGCTTGCAGGACCTTACCCGGATTCATCAGCCCTTGCGGGTCCAGCGCGCGCTTGATGCGGCGCATCAGCGCAAGCTCTACCGGGCTTTTGTAGCGCGGCAATTCGTCGCGCTTGAGCTGCCCCACGCCGTGCTCGGCGCTGATGGAGCCCTGATGCGCATGCACGCTGTCATGCACCACGCCATAGATCTCGCTTTGCAAGGCCAGTAGCTCGGCTTCGGTCTGGCCGGGCGCATTGGCGACGTTGTAATGCAGGTTGCCATCGCCCAGATGGCCGAAGATGACGTGCCGCACGCCGGGAAAGCGCGCTTGCAGCAGCGCGTTGGTCTTGTGCACGAAGCCGGCGATGGACGAGATGGGAATGGACACGTCGTGCTTGACGGACTTGCCCAGCTCGGCTTCGGCCAGCGGGATGCTTTCGCGCAGGTGCCACAGCGCCCGGCTTTGCGCGACGTTGGCGGCAATGGCGGCGTCGTGGATCAAGCCGGCGTCGATGGCCTCGCCCAGCACGGCCTCGAAGCGTTCGCGCGCGTGGGCCTCGCTTTCGCTATCGGACAGTTCAAGCAGCGCGAACCACGGCGATTCGGCGGAGTCGCCTTCGAAGGGCAGGCGCTGTTGCGGGAACAGGCGCACCACGGCTTGCAGGCAGGCGTTGCTCATCAGTTCGAAACCCGTCAACGCGGCGCCAAAGCCAGCCCGCGCGCGGGACAGCACTTCAACCGCCTGGTCGATCGTGTCCAGGGTCAGCAGCGCGGTGCAGCTGGCAACGGGCCGGGGAAACAGTTTCAACGTGGCGGCGGTGATGATGCCCAGCGTGCCTTCGCTGCCGATGTACAGGTCGCGCAAGTCGTAGCCGGTGTTGTCTTTGCGCAGGCCACGCAGGCCGTGCCAGATTTCGCCTTCGGCCGTCACCACTTCCAGGCCCAGCGTCAGGTCGCGCGTATTGCCGTAGCGCAGCACCTGCGTGCCGCCGGCATTGGTGGCCAGGTTGCCGCCGATGGTGCAGCTGCCTTCGGCGGCCAGGCTCAGCGGAAACAGCCGGTTCGCGCCCGCGGCAGCCTCTTGTACGGCTTGCAGGATGCAGCCCGCTTCGACCGTGATGGTGTCGTTGTCGGTATCCACATTGCGCACTGCTGTCAGGCGGCCCGTGGACAGCACGACGGCGCGGCCGGTGTCGTCCGGCGTGGCGCCGCCGCACAGGCCGGTGTTGCCGCCCTGGGGCACCACCGGCACGCCGTGGCTCAGGCACAGCTTCACGGCGTCGGCCACTTCCTGAGTGGAGCCGGGCCGGATCACCGCCAGGGCCGACCCGCGATAACGGCGGCGCCAGTCCAGCACATAGGACGCGGCGTCCTCGCCGGTCAGCACATTCGTGAAACCCAGCAGGGACTGAAGATCGCTCAACAATGTCATAGGCGCCGCACAAGAAGGGGCCTGGGCGCGCCCAGGCACGGGTCTAGGGATGTGCGGGCTATTGTAGGGGTTCAAGGGCGCGGGCTGAAGCGCCGCGCTAGCCGACGGCCTGATCCAGACGCGTGCCCGTCAGGCCGGAACAATAGGCGCGCGAGGCGATGCGGTTCATGAGGAAGGCGCGGTCGGTGCCGGCCGGGCCGGGCATTTCAGACAACGCCCGGTAGGCGCGGCGCAATGCCTCGCCCCGCGTGTCGCCGCAGACCAGCAGGCGGGTGCAGGGCAAGCGGCGGTCGACGCAGCCGTCGATACGCATTTCAAGCGCATGCGCGCCAACGGCGTCCGGGCTGGCCACGATGGAGCCGGCATGCGGTTGCGCTTCGGCGCCAATCACGCGGAACACGCCGCTGCGGTCGTCCAGGGAAAATGCCACGGCGCCCATGCCTTGCCAGTTGCGGTCTCGGGCGACGTCGGCGGCAATGGTGCGCAACGCGGTTTCAATCGAAGACGGCAGATGTGGCGCCGGGCATTCGGCGATCAACACGCGGGCCTCGCGCCAGACGCAGCGTTCCCACGCGCGGCCGGCGACCATTTCGCCCGCCTCGGAAACAAATACATGGATATCAAGCCGGCGTTCACGGCCCGCGGCCGGCCCGGCGTAGTCCGTGGGAGGACCGCGCCGGCTGCTGGCGCCCCCCGATGACATCACAGTAGAAACTTTGGCACCCATGGCCTCTCCCGGTCTTTCTGCTTGCAGCGCAAGCGTATCACCTTCCCATGACAAGCAATTTGTGGGCCATGCCGCCGCAGCCCGTCGCAGATTCGAACCGACCCCGCCCGCGCACCGGATCAAAGCGGCACGCTACGTGCTACGCACCATTTCAGGGCGGGCGCCACCCTTAAGACGCCCTACTGCTCCCGTCGGATGAGGCGCATGCGCCGATGGGGGATAATTCACTTTTCTTGCTTAACCCGGTCGGGTTTTGATATACGGGTTTACCACTAGACCCATCAAAACCAGCGCTGCAACCTTCTTCTTCAAGGAATCGTCGTGGGCAACAACAACACGCAATTTCCCGCTTCCGTCTTCAAAGCGTATGACATTCGCGGCACTGTGCCGGACCTGATCGATGCAACGTTCGCCCGCGCGCTAGGCGTGGCGCTGGCCGCCCGCGCACGCGAAGAAGGCGTGCAGACCCTGGTGGTGGGCCGCGACGGCCGCCTCAGCAGCGAAATGCTGTCCGATGCCTTGCAGGAAGGCATGCTGGAAGGCGGGGTCGATACGCTGGATGTCGGCATGGTGCCCACGCCGCTGGTCTACTTCGCGGCCAACATCATGCAGACCGGTTCCGGCGTGGCCATCACCGGCAGCCACAACCCGCCCAAGTACAACGGTTTCAAGATGATGATGGGCGGCCGCGCGCTGTATGGCGACGAGGTACAGGCCTTGGGCGCCGCCATGAACGGCGCGGCCTCGGCCCCGGCTGAACGCGCCGGCGTGCGCCGCCAGCTGGACCTGGTCGCCGCCTACATCGCGCGCGTGGCCTCGGGCGTGAAGCTCGCCCGCCCCATGAAAATCGCCATCGACTGCGGCAACGGCGTGGCCGGCGCCGTGGCGCCGCAGCTGTTCCGCGCGCTGGGCTGCGAAGTGACCGAACTGTTCTGCGAGGTGGACGGCACGTTTCCCAACCACCACCCGGACCCGGCCGAACCCAAGAACCTGCAAGACCTGATCAAGTGCGTGGCCGAAACCGACTGCGAACTGGGCCTGGCCTTTGACGGTGACGGTGACCGCCTGGGCGTGGTCACAAAATCCGGACAGATCATCTGGCCGGACCGCCAGCTGGTGCTGTTCGCGCGCGACGTGCTGGACCGCAACCCCGGCGCCACCATCATTTACGACGTCAAGTGCAGCCGCCACGTGGGGCTGTCCGTGGAAGCCGCTGGCGGCGTTCCGCTGATGTGGAAGACGGGCCATTCCCTGGTCAAGGCCAAGTTGGCCGAGACCGGCGCGCCGCTGGCCGGCGAGATGAGCGGCCACATCTTCTTCAAGGAACGCTGGTACGGCTTTGACGACGGCCTGTACACCGGTGCGCGCCTGCTGGAAATCGTGTCGCGCCAGGCCGACGCCTGCGCGCCGCTGGAAGCGCTGCCGCAGGACGTATCCACGCCCGAGCTGAAGCTGGAAATGGAAGAAGGCCAACCCTTCGCCCTGGTCAAGGGTTTGCAGGACCACGGCCAGTTCCCCGACGCCCGCCGCGTGCTCACCATCGACGGCGTGCGCGCGGAATACGCCGACGGCTTCGGCCTGGCCCGCCCGTCCAACACCACGCCCGTTGTCGTGCTGCGTTTCGAGGCGGAAAACGCCGAGGCGCTGGCGCGCATCCAGGCCGACTTCCGACGCGAACTGGGCAAGCTCGCACCGGAAGCGACATTGCCGTTCTGATTGCGTCCATGTCGCTATCCAACAGCCCGGCCTGGCAACAATTCTCGGCAGCCGCCAAGGCCGCGCCCTTGCGCGGCGAGCAGCTCAGGGTCATCAACGCCCCGGGCCTGCGGCTGGACCTGAGCACCCAGCCGCATTCGCCGGCCTTGCACGCGGCGTCCGAGGCGCTTCTGGCGCAGCAGAACTTCGACGCCGCCCGCGCCTTGTTGTTCGACGGGGGTCACGCCAACTGGACCGAGCGCCGCGCGGCCTGGCATACCGCCCTGCGCGCGCCCAACCCGCCCGCCCCGGTGGCCAAGATGGTGCAGGCCGAACGCGACCGCTTGCGCGAATTTGTACGCGAAGCGGATCGTGCCGACCGCTACGGCTACGTGCTGCACCTGGGCATCGGCGGCAGCGACTGGGGGCCTCGCCTGGTGACGCGTGCCTTGCGCCATGGCGGCGCCCGGCGCGAAGTGCGATTCGCATCGAATGTGGATTCGCATTCCGTCGCCGACGCCATGAGCCGCCTGGACCCGCACGACACGCTGGTCATCGTCGCGTCCAAATCGTTCACCACGACCGAGCCGCTGGCCAACGCCGAAGTGGCCATGAACTGGCTGCGCGAAGCCGGCGTGGCAGACCCGATCAAGCAAGTGGTGGCGATTACCGCCAACGTGGAAGCCGCGCTGAACCTGGGCATCCTGCCCGACCACATCTTTCAGATCTGGGACTGGGTGGGCGGCCGTTATTCGTTGTGGTCCGCCATCGGCCTGCCCATCGCGCTGGCGCTGGGCAACGACGCGTTTGACCAGTTGCTGGCGGGCGCGGCGGCCATGGACGAACATTTCCGCACGGCGCCCCTGGCGGAGAACGCGCCGGTGCAGATGGCGCTGGCGGGCGTCGTCAACCGCAGCGTGCTGGGCTATGACTCGTTGGTGATCGCGCCGTACGATTCACGGCTGTATCACCTGGTGCCGTGGGCGCAGCAGTTGGAAATGGAGTCGCTGGGCAAGGTCGCAACGGCCGACGGCAGCCCCGTCGACGTGCCCACGGGGCCCGCGATCTGGGGCATGTCGGGCACCGACTGCCAGCACACGTTTTTCCAGTGGATGCACCAGGACGCGATGGGTGCGCCCGTGGATTTCATCTTGTGCGAACAGCCGGACCACGCCTACGCCCGCCATCACGAACTGCTGATTGCCAACTGCCTGGCGCAACGCTCGGCGCTGCTGCGCGGCAAATCCCTTGACGAGGCGCTGGCGGAAACGTCCGCCACCGAAAGTGATCCGGCGCGCGCGCGATGGCTCGCGCAACACCGCGTTCATCCTGGCGGGCGCCCGTCTACGCTGATCGTGTTGCCGCGCCTTGAGGCCTACACGCTGGGCGCGTTGCTGGCGATGTACGAACACAAGGTGTTCACGCAAGGCGTGATCTGGGGCATCAACCCGTTCGACCAGTGGGGTGTGGAATTCGGCAAGGCGCTGGCCAAGGGCATCATGCGCGAGCTGGATTCGCCGCAGCCCAGCCAGCAGGACCCGTCGACTCGCTTCTGGATCGACGCGATCGCGCGGCGGCAGTAGGCGGACAGCGCGGCAGCGCGGGACGCTGCCGGCGCTAGACATGGCACGGGCTGGGATTGCCGGATACTGGCCGCGCGTCGGTGGCGGCCTTGGGCTAGCCGCCAGCCGCGCGACGCCCCAGCGCGTCGTACAGCTCAACATGCACGCGCGCAACCTGACGGATATCGAACTCGCGTTCGGCCAGCTCGCGCCCCGCCGTGCCCATCGCTTGGCGCAGCACGGCATCGTCCGCCAAACGCGCGATGGCGTCCGCCAGCGATGCGGCATCGCGCACCGGCACCAGCAAGCCGGTCTTGCCGGGGTCGATGGCATCTCGGCAACCGGGCACGTCCGTCGTGACCACCGCGCGCCCGCAAGCCGCGGCTTCGATCAGCGATTTGGGCAGCCCTTCGCGATACGACGGCAGCACGGCGATATGGCTGGCGGCGTACAAATCAGCGATGTCCGAGCGCTCGCCCAACGCCTGCACCGCGCCTTCGCGCTGCCAGGCCTCCACCTCTTCTTGCGTGGCCGACGTGGGGTTGCCCGCGTCCACCCCGCCCACCAGCTGCATCGTGACGGGCACGCCGCGCTTGCGCAGCAGCGATGCCGCATCGACAAATTCACGCACGCCTTTGTCGCGCAACAAGCGCGCCACCATCGTGACCACGACGGGCGGCGACGGCGGTTCGGGCGACGCGCGATAGGCATCCAGGTCCACCCCCGCGCCACGGATCATGACGACCTGCTCGTCGCGCACCGCGCCCAGGGACTTGAGCAGGTCGCGATCATTGGCGTTCTGAAAAATCACGCGGCTGTTCGGATGGCCCAGCGCCACGCGGTACAGACGCGCCACCACGGCGCGCACCAGGCGCATCTTCAATGAGTTCGACAGGAACACGAAGCCCAGCCCGGAGATCGCCGCCACCATGCCCGGCACGCGGGCCAGCCGCGCGGCAATGCCGCCGTACAGCACCGGTTTGATCGTGACCAGGTGCACCACGTCCGGGCGCACGCGGCGAAACAGGCGCACCAGCGCGCGCAACGTGCCCAGTTCCTGCAAGGGATGCTTGCCGCTGCGCGTCATGGGGATGGCGTGATGCGTCATGCCCAGCGCCTGAATGTCGGCCACCGCCGGGCCATCCATCGTGGCCACGTGCACGTCATAGCCCGCCTGCTGCGCCGCCAGCGCCACCGGCACGCGGTGCGACATGAAAAACGCGGGGTTGTTGACCACAAACATCAGGCGGCGACTCATGCGTTGGCTCCAGAAATACGGCGCCATACGGCGATGTAACGTTGCACCATGCGTGCCAGATCAAAGTTTTCCAGCACGCGCGCGCGGCCGGCTTCCCCGGCGCGGCCCGTGCCTCGCGCGGCGACATCGCACAGCGCGGTTTCGATGCCCCGCGCCAGCGCTTCGGCTTGTTCGGGCGGCACGACGACGCCGGTGTCGGCAACGATGTAGGCGGCGTCGCCCACGTCGGTCACCACGCAATAGACGCCGCACGCCATGGCCTCGGCCACCACATTGGGAAAGCCTTCGGCGCAGCTGGACAGCACATGCAGGTCCAGCCCGTTCATCACGGCGGGCACGTCGTCGCTGGGGCCGGCCAAGATGAGGCGGTCGCGCAGGTTCAGCTTGTCGATCAAGGCAGCCAGTTCGGGGTTGTCGGGCGTCATGCCGCGTCCGACCAGCACGCAGCGCAAGCCGCCGTCACGCCCGTCGCGCACCAGCGCGGCCACGGCGCGCAGCAGGTTGGCGTGATCTTTCAACGGGTCCCAGCGGGCCACGCTGCCGATCACGGGCGCGTCTTCGGACAGGCCCCATTGCGCGCGCATGCGCGTGCGGGCCTGGGCGTCCGGCGCATAACGCGACAGGTCATAGCCATTGGAAATGACGACCATGCGGTCGCGCCGGTAGCCCTTTTCGGCATGGCGTTCGGCGGCGTTCTGCGCCGCGCACACGATGGCGCGCGGCACGCTGCCGGACAACAACGCGCAAGCGCGCAAGACGATGCGCGCCGACCGGCTGCTGCGTTCCAGGTGTTCGCCGGAATTGCGGATGCCCCAGGCAATGGCGCGCACGCCGGCCAGCCGCGCGGCCAGGCCACCGATCAGGTCGGCGTGATACATCCAGGTCTGCACAACGTCGGGACGCGTGTCGGCGATCAAGCGGCGCAGCGCCATGAAACCGCCCAGGCTGACGCGACCGCGCTTCATGCCCAAGGCATGCACCGCGACGCCGGCATCGCGCAGGCGCTGGCCGTAGATGCCTTCATCGGTCAAGGACACGACGGTGTGCGACACACCCGCTTCCGGGTACGTCGCCAGACGCAGCAGCACGGATTCCGCGCCGCCCTGACCCAGGCCGGTGATCACGTGCAGCACATGTAATGCCGGGGTGCTCATCGCCCCTCCCGCACCGCGTCGAACAGTTCGTCCCATTCCGACAGCACGCTGGAAAGCGCATAACGCTGGCGTACGGCGGACGCGCCGCGGTCGCCCAATTGCCGACGCAAGAGCGGGTCGCTCATGATGCGTTGCAAGGCGTCGCGCAAGGCATCGCGGTTGCCGGTGGGCACCAGCAAGGCGTCCTGCCCGTCGCGCGTCATTTCGCGCGGGCCGCTGGGGCAATCGAAGGCCACACACGGCAAGCCCAGCGACATGGCTTCCAGCAGCACGTTCGGAAACCCTTCCACCAGCGAGCTAAGCACGAAGGCCTGGCCACGCGCCAGTTCTTCCCACGGAGTTTCGGTACGGCCTGGCAGGCTGACCCGCGCTTGCAGGCCCAGCTTGGCAACCTGCGCTTCCAGCGCCGCGCGTTCCGGGCCTTCGCCCCAGATGCGCAGATTCCAATCGGGATGCGCTGGCGCTAACTGCGCGAACACGTCGATCAACAGATCGAAGCGCTTATCGGTCACCAGGCGGCCCATGGCCAGCAGTTCGCGTGGGCCGTCACCGTCGTGCTGCACCACGCGCGGTGCTTCAAGCAAGGGCGCGGGCAAGGGGTTGGGGATGACAGCCAGGCGCTTGATGCCCGGCACCTGGCGCGAGAACGGGCCGGCGGTGTCTTCGGCCTGCACCGTCACCATGTCGGCGCGCGGATACAGCAGCCGGCGCAGCCGGCGCCACACGGTGCCCGTCGTGGTCTCGGCCACGGGGTTGGTACGTTCGCAGACGATCAGGGGCACGCCCAGGCCCCGCGTGGCCAAAATGGCGGCCACGTTCACGTTGGTCAGGAATGACACGACCACATCGGGCTTGGTGTCGCGGATGTGTTTGCGCAGGGCCATCAAGCGCTTGAACGCCGCCATCGCGCCCGAGGCGCGGGTGCCGGCGATATCCGCCAGCCAGGCCAGCTGGACCTTGTCGGACAACGGATAAAAGCACGTGCCCTTGGACGAATAAGTGGGCGTCAACGTGACGGTATCCCCGCGTTCGGCCCATGCATTCACCAGCGTGGCGGCCACCCGTTCGGCGCCGCCCGCGTGCATGGAACTGACCAACATCAGAATTCTCATACGTCAACGACTCCCAATCGTTCCCCCTTGATCCGGTGCTGCACGATAACGATCCAGCCAGGCCTGCATCATCAACACGCCCCACAGGTGGCTGTCCCAGTTGCGGTGGCCCGAGGTGTGTTCACGCCATTTGCGCAGGATGGGCTCGGGTTCGAACCAGCCTTCCTGGCGCAGCCGCGCGGGGTCCAGCAACGCATCGGCCCATTCGCGCAAGGGGCCGCGCAACCAGGCGGCCAGCGGCACGGCAAAGCCGCGCTTGGGGCGGTCCACCAGCGCCTGCGGCACATGGCGATGCAGCACCTGGCGCAGCAGCCACTTGCCCGTGTTGCCGCGAACTTTGTATTGATGCGGCAGGCTCCAGGCAAATTCATACACGCGGTGATCGATCAGCGGCACGCGCGTTTCCAGGCTGACGGCCATGGCCGCGCGGTCAACCTTGACCAGGATGTCGTCCGGCAGATACGTGACCGTGTCCAGCTTCATCATGGCTTCGAAGGTTGACCCTTGCATGTCGCGCGCGAATTCCGACACGGGCTCCACGCCGCCCTTGACCACCTGCGACGGCTCCGGCCAGTACGACACGAAGTGGCGATAGAAATCCCCGCGCGAATCGGTGCGCAGCAGCTCGCCCAGCTTGCCGACCTTGCCACGCCAGGCGCCGCGCCCGGGAAGTTGGGCCGAGGCGGACAGCAGCGCGCCGGCCGGCTTGCGCAGCATTGCGGGCACACGCTCGCATTGTTGCCACCAGTTGTTCACGCGGAAATAGCGCGAGTAGCCGCCGAAGAGCTCGTCGCCGCCGTCGCCGGACAGCGCCACGGTGACGTGCTGGCGCGCCATCTTGGTGACCAGCGACGTCGGGATCTGCGAGGAATCCGCGAACGGTTCGTCGTACATATCGGCCAGCGACGGCACCACCGCCAACGCATCGTCGGCGGTCACGTAAAGCTCGGTGTGATCGGTGCCCAGGTGCGTGGCGACGGCCTTGGCGTGCTGCGCCTCGTCATAGCCTTTTTCGTGGAAACCGATGGCGAAGGTGCGCACGGGCTTGGCGCTTTGCGCCTGCATCAATGCCACGATGGTCGACGAATCGATGCCGCCCGACAGGAACGCGCCCAGGCTGACGTCTGACAGCATCTGGCCGCCGACCGCCTTGGACAGCACGCCTTCGAGCGCCTCGGCGGCTTCGGCATCGGTGCCGAAGGACAAGGGCGCGCGCGCCGCCGCGTCGGCGGCTTCACGGGCGGACCAGTACACGCGCGGTTCCGGCATGCGGCGGCTGCGAGTGTCGTCGGCGGTGAATTCGATCCACGTTCCGGGGGGCAGCTTATTGATGCCCTGGTAGATGGATTGCGGCGCGGGAATGTAGTTGTGGCGCATGTACGAAGCCAGCGCATTGCGATTCAGGTCGCGGCCGAATCCGGGGATGGGCATCAAGCCCTTCAACTCGGACGCAAACACCAGTTCGGCGCCCGAATAGCCGTAGTACAGCGGCTTTTCGCCCATGCGGTCGCGCGCCAGCATCAGCTTGCGCGATGCGCGATCCCACAGCGCGATGGCGAACATGCCAACCGCCGCTTGCAGCGTGGCTTCGATGCCCAGCGCGGTAAAACCGGCCAGCAGCGTTTCGGTATCGGAATGGCCGCGCCAGGTGGGCGCCAGTGCCGATTGCTCCAGCTGCTTGCGGATGTCCATATGGTTATAGACCTCGCCGTTGAACACCATCACGTAGCGGCCGCAAGCGGACGTCATGGGCTGGTGGCCGGCTTCGGTCAGGTCCAGGATGGCCAGGCGCACGTGGCCCAGCGCCACTTCGGCTTCCGGGTCTTCCCAGAAGCCGTTGCTGTCCGGCCCGCGATGGCGGATGCGGCGGCAGCTTTCGGCCAGCAACCGTTCCTTGTTCCCGATGGGGCCCCAAATTCCGACTATTCCACACATGATGAGGTTCTCGTGGTCACCGTAGCAACGGCGTGCCGCAGGGCCTAGCGGCCCGATTCGCGCACGCCGTCAAAAAGTTCTTTCCATTGCTGCAACACGCGCGCGGCCGAGAAACGGTCGCGCACATCGGTTGCCGCTTGCGCCATCCGCTGGCGCCTTGCGTCATTTTCCATGACTTCGGACAGCGCCTTGCACAGCGCCGGCACATCGCCGTTGGGCCGCACCAGCACGCCGTCGATGCCGTCGCGCACAATCTCGCGCGGGCCGGTATCGCAATCGAACGACACCGCCGCCAGGCCGCTGGCCATGGATTCCAGCAAGGTGTTGGACAGGCCTTCAAAGCGCGAAGTCAGCACGTACAGGTCGGCGCTGTCGTACCAGTCGCCCACGTTGCCGGCGCGGCCGGGCATCGAGATGCGCTGGCCCAGGCCCGCCTGGTCGATCTGTGCCTGCAACGCGCCGCGTTCATGGCCTTCGCCCAGGATAACCAGATCCCAGTCCGGATGCGACGGGGCCAGGGTGGCGTAGGCCTGGATCAACAGGTCGAAACCCTTGTCGGCGTGCAGACGGCCCACGGCCAGCAGACGCTTGCGATCAGGCGCCGCGTTGGGCGCCAGCATGGGCTCGGCACGCGGCAGCGGCCAATGCACCGGGTTGGGGATGACGGCCAGGCGCGAGCCCGGCACGTGGTGTTCGATCCAGTCGGCCGTGCCACGGGTCAATGCCACCACACGGGCGGCGCGCGGATAGGTCATGCGGCGCAGGCGCTGCCACAGGCCAGACAGCGTCTGCGACGGCGGATGGGTGTGTTCGGTGGCGATGACGCGGCAGCCCAGCCCCGAGGCGGCCAGCACCGACAGCACGGACGCCGTGGTCATCATGCCCAGCACGATGTCCGGCCGAAATGCCTTAATGACGCGGCGCAACGCGCGCACGCGCTGCACGTTGCTCCAGATGCCGCGCAGCCCGCCGCCCTCGCCCGCCGTGTTCAGCACTTCGCGGCGCACTTTGGGGTGCAGCGCGTAGACGTCGCCGTCGGCGTTGGCCTGCGTTACGACCATGACCTCGCGGCCCATGCCGGCCCAGTGCGCGCTCAGGTCGGCAGCAACCCGTTCAGCGCCCCCGCCATGCAGCGAATGGATAAACAGCAGCACGCGCAGCGCGCGGCCGGAGTCGGCTTGCGACATTCAATCGGCCTCCTTGGGTTCAGCCTTGCGCATCGCCACCACCAGGTAGCAGGCGAAGGACAGCACATACATGAGGCTGGTTGCCAGCATGATGCCGGCCGCGCCCATCTTGGGCGCCAGCACGGTGTTCAACACGGCCTTCAGCGCGAAGTTGGCCACGGCGATGGCGGCCATGATGCGGTAGCGATTCTGACTGGCCAGCAATTGCACCAGGATCAACACGCCAAAATAGAAAGGCAGTTGCAACAGGCCCCAACGCAAGACGTGCGCCACGGCCTCGGTGTTCTCGGCGGTGAAGGCGCCGCGCTGGAACAGCACGGACACGCCCCAGGGCGCCAGCACCCAGCCGATAGCCACGGCCACCGCGCCCGCGCCCACCATCAGCACGGACCATTTCAATGCCATGCTGCGCGCGCGGTCGGTATCGCCGCGCGCCTGCACATCGGCCAGCACGGGCAACGCGGCGCGCCCGACCGACACCGCGCCGATGCCCAGCAGCAGCGACAGCAGCCGGCTGGCGTAACCCAGCGTGGCGTTGGCGTTGGCGCCCAGGTTGGCGGCGGCGTATTGGTCCAGCGGGCCGACAAAGCTCATGGCCACCTGGCCGATCAGCATCACGCCGGCCGCGCCCATCAGTTCGGGCCAATGCGGCGAACGCAGCGTCAGGCGCGGCGCGCCCCAGAAGCCGCCATCGGCGCGCGCGGCCAGCCAGGCCAGCCAGACGGTCTGGATGGCGTAGCCCACCAAGGTGCCCCACAGCAGCGGGCCCACGCCGTCGGCGCTGACGGCCAGCATGACCCAGGCCAGCGTGGCCACGGCGGGCACGCTGTCCAGCAAGGTGTTGACGTGGCGCTCGTGCGCGCGCAGGCGCGCGGCACTGATGCCCGCGATCAGCAGCAAGGCGGACACCGGGGCGAAGGCCACCAGCAGGTCGCCCGTCATGCCGCGCACGCGCTCGGGCAAGCCCTTGCCCAAGGCGTCCACAACGTACGGCCAGGCAAACCAGGTGGCTATCGCCAGCGCGACACCGGCCGCGGCAACCCAGCCTTGCAGTTCTTTGATGAATTGGTCGCGCTCGGCATCATCCGCGCGGCGCAGTCGCACCAGCACGGGGATCAGCACCACTGACAGCACGCCCACGATGGTGACCGGCAGCCAGGTGGCCATGGTCATCGTGAATTGGTAGGCGTCCACGGCGTCGCTGACGCCGTAGCGGTACGCCACCGCCATCTCTTTGATGGCGCCGGCGGCCTTGCCCAGCAGAAGGAACACCGCCACCCGGAACGCGCCCTTGAAAATGCGCTGATGGTCCGGGTGGATGTTGCCGAGTTTGCGGACGAGTGCTTTCAAATCAACGCAGGAATTGCGTGTACCAGGGCATGGCCACTTCCAGGCCTTGCAGCACGGTGTGCGACGGCACGTAGCCCAGCAGACGGCCGGCCTTGCTGACGTCGGCCTGCGAATGGCGCACGTCGCCGGCGCGGAAGTCGGCGTAGACCGGCTTCTTGGCGTAGTTCACGTTCTGGTTGCCCAGCGCCGTGACCAGGAAGCCGAACAGGTCGTTCAAGGTGCTGCGGCCGCTGACGGCCACGTTGT
The DNA here is from genome assembly GCF_001005835.2 of Achromobacter sp. LC458. NCBI lineage: Bacteria > Pseudomonadati > Pseudomonadota > Betaproteobacteria > Burkholderiales > Alcaligenaceae > Achromobacter > Achromobacter sp. LC458. Next base: position 59,650 of record NZ_LBHW02000016.1, read on the forward strand.
AGACCTGGTTGCGCGCTTCGGGCGAGGCCATCGCGCCAAGCAGATTGGCCTGCACGGCGTTGTCGACGAAGCAGAAGTCGCGGCTGGTTTCGCCGTCGCCGTTGATGGTGACGTCTTCGCCCTTGATCATGGCGGCGGTCCACTTCGGGATCACGGCGGCGTACGCGCCGTCGGGGTCCTGGCGCTTGCCGAACACGTTGAAGTAGCGCAGGCCCACGGTCTCGAATCCGTACGAACGCGCGAACACGTCGGCGTACAGTTCGTTCACGTACTTGGTGACGGCGTAGGGCGACAGCGGCTTGCCGATGTTCTCTTCCACCTTCGGCAGGGCCGGATGGTCGCCGTAGGTGGAGCTGGAGGCCGCATAGACGAACGACTTCACGCCCGCGTCGCGCGCGGCGACCAGCATGTTCAGGAAGCCACCGATGTTCACTTCGTTGGTGGTGATCGGGTCTTTCAGCGAACGCGGCACCGAGCCCAAAGCGGCCTGGTGCAGGACGAAATCAACGCCTTCGGTCGCGCGCTGGCAGGCGGCCAGATCGCGGATGTCGCCTTCCACGAAGGAAAAACGCGCCCACTGTTCGGGCGACACCGAGTCGCGCACTTCATCCAGATTGCGCTGGTGGCCGGTGGCGAAGTTGTCCAGGCCGGTCACGGTCTGGTTCAGCTTGAGCAGCGTTTCCAACAGGTTCGAGCCGATGAAGCCGGCGCAGCCGGTCACCAGCCACTTGCGCGGCTGGGCGGCGAGTTCTTGCTTGATGGTTTCAAATCGCGTGGTCATAGCGGAATCCTTACAGACGCAGGTCGGATTCGGCGGGCGACAGCACGTACTTCAGGTCGTACAGCACGTGTTGCGGCTTGCCCAGCTTGCGGATGCCTTCGGCGCCCATGGCCTTGAACTGGTTGTGCGCCACCGCCAGGATCACGGCGTCGTACTTGCCTTCTTCAAGCTTGGCCACCGGGGTCAGGCCGTATTCGTGCACGGCTTCTTCCGGGTCGACCCACGGGTCGTAGACGTCCACTTCCACGTTGTAGTCGCGCAGTTCGCCAACGATGTCCACGATGCGGGTGTTGCGCAGGTCGGGGCAGTTTTCCTTGAAGGCCAGGCCCATGACCAGCACGCGCGCGCCTTGCACATGGATGCGCTGCTTGGTCATGCACTTGACCAGCTGCGACACCACGTAGCCGCCCATCGAATCGTTCAGGCGACGACCGGCAAGGATGATTTCGGGGTGGTAGCCGATGGACTGCGCCTTGTGGGTCAGGTAGTACGGGTCCACGCCGATGCAGTGGCCACCGACCAGGCCCGGGCGGAACGGCAGGAAGTTCCACTTGGTGCCGGCCGCTTGCAACACGGCTTCGGTGTCGATGCCCATCTTGTTGAAGATCAGGGCCAGTTCGTTGATCAGCGCGATGTTGACGTCGCGCTGCGTGTTCTCGATCACCTTGGCGGCTTCGGCCACGCGGATGCTGGAGGCCTTGTGCGTGCCGGCGGTGATGATCTGCTTGTACAGCTGGTCGACCAGTTCGGCGACTTCGGGCGTCGAGCCGGACGTGACTTTCTTGATGGTGCTGACGCGGTGATCCTTGTCGCCCGGGTTGATGCGTTCGGGGCTGTAGCCGGCGTAGAAGTCCACGTTGAACTTCAGGCCCGACACGCGTTCCAGCACGGGCACGCAGTCTTCCTCGGTGGCGCCGGGGTACACGGTGGATTCGTAGATGACGATGTCGCCGCGCTTGAGCACGGCGCCAATCGTTTCGCTGGCCTTGACCAGCGGGGTCAGGTCGGGCTGCTTGTATTCGTCGATGGGCGTGGGCACCGTCACGATGAACACGTTCGCCTTGCCCAGTTCGGCGCGGTCGGCGGTGTAGGTCAGCTGAGCGGCTTCGGCCAACTCTTCGTCGCTGACTTCCAACGTGTGGTCGTGGCCGGCCTTCAAAGCGTCGATACGGCGCGTGTTGATATCGAACCCGATGACCGAGCGCTTCTTGCCGAACTCCACCGCCAAGGGCAGGCCAACATAGCCCAGGCCCACGACGGCAAGTTTCACATCCTGAATTTGCAACATAACTCTCCCTTCACCGTAGAACGTTTACGGCATCTTAAATATGGTCGGGTGATCGATGACTAACGAGCCCCCGGCGGTGATCGCCGGGGCGCTCAACTCTTAATCCGAGGTCTTCAAAACGGACGGCAGCAGCAGCCAGCCGGGGCGGCGCCACGACACCAGGCGCGCATACAGCCAGACATAGACGCTGGCGAACACCAGCAGGCTGGCGCCCAGCGCCCACGCGTTGTCCCACCAGATGGTGGCCGGCACCAGGCCGATCAGCGCCAGCACCCACATGTAGGGCGACGCCATCGCGTTGCACAGCGCCGGCACGGCATGGCGGCGACCACGGCTGAAGGTCACGCGGACCAGGCGGCGGAACACCAGTTGGTGCAAGTGCAGCGCATCCGGCTGGTCGACCGGCACGCCGCGCTTGAAGCGGCGACGCCAGATCGAAAAACCGGTTTCGAAGACGGGGTAGAACAACACGGCAAGCGCGTAGAACGGCGACACCGACGGATTGCGCACCACCAGCAACACGGCCAGCTCAGCCAGCATGAAGCCCAGGAAGTACGCCCCGCCGTCGCCCAGGAAGACGCGGCCGAACGGAAAATTCCAGACCAGGAAACCCAGTGTGGCGGATGCCAATGCGGCGGCGATCATGAAGATGGGCACGTCGCCCACTTGCAAGGCCACCAGGCTGATCGACACCGCCATCAGCGTGGCGACCATGCCGGCCAGGCCGTTCATGCCGTCAACGATGTTCAGCGCATGGGTACAGCCGCCCACGGCAAACATGGTGAACAACAGCGATACGGGCCAGTACGACAGCACGTAGTCCACAGGCGCCATGCCGACACGGCTGACGCCGCCCAGCAGCCACCAGGCAATCGCCGCCGACAGGAAAGCCGCCAGCAAACGCTTGCTGGCGCCGATGTCTTTCGTGATGTCTTCCAGCAGGCCCGCGACGAACACGGGCAGCGCGGCAACGAACAAGGCGGGCCACAGCCACGTCAGGGTCATGTTGGCCGGGCCAAGCACCAGCAGGCCCAGCAGCGTGCCGGCCAGAACGGCCAGGCCGCCAACGCGGGGCGTGGCGCGGGAATGGTTCGCTTGTGGTTTATTGAGGTCGCTGTCGCCGGTGAAGCGGCCATGCCAGCGCTCCGACCACACGATGAGTCCCCCCACCATGAACGCGACCACGCAGATATACAGCCAGGTCACTGGATCACCTTTGGTTGGTCTATCGAGACAGGCCCGCCATTATGGGAGGCAGGTGTAACGCCCATATATGTGAGGGATAAGGAAGTGCAATTCACGGGCACGAAACGTAACGCCCCTGCCGGGGCCGTTCGTGCGCGCAGAAGTACGGATTTCATGCTGGCGATTGTAGAGCTTTCCGCCTTGGCGCATACGAAATATCCAAGGGAAAACACGGACGCGTCCATAGGGAGGATGGCCGGGCTTGCCGCGCGGGCCGGGTCGCAAATGTCAATAAATAGGGACGGATTATTTCCAGGCAAAAAAAAGCCCGAGATCGTGAGATCTCGGGCTAAATCCACCAAAGGAGGAGGGTGGAGGAGACAACCGTGGCATGTTGGGAGCTGGCTTTCTGCTCGCTGCGCTGTCGGGGTTTTGCACCGCGCCGACTGCGTTTCAACATCCGATGAATGAATAGTACCGAGGTTTTTTGTGCGATGCAAGAATTTTTTTGATCTCTTTAAAAGGTCAAATTCGACGTTGCATTTTCGCCGCAAATTTCGCGACCGCCGCCTGGAGAGCCATAGCTGGCAACGACTTGGTCCAAAAAAGGGTTTTTGCCGAACGGGTAAACCCCTTGCGGATTTACCCTTGGCGGTTCCGGGTAATCCCACCCCGCAAACCGCACCAATTCAGTGCGCCGCGCACCACGATGCGGCCAAATTGGCGCAGTGCAACATTTCCTTAAAGACCCTTAAAGATCGATTCGGGCCGGCATTCAGATCCAGTACGCCGTGGTGGTCATCACCTTGGACATCGCCCGCATGGCCGTCTTTACAGGCCCCGGCAGCGGTACGCCCCCTGCCCGCTCGGCGCTGGCGCGGTGCTCGGCCTCGTCGTCTTTCATCTTTCGGACGACCTCGCGCGAGCGTTCGTCTTGCACCGGCAAGGTGCGTAAATGTTCGTCCAAATGGGCCTCGACCTGTTTTTCGGTCTCGGCCATGAAGCCTAGATTGCGGGGCACGCCGGCGTAGCTGGCCAACACGCCCAATGCAAAAGAACCGGCATACCAGACCGGGTTCAGCAGGCTGGGCCGGCTGTTTAGCTCGGTCAGCCGTTCGTTGCACCAGACCAGATGGTCGACTTCCTCGGCGGCGGCATTGAGCAGCAGCGCGCGGGGGCCGGGTTCGCGGCAGACCGAGGCCTGGCCGCGGTACAGCGCCTGGGCGCAGATTTCGCCCACGTGGTTCACGCGCATCAGGCCGGCGGCGTGGCGCTTGTCCTGCTCGGACAGCGCGCCCGGCGCGTCGGGCGTCGTGGCCGGATATGGCCGGCCTGCCGTGGCGCTGTTGGACAGCACGCGCAATGCGCGGTCGGCCTCGGCCAGCAAGGCATCCAGCGGGCCGATGCGGCGGCGAATGGAAACGGGTCCGGATTGAGACAAAGCAGTGGACATGGGCGGCTCCTGGGCAAACTGGCGCCACACACCCCTGATGCGGGGCGGGGCTCTCATGCCTGGAATTGTACGCAACAGGTATCATCGACCATTGACTGCGCTCAATGCGGAAGGACACTCAAAATGGAATGCACGATTGACTGGGGCGGCCCCAACGGCATGCTCTTTACCGCCAGCACCGGCAGCGGCCACGTGGCCGTAATGGACGGCGCCGTGGACGGCGGCGGACACAACCTGGCGCCGCGCCCGATGGAAATGCTGCTGGCTGGCACCGGCGGCTGCACGGCGTACGACGTGGTGCTGATCCTGAAGCGCGGCCGCCACGCCGTCACCGGATGCAGCGTCAAGCTTCAGGCCGAACGCGCCGAGTCCGACCCGAAGGTCTTTACCCGCATCCATTTCGCCTTCACCGTCACGGGCCGCAACCTGCCGCAGGCCGCCGTGGAGCGCGCCGTGCAGTTGTCGCACGAAAAATACTGCTCGGCTTCGGCCATGCTTGAAAAGACCGCGGCGCTGACCTTCTCGGTCGACATCGTCGACACCCAGGAAGCGCCGGCCGCCGCCTGAGAACCGCCATGAAACAATATCTAGACCTCGTTCAATCCATCCTGGACACCGGCTCGTGGCAGGAGAACCGAACGGGTATCCGCACGATCAGCATGCCGGGCGCCTCGCTGCGCTTTGACCTGCAGCAGGGCTTTCCCGCCGTCACCACCAAGAAACTGGCCTTCAAGTCCGCCATCGGCGAAATGGTTGGCTTTTTGCGCGCCTCGCGCAGCGCGGCCGAATTCCGCGAGCTGGGCTGCAAGGTCTGGGATCAGAACGCCAACGAAAACAGCCAATGGCTGGCCAACCCGTACCGCGAAGGCCCGGACGACCTGGGCCCGGTCTATGGCGTGCAATGGCGCCAGTGGCCCGCCTACAAGCTGCTGGATGCCGGCAACAATGGCCAGCTTGAAGACGCGCTGTCCCGCGGCTACACCAAGGTGGCCGACCTGCAGGAAGGCGGCGTGGACAAGGTGCTGCTATATAAAGCAGTCGACCAGCTGCGCCAGTGCCTGGACACCATCCACGAACGCCCGGGCGACCGCCGCATCCTGTTCCACGGCTGGAACTGGGCGCAGATCGAAGAAATGGCGCTGCCGCCCTGCCATCTGCTCTACCAATTCCTGCCCAACGCCACCACCCGCGAGATCTCGCTGTGCCTGTACATTCGGTCCAATGACGTGGGCCTGGGCACGCCGTTCAACCTGACCGAAGGCGCGGCGCTGCTGCACCTGGTGGGTCGTCTGACGGGTTACAAGCCGCGCTGGTTCACGTATTTCATTGGCGACGCCCACATCTACGAGAACCACCTGCCGATGCTGCGCGAGCAGCTCACGCGCGAACCCTTTGAATCGCCCCAGCTGGTGTTGTCGGACCGCATTCCCGACTTTGCCGTCACCGGCCGCTACGAACCCGAGTGGCTGGAAAAGGTCGAGCCCGGCGACTTTTCATTGTCCGGCTACACGCATCACGCTCCCCTGACCGCGCCCATGGCCGTGTAGGAAAGCCCCCCGGGGCCGCCCCTTCGTCGGCCTCGGGCGCCCGCGATCAGCGGCCATAAGTGAAGATTGGTGAGCTTCTGGAAGCGCGATTTCGGTATAACCCATCCCTTAGCCTCGGACGCGCGTCCGGCACTACGCGCGCATCCAGGAGTTCGACCGGCCCATGCCGCGCCGAGCCCGCCGCCTGTCGCCGATCCCGCGACGTGCCCGGCAGCGCCGACCGCAGGCATTGCTTGCCCCTTCCCCCTTCCCGACAAGAGAGTACGAAAATCGCCAGCGTCGACAGCAGCAATCGTCTTACGACGGAATTGCAACTGTTGACTACCAATTGATTTGATTTGAGGCCGGCGCGACGGCAGTAAGCGCTTAGGACAGGACCGCACAAATGCTCGTTGGAACTTATAACCCTTCGCTCGTCCTCGTATCTCTAGGGGTCGCCATCCTGGCGTCATACACGGCGCTGGGCATGGCCAATCGTGTGCGGGCCTCGCACGGGCTGCCAGCGGCGCGCTACTGGCTGGCGGGCGGGGCGTTCGCGATGGGGGTGGGCATCTGGTCCATGCACTTCGTGGGCATGCTGGCGTTCAACCTGCCCATCCCGATGGGTTATGACTTGTCATTGACCGTGCTGTCCCTGGCCATCGCCGTCGGCTGTTCGGCGTTCGCCCTGTGGATCGTCTGCAAAGACGAATTGCCGTGGCGCCGCCTGCTTATCGGGGCGCTGCTGATGGGCGCCGGCATTGCCGCGATGCACTATCTGGGCATGGCCGCCATGCGCATGGCGCCCGGCATCGTCTACGACGCGAAATGGTTCGTGCTGTCCATCGTGATCGCGGTGGCCGCCTCGGGCGCTGCCCTGTGGATCACCTACCGCCTGCGCCATGACGGCCCGCGCGTGGCGTTTTCGCGCCCGCTGGCCTCGGTCGTCATGGGCATCGCCATTGTCGGAATGCACTACTCCGGCATGGAAGCCGCCGGCTTTCCGGCGGGCAGCATCTGCATGGCGGCCGACGGCGGCATCTCGGCGGGCTGGCTGGCCATCGCCGTCACCGCCGTCACGCTCAGCGTGCTGGCGATTGCGCTGGTGGTGGCCGTGCTGGACAACCGGCTTGAAGCCCGCACGTCCGCGCTGGCCTCGTCGCTGGCCGAAGCCAACGAAGAACTCGTGCAACTGGCCTTGCACGACACCCTGACCAAGCTGCCCAACCGCATCCTGCTCGAAGACCGCATGGAGCAGGCCATTGAAAGCGCCAGCCGCCGCAAGGGCTATTTCGCGGTGCTGTTCTTTGACCTGGACGGGTTCAAGGCCGTCAATGACGCCTATGGGCATCACACCGGCGACGCCTTGCTGATCGACCTGGCCCAGCGCATTCGCCAGGCCCTGCGCACCCAGGACACCGTGGCGCGCCTGGGCGGCGACGAATTCATCGTGCTTAGCGAAGTCATCGAACCCACCGATGCCGCCAATGTGGCGGACCGTCTGATCGAAGCCATTGCGCGCCCGGTCATGGTCTATGGCCACGAAGTGCTGGTGACTTCCAGCGTGGGCATCGCCGTCTACCCGAACGACGGCGAAGACACGCACGCCCTGCTGACCAACGCCGACGCCGCGATGTACCACGCCAAACGCCTGGGCGGCACCGGCTACAGCTTCTTCGAGCCGTCCATGAACGCGGACGCGCATGAACAGATCGAGCTGCTGCACGACCTGCGGCTGGCCCAGGAGCGCGACCAGTTCGTGCTGCACTACCAGCCCAAGTACGAAGCACCGGCCGGCCCCATCATGGGCGCCGAGGCGTTGCTGCGCTGGAACCACCCCACGCGCGGGCTGGTCGGCCCGGACCAGTTCATTCCCACGGCGGAAAAGACCGGGCTGATCCTGTCGATCGGCGAATGGGTCATCAACGAAGCCTGCCGCCAAATGCGCGAATGGATCAACGCCGGCCAGGGGCACTGGACCATCGCGGTCAATATTTCCGCCTTGCAGTTCGCCCACGCCAGCCTGGTCGAAACGGTGCGTTCCGCGCTTGCCCGGCACGACGTGCCGCCCGCCTGCCTGACGCTGGAAGTGACGGAATCGACCGCCATGCGCGACGCCGAGGCCAGCCTGACCGTGCTCAAGCGCCTGTCGGGCCTGGGCGTCACCATTTCTATCGACGACTTCGGCACCGGCTATTCCAGCCTGCTGTACCTGAAGCGCCTGCCGGCCACGGAATTGAAGATCGACCGCGGCTTCGTCAACCAGCTGGAAAACGACAACGAAGACGCGGCCATCGTGTCGGCGATAGTCGCCCTGGCCCAGCAGTTGAACCTGCGCATCGTGGCCGAAGGCGTGGAGACCGCCGCGCAGCAGAAATTCCTGACGGGCCTGGGTTGCGATTCGCTGCAAGGCTTCCTGTTGGGCCGGCCGATGCCCGCCACCGAATTCCTGGAACACGCGGCGACCTGAACGGAAACAAGGCGAAGCGCCAAGGGCCGAACGGCAACAAGGCTGAACGGCAAGATTCAACGGCGCGGGTCGAACGGAAAAAAGGCTGAACCGCAAAAGGGCTGAACAGCAAAAGGGCTGAACCGCAAACATCGGCGCTGCCCCAAGCGCCCTTCTTCAGACCAGCGCCCGAATTTGCTACGCTTACGCCGTTCCGCGGGCCGACTTCCGGCCGCGCATCCACCGTAGCCAGCCCGAATGCCCGCCAGCCTTACCCTGATCGTCGCCTACTCCACCAACCGCGTCATCGGCCGCGACAACACGCTGCCCTGGAAGCTGCCGGGGGACCTGGCGCATTTCAAGCGCAGCACGCTGGGCCATCCCATCATCATGGGCCGCAAGACCTGGGATTCGCTGGGCCGCCCGCTGCCCGGCCGCAGCAACATCGTCATCAGCCGCAACCCTGATTTCACCGCAACCGGCGCCACGGTCGTACCCAGCCTGCAAGCCGCTATCGACGCCTGCGGCGAGGTAGACGAAGCGTTCGTGATCGGCGGCGCACAGATCTACGCCCAGGCGCTGCCGCTGGCGCAACGCGTGCTGGCCACGGAAGTGCACGCCGACGTTGGCGGCGACGCGTTCTTTCCGTTGCTGCCCTCGTTCCAGTGGAAGGAAACGGCGCGCGAACCGCAGCCCGCTGAAAACGGCTACGACTACGACTTCGTGACGTATCAGCGTCAGGCCTTGCGATAGGGCCTATTCCCGCCCCCCTTCACGCCGCGCCCGCGTTCCTGATGAAGCGCCACAACGCCGGTGCTTCCGAATACGCCACGTTAAAGCGCACCCAGGGCGTGTCGGCTTCGTCCACCTCGAAGTAAGACCCCGGCGCCAGCCAGATACCGTCTTTCAGTGCCAGTTCGGCCAGGCCGTTGGCGCCGCGTTCGCGCCAGGCGCCCGCCACCTTGGCCCACAGGAACAGCCCGCCCTGGGGCCGCCCATGGATTTCAAAACCGTGTTGGCGCATCTGCTCGGCCACCACGACGTGCGCCTGGGCCAGCCGTTCGCGAGTACGGGCGATGTGCGCGCGGTAGCGGCCTTCGCGGATCACCTGGTGCACGATGCGCTCCATGATCTCGGGCGAGGTCAGCCCCACCGCCATCTTGGTGCGCGCAATGTCGCGCACCAGATCGCGGTGCGCCACCACGTAGCCCACCCGCACCGACGGGCTGATGACTTTGGAATAGCCACCCAGGTAGACCACGCGCTGCCCGCCGTCCAGCGCGGCCAGCATGGGCGTCACGCCGGGCGCCAGTTCGCGCGAGATATCGTCTTCGATCACCCATAGCCCATGGCGCTCGGCCGCCTGCAAGATGCGAAAGGCGTTGGCCATGCCGATGCTGGCGCCCGAGGGGTTCTGCAATACGGTGTTGATGAACAGCGCGCGCGGCCGGTGCTGCGCCGCCACCGCTTCCAGCGCCTCGCAATCCAGGCCATCAACCGTGCGCGGCACCGACACCACGCGCAGGCCCGCCAGGCGCAGCAGCTGCAACAGGTTGGCGTAGGCCGGCTGCTCGACGACCACCGTGTCGCCCGGCCGCAGCAAGGTGCGGATCACCATGTCCAGCCCGTGCGTGACGCCCTGCGTCAGCAGTACCTGCGAGGCCTCGACCTCCATGCCTTGCGCGCTGAGGCTGGCCGCGATGGTTTCGCGCAGCGGCGCGTAGCCGTACGGGTGCCCGTAATTGGCGATGCGCATCGCCGGCACGCGCCCCATGTGGCGCAGCGCAACGTGCAGGCCTTCTTCGTTCAGCCATTCGCCGGGCAGCCAGCCGCAGCCGGATTTGATGGGGATGGAGTGGTCGGCAAAGATGTCCGACAGCAACCAACCGGCGTTCAGGCGCGGGGGCTCCCAGGACAGTGGCTCGCCTCGGCGCGCAGGCGCATCCGGCGAGGCCACCCGGTAGCCCGCGCCCGGCCGCGCCGCCAGCCAGCCCAGCGACACCAGCCGGCTATAAGCGCTGGCAACGGTGAAGGTGCTGACGCCGTACTGGCGCGCGAACTCGCGCACCGACGGTAGGGACATACCCGGACGCAGGGTTTGTTCCTCGATGGCGCGCAGGATGGCCGCCACCAGCTGTTCCACCAGAGTGGGCGCCAGTCCGCGAGCGCGGTTGGGCTGGAAATCGATCACGGGGATAACTGTACAGTTGAACCACTCGTGACTATACAGTTAGCGGGCTTTGCGCAGATCGTATATTTTCATTCCTCGTGGGACAGACCAGAATCATTGAATCCCGGCGGCCGCGCTTTCCCTTCTGTTGCGGCGCCGCCGTTTCGTTCTACTGGAGCCGCCATGAACGCCCCCGCCAATTTGCCCGACCTGTCCCATCTCTGGATGCCGTTTACTGCCAACAAGCAGTTCAAGGCTCATCCGCGCATGCTGGCAGCGGCCAAAGGCATGTACTACACGTCGGCCGATGGCCGCCAGATCCTGGACGGCACCGCCGGCCTGTGGTGCGTGAACGCCGGCCACGGCCGCCAGGAAATCGTCGAGGCCATTTCCCGCCAGGCCGGCGTCATGGACTACGCCCCGGGCTTCCAACTGGGCCACCCGCTGGCGTTCGAGGCCGCCACCGCCGTGGCCAGCCTGATGCCGCAGGGCCTGGACCGCGTCTTCTTCACCAACTCGGGTTCGGAATCGGTCGACACGTCCCTGAAAATCGCGCTGGCTTACCACCGCGCGCGCGGCGAAGGCCAGCGCACCCGCCTGATCGGTCGCGAGCGTGGTTACCACGGTGTCGGCTTCGGCGGCATTTCGGTGGGCGGTATTTCCACCAACCGCAAGACCTTCTCCGGTGCGCTGCTGCCCGCCGTGGACCATCTGCCGCACACCCACAACCTGGAACAGAACGCCTATTCCAAGGGCCAACCCGCCTGGGGCGCCAACCTGGCCGACGAACTGGAACGCATCGTGGCGCTGCATGACGCATCCACCATCGCCGCCGTGATCGTCGAACCCATGGCCGGCTCGACCGGCGTGCTGATCCCGCCCAAGGGCTACCTGGAAAAGCTGCGTGAAATTACTTCCAAGCACGGCATCCTGCTGATTTTTGACGAAGTCATCACCGCCTACGGTCGCCTGGGCGCCGCCACCGCGTCCGAGTTCTTCGGTGTCACGCCCGACATCATCGCCATGGCCAAGGGCGTCAGCAACGCCGCCGTGCCGGCCGGCGCGGTCGCGGTCAAGCGCGATGTGCACGACGCCATCGTCAACGGCCCGGCGGGCGGCATTGAATTCTTCCACGGCTATACGTATTCGGCCCACCCGCTGGCCGCCGCCGCCATTTTGGCGACGCTGGACATCTACCGCCGCGAAGATCTCTTCGGCCGTGCCCGCAAGTTGTCGGGCGCCTTCGAGCAAGCCGCGCACAGCCTGAAGGGCGCGCCGCACGTCATCGACGTGCGCAACCTGGGCCTGGTGGCCGGCATCGAACTGTCGCCGCGCTCGGGCGCACCCGGCGCACGCGCCGGCGAAGTCTTCCAGAAGTGCTTCGACAGTGGACTGATGGTGCGCTATACCGGCGATATCATCGCCGTGTCGCCCCCGCTGATCATCGACGAAGCCCAGATCGGCCAGATCTTCGACCAGATCGGAAAGATCCTGAAAGAAGTCGCCTGACCCTGATGACGACGCAGCCCTCGCGGCCGCGCCGCGCTTGATGTGACACCTCTTGCGGGCGGCCATGTGCCGCCCGCAAGAAGTTTTGAAGAATCCCGCAGAGAAGCCCCCGCACCATGAAGAAGATCCCCCATTTCATCAACGGCCAGCATTTCGATGGCCGCAGCAGCCGCTACGCCGACGGTTTCAACCCCGCCACCGGCGAAATCTGCTCGTCCATTCCGCTTGCGTCCAACGAAGACGTGGCGCTGGCCGTTGCGGCCGCCAAGGCCGCGTTCCCGGCCTGGTCCGAAACCCCCGCGCTCAAGCGCGCCCGCATCCTGTTCAACTTCAAGGCGCTGCTGGATCAGCACCAGGACGAACTGGCCGAGCTCATCACCCGCGAACACGGCAAGGTGTTCTCGGATGCCAAGGGCGAAGTCATGCGCGGCATCGAAATCGTTGAATTCGCCTGCGGCATTCCGCAGTTGCTCAAGGGCCAGTATTCCGACCAGATCGGCGGCGGCATCGACAACTGGAGCATGCGCCAGGCACTGGGCGTGGTGGCCGGCATCACGCCGTTCAACTTCCCGATGATGGTGCCGTGCTGGATGTTCCCCGTGGCCATCGCCTGCGGCAACACCTTCGTGCTCAAGCCCTCCGAACGTGACCCGTCCGCGTCCCTGCGCCTGGCCGAACTGCTCACCGAAGCCGGCCTGCCTCCCGGCGTGTTCAACGTGGTGCACGGCGACAAGCTGGCCGTGGACGCGCTGATCAATCACCCGGACGTTGAAGCGCTGTCGTTCGTGGGCTCTACCCCCATCGCCGAATACATCTACGCCGAAGGCACCAAGCGCGGCAAGCGCGTGCAGGCGCTGGGCGGCGCCAAGAACCATCTGGTCGTCATGCCCGACGCCGACCTGGACCAGGTCACCGACGCGCTGATGGGCGCCGCGTATGGTTCGGCCGGCGAACGCTGCATGGCAATCTCGGTTGCCGTGGCGGTGGGCGATGTGGCTGACAAGGTGGTCGAACGCCTGACCCCGCGCGTCAAGGCGCTGATCGTCAAGGACGGCATGAACGCCGACGCCGAAATGGGCCCGCTGGTCACGGCGCAGCACCGCAACAAGGTCATGGGCTACATCGAAGACGGCATCGCGGCCGGCGCCGATCTGGTCGTGGACGGCCGTGGCCTGACAGTGCCCGGCAACGAAAAGGGCTACTTCCTGGGCGGCACGCTGTTCGACAACGTCAAGCCCGCCATGAACATCTATCGCGAAGAGATCTTCGGCCCGGTGCTGTGCATCGTGCGCGTGCCCGACTTCGCCAGCGCCGTTGAACTGATCAACGCGCACGAGTTCGGCAACGGCGTGGCGTGCTTCACGTCCGACGGCGGCGTGGCCCGCGCATTCGCACGCCAGATCAAGGTCGGCATGGTCGGCATCAACGTGCCGATTCCGGTACCGATGGCGTGGCATTCGTTCGGCGGCTGGAAGCGTTCGCTGTTTGGCGACCACCACGCCTACGGCGAAGAAGGCATCCGCTTCTACTCGCGCTACAAGAGCGTGATGCAGCGCTGGCCGGACAGCATCGCCAAGGGCGCCGAATTCACCATGCCCGTGGCGAAATAAACCCGCCCGCTTCACGACTTCAACCCTCCGTTTTCCAGAAGGACGCATTACCCGGCTTTGCAAGGGCGCGGCTTCGGCCGCGCCCGGCCAGTACCACGACACAGCAACATCACATGACACAAGGGGATGCCCGATGCGCATCGGTATAGGCGGCTTTCAGCACGAAACCAATACGTTCGCGCCTTCGCGCGCGACGTGGGAAGATTTTGCCGAGAAAGGCGGCGGCTGGCCCAAGCTGGTCAGCGGCCCCGCAATGTTCCAAGCCGTGGCAGGCGCCAACATTCCCGTGGCAGGCTTCATCGAAGCCATGAGCCAGCACACGCTGGTGCCCACCACCTGGGCCGCGGCCAGCCCGTCCGGCCTGGTCACCAAAGACGCGTTTGAACGCATCAGCGCACTGATCTTGCAAGGGCTGTCCGACGCGCTGCCGCTGGATGGCGTGTACCTGGACCTGCATGGCGCCATGGTCACCGAACACCTGGACGATGGCGAAGGCGAACTGCTCAAGCGCGTGCGCGAGCTGGTCGGCCCCGACGTACCCGTGGTGGCCAGCCTGGACCTGCACGCCAACGTCACGCGCGCCATGGTGCGCCATGCCGACGCGCTGGTCTGCTATCGCACGTATCCCCACATCGACATGGCTGAAACCGGCCAACGCGCCGCCGCGCTGCTGTCCCAGCGGCTGGCCGGCGTGCCGCGCCCCTATGCGTCGTTGCGCGCCCTGCCCTATCTGATTTCGCTGTGCTGGCAATCGACCGACATCGAACCGTCGCGCAGCCTGTATGCGCTGGTGGGCGAGATCGAAGCGCGCGGCGCCACCAGCCTGTCTTTCGCCACCGGATTCCCCGCTGCCGACTTCCCGGAATGCGCGCCCACCGTATGGGCCTACGGCACCACGCAAGCCGAAGCCGACGCGGCCGCCGCCGAAATGGCGCGCGCCGTGCTCAATGCCGAACGCGACTTTGGCGGCAAGCTCTACACGCCCGACGAAGCCGTGCAGGAAGCGATGCGAATCGCGCACGATGCGGACAAGCCGGTCGTGATCGCGGACGCGCAAGACAACCCCGGCGCGGGCGGCAGCTCGGACACCACCGGCGTGCTGCGCGCGCTGATCCGCCATGACGCGCGCGACACCGCCATCGGCTTGATCGTTGACCCCGCCGCCGCGCTTGCCGCGCACCGCGCGGGCGTCGGAAACAAGGTACGGATTGCACTAGGTGGACACTCGGGTATTCCCGACGACGAACCGCTGGACACCGAGTTCATCGTCGAGAAAACTTCAGATGGACGCTTCGATACGCACGGCGCTTTCTACCGCGGATTCCACATGGATCTGGGCCCCAGCGCCTGCTTGCGTATTGGTGGCGTGCGCATCATCGTCGCCTCTAACAAGGTGCAGATGGCGGACCAGGAAATGTTCCGGTTCGCGGGCGTCGAACCCACGCGCGCCGCGATTCTGGTGGTGAAGAGTTCCGCGCATTTCCGCGCGGATTTCACATCCATCGCGCAAACGATCCTGGTGTGCGCCGCCCCCGGCTCCATGCTGATGGATGCGGCAAAACAACCATGGACACGGTTGCGTCCCGGCATCAGAATGGCGCCTTGCGGACCGGTGTTTTCGGGCCGGCCCGCAACCGCCTGACCCTCCCACGCCGCCATCGAGCGGCGCGTTAACGACGTAGCGGCCAACCGTGCCGCTCACACCGCTTCAAGGGGAATCTCCATGCTCAAGTTTGTTCGAGCGGCCGCGTTGGCCGGTGCAACGTTGATGATGGCTCACGGCGCTTACGCCGAAACCGTCATCAAGTCCGTCATGCACTCGCCGTTGCGCTTGACCGACCCGCACGCCACCACCGCGTACATCACGACGTGGCACGGCTACATGATCTACGACACCTTGCTGGCCACCGACGCCGACAACAAGATCCAGCCGCAAATGCTTGAGAAGTGGAAAGTCTCGCCGGACGGCAAGACCTACACGATGACCTTGCGCGACGGCCAGAAGTGGCACGACGGCAAGCCCGTCACGTCCGAAGACTGCGTGGCCTCGATCAAGCGCTGGGCCGCCGGCGACGGCATGGGCCGCACGCTGCTCAAGTTCACCGACAAGATCGAAGTCATTGACGACAAGAATTTCCGCATCGTCATGAAAGAGCCCACGGACCTGGCGCTGCGCGCGCTGTCCAAGCCGACGGGCACCGCGCCGTTCATGATGCCCAAGCGCATCGCCGAACAGGCCATCGGCCAGCCCATCACCGACATGACCGGCTCCGGTCCGTTCAAGGTGATCGAATTCAAGCCCGGCGTGAAAACGGTGTATGCCAAGAACGCCGACTACGTGCCGCGCAAGGAACCGGCC
The DNA here is from genome assembly GCF_001005835.2 of Achromobacter sp. LC458. Taxonomy (NCBI): domain Bacteria; kingdom Pseudomonadati; phylum Pseudomonadota; class Betaproteobacteria; order Burkholderiales; family Alcaligenaceae; genus Achromobacter; species Achromobacter sp. LC458. The sequence goes on from NZ_LBHW02000016.1 coordinate 75,980, forward strand.
AGCGGCCTGGCCGGCGGCAAGGTCGTGAACGTGGACAAGGTCGAATGGGACGTCATGCCCGATGCGCTGACCACCGCCAACGCGCTGCTGGGCGGCGAAATCGACTTCGTCGAACAGTTCCCGTATGACCTGTTGCCGATGATCGAAGGCAACAAGGACTTGAAGGAAGAGTCCCTGAGCCCGGTCGGCTACTTCACGATGTACCGCTTCAACTTCAAGTACCCGCCCTTCAACAACAAGAAGATCCGCCAGGCCGCGATGTACGCCATCGGCCAGGAAGACGTGATGAAGGCGCTGGTGGGCAATCCCAAGTACTGGAAGACGTGCGCGTCGCTGTGGGGCTGCGGCACGCCGATGGAAAGCGACATCGGCAAGGAAGTCGTGGTGCCGTCGAACATCGAAAAGGCCAAGGCCTTGCTGAAGGAAGCGGGCTACGACAACACGCCCATCCTGGTCATGCACGCCACCGACGTGGGCACGCTGTCCGCGCAACCGGTGGTGATGGCGCAGGCGTTGCGCAAGGCCGGCTTCAACGTCAACCTGGCGGCCATGGACTGGCAAAGCGTGGCCACGCGCCGCGCCTCCAAGGCCGCACCGGCCGAAGGCGGCTGGAACATCCACAACACCAACTGGTACGCCACTGACGTGATGGACCCGGTGCGTTCCGCGCCCGCCGCCGCCAACGGCGACAACGCCTGGTTTGGCTGGCCCGACATGCCGCAAGTGGAAGAACTGCGCACCAAGTTCGCGCTGACTTCCGACCCGGCCGAGCAAAAGAAAATCGCCGACGAATTGCAGCGCATCGGCATCGACGAAGGTCTGTACGTGCCGCTGGGCCAGATGTCCGTGCCCACCGTCTATTCGACCAAGCTCTCGGGCCTGGTGCATGCACCGGTCTTTGCGTTCTGGAACGTCAAGAAAGCTCCTTAAAGGGGCAAGCAGTTCAGGGGGAAATACATGCTGGCATTTGTCTCACGCCGGCTCCTCGCGACCATCCCCGTTCTGGTGATGGTCGCGGTGGTGGTCTTCGCGATATTGCGTTTCAGCCCGGGCGACCCGGCCATCATCATGGCGGGCGACGGCGCCACGCCTGAGCGTATCGTCCAGATACGGCAGACGATGGGCCTGGACCAACCGGTCATCAAACAGTTCTTCATCTGGGGCGGCAAGCTCCTGCAAGGCGATCTGGGCACCTCGCTCATGTCCGGCGTGCCGGTCACCAAACTGATCGCGCAACGCCTGGAACCGTCCATGAGCCTGGCGGTGCTGACCCTGGTCTTCACGCTGCTGGTTGCCATTCCGCTGGGCATCCTGGCGGCATGGCGGCAAGGCCGCCTGCTGGATCGGGCCGTGATGGGCTTTTCGGTGCTGGGCTTTTCAGTGCCGGTGTTCGTCACGGGGTACCTGCTGATCTGGCTGTTCGCCATCAAGCTGGGGTGGTTCAACGTGCAGGGCTATGCGCCGCTGGACAAGGGTTTCTGGCCCTATCTGCACCGGCTCATCCTGCCGTCACTGGCCTTGTCCACGGTCTATGTGGCGTTGATTGCGCGCATCACGCGCACCAGCGTCATCGAGGTCATGGGCGAAGACTTCATCCGCACGGCGCGCTCCAAGGGCCTGGGGGAAACCGGCGTGCTGCTGGGCCACGCGCTGCGCAACGCCGCCGTGCCCATCGCCACCGTCGTGGGCCTGGGCATCGCGCTGCTGATCAGCGGCGTGGTCGTGACTGAATCGGTGTTCAACATCCCCGGCCTGGGCCGGTTGGTGGTGGAAGCCGTGCTGGCGCGCGACTACCCCGTCATCCAGGGGCTGACGCTGTTCTTCGCGTTCGTCTACGTGTTCATCAATCTGGTTGTCGATTGCGCCTACACGGTGTTCGACCCGCGCATCCGCTACTAGGGAAGAGCCATGCACACGCCAACCGATGCCGCCGTGCAGGCGGCCGCCGACCTCCCCGGAGGCGGCAACCCTCAAGTCACCGCCTGGCGCCAAGTGCGCCAGGGCCTGAAAAGCTGGCCGGTCATGCTGGCGCTGGTGGTGCTGGTGACCATCGTCGCCATTGCCGTGTTCGCGCCGCTGCTGGGCACGGTGGACCCTACCTTCATCAACCCGGGCGCGCGCCTGAAGCAGCCCTTTACCGACTACCTGTTCGGCACCGACGCCTTTGGCCGAGACGTCTGGTCGCGCGTGGCCTACGGCGCGCGCATCTCGCTGATCGCGGGCCTGGGCGCCGCCGTCGTCAGCGTAGCCATCGGGCTGGTCATCGGCGTCATTGCTGGCTGGTTCCGTTCGCTGGACGGGCTGATCATGCGCACCATGGACGCCATCATGGCCATTCCCGGCATCCTGCTGGCAATTGCCCTGGTGTCGGTTACCGGCGCCAGTATCACGACCGTGCTTGTCGCCATCACCATCCCGGAAATTCCCCGGGTGGTGCGGCTGGTGCGCGGGCAGATCCTGACGGTGCGCGGCGAACCCTATGTAGAAGCCGCGCTGGCGTTGGGCACGCCCTTGCCGCTGCTGCTGTGGCGCCACATGGTGCCCAGCACCATCGCGCCGCTGACGGTGCAAGGCACCTACGTGTTCGCCTCCGCCATGCTGACCGAGGCCATCCTCAGCTTCCTGGGCGCGGGCATCCCGCCCGAGATCGCGTCGTGGGGCAACATCATGTCCGAAGGCCGCATGTATTTCCGCATGCTGCCCGGCCTGATTCTCTTTCCTGGCCTGCTTCTGTCGCTGACCGTGCTTAGCGTGAACATCCTGGGTGACGCCCTGCGCGATGCGCTGGACCCGAAAATGGTGCGCAGGATCTGATGCCGATGACCTACTCTCCTACTCCCCCCGCGGGCGACACCTCGTCCGCCATCCTGGCCATTCGCAACCTGTCCGTGGAAGTGGCCGGCGCCGGCAACCGCGTCGTGCGCAATCTGAGCCTGGACGTGCATGCCGGCGAAACCGTGTGCGTGGTTGGTGAATCCGGCTCGGGCAAATCGGTCACATCGCTGGCCGTGATGGGCCTGTTGCCGCAAGGCATCCTGTCCATCAGCGCCGGTTCCATCCGCGTGGAAGGCGAAGACGTCGCCACCGCGTCGCAACGCCGCCTGCGCGAGATGCGCGCGACCCGCATGGCCATGGTGTTCCAGGAACCCATGACCGCGCTGAACCCCGTGCATACGGTGGGCAAGCAGGTTGACGAAGTGCTGCGCCTGCACCGCAAGGGCATGAGCGCCGCCGACCGCCGCGCCAAGGTGCTGGACATGTTCCAGTCGGTACACCTGCCCGATGTGGAACGCATCTTCGAGGCGTATCCGCACCAGCTGTCGGGCGGCCAGCGCCAGCGCATCGTGATTGCGATGGCGCTGATCCTTGAACCCAAGCTGCTGATCGCCGACGAACCCACGACCGCGCTGGACGTCACCACGCAAAAGCAGATCCTGGCGCTGATCAAGGAATTGCAGGTCAAGCACAAGACGGCCGTGCTGTTCATCACGCACGACTTTGGCGTGGTGGCCGAGATTTCGGATCGCATCGTGGTGATGAACCGGGGCGACCTGATCGAAAGCGGCACGCGCAACGAAATCCTGGCCGAACCCAAGCAGTCGTACACGCGCCGCCTGGTGTCGTCCGTGCCCAGCCTGGTGCCCAACCGCCGCGACGCGCCGGATGGCCAGCCCGTGTTGCACGTCAAGGGCCTGGGCCGCACCTACGCGGGCAAAAGCTCGATGTTCTCGCGGCGCGCCGCGCAACATGTGGTGGCCGCTACCGACGTCAACCTGACGCTGCGCAAAGGCGAAATCCTGGGCATCGTGGGCGAATCCGGGTCGGGCAAGTCCACGGTGGCGCGCTGCATCGTGCGCCTGATCGAGCCCACCGCCGGGCACATGATGATGGGCGGTGAAGACTTGAGCACGTTGTCGGGCTCGGCGCTGCGCCCCGTGCGCCGCCGCATCCAGATCGTGTTCCAGGACCCGTACCGGTCGCTGAACCCGCGCCGCACCGTGGGCGAATCCATCATCGAAGGCCTGCTTAACTTTGGCATGCCGCGCGATCAGGCGCTGAAGCGCGCCGGCGAAACGCTGACCGTGGTGGGCCTGAGCCCCGACGCCATGCAACGCTACCCGCACCAATTTTCGGGCGGACAGCGCCAGCGCATCTGCATCGCGCGCGCGCTGGTCATGGACCCGGAGATCCTGGTGGCCGACGAAGCCGTATCGGCGCTGGACGTGTCGGTGCAGGCGCAGGTGCTTGAACTGCTGGAGCAAGTGCGCCAGCGCACCGGCGTGGGCGTGCTGTTCATCACGCACGACTTGCGCGTGGCCGCGCAAATTTGCGACACCATCATGGTCATGCAGCGCGGCAAGGTGGTTGAGACCGGTTCGGCCGAAACCGTGCTGACGGAGCCGCGCCACGAATACACCCGCGCGCTGATCGACGCGGCGCCCGGGCGCGACTGGGACTTCCGCAACTTCCAGCCCGTCGCCACGACCTTGGCGCAAGCGGCGGCCGCCGCATCATGATGGGCTGATGTGCTGATGCCCTGAATACCCGAATTGCCTTCCTTTGCAACACAGGAACCCAGATGTCACAACCGCACGAATTGTCCGCCCAGGAACTGCTGCAAGCGTATCGCGACAAGACCTTGTCGCCCGTTGAGGTCACGCGCTCGGTGCTTGACCACATCCAGCGCTGGGAACCGCACCTGAAGGCCACCTACGCGTTGGACCCCGAAGGCGCGCTGGCAATGGCGCGGGCCTCCGAAGCCCGCTGGATGAAGGGCCAGCCGCAATCAGCGGGCGGCTACAGCCTGGATGGCGTGCCCGCCACCATCAAGGAAAACATCGCTACACGCGGCACGCCCGTGCCGCTGGGCACCGCCGCCACCGACCTGACCCCGGCCGCCGCTGACGCGCCGCCCGCCGCCCGCATGCGCGAAGCGGGCGCCGTGCTGCTGGGCAAGACCACCATGCCGGACTTCGGCATGCTGTCCTCGGGGCTGTCCAGCTTTCACGAGCTGACGCGCAACCCCTGGGACCTGAGCAAGAACCCGGGCGGCTCCAGCGCCGGCGCGGGCGCGGCGGCGGCGGCGGGTTATGGCCCGCTGCATATCGGCACCGACATCGGCGGCTCGGTGCGCCTGCCGGCCGCCTGGTGTGGCATCGCCACGCTGAAACCCAGCCTGGGCCGCATTCCCATCGACCCGCCTTTCATGGGCCGCTGCGCCGGCCCCATGACGCGCACCATCACCGATACCGCGCTGATGATGGGCGTGCTGTCGCAGCCCGACGCGCGCGACCACATGAGCTTGCCTTTCCAGGACTTCGACTGGCTTAACCTGGCGCAAGACGTTAAAGGCCTGCGCATCGGCCTGCTGATGGATGCCGGCTGCGGCCTGCCGCTGGACCCGGAAGTGCGCGACGCCGTGCAGGCGGCCGCGCAAGCCTTCGAAGCCGCCGGCGCCATCGTCACGCCGATGCTGCCCTGGATGACGCCCGACATGCTGGATGGTGTGGACCGTTTCTGGCGCACGCGTTCGGCCATCGACCTGGCCGCGCTGCCCGAGGCACGCCGCGCCAAGATCCTGCCGTTCATTCGCACGTGGGCGGAAAGCGGCGGCGGCCAAAGCGGCGAAGCCGTCTTCAAGAGCTACTACGAAACGCTGAACGTGCGCGCCAAGACCGTGGCCGCCTGCGCGCCATTCGACTACGTGCTGTCGCCCGTGGCGCCCGTGGTGGCCTACAACGCCGAGTGGCCGTCGCCCACCAATGAAGTGGCCACGACCATGCACCACATCGGCTTCACCTTGCCCTTCAACATGAGCGAACAGCCGGCCGCCTCGGTCAATTGCGGCTATACGCGGGCGGGGCTGCCCATTGGGCTGCAAATCGCCGGCGCGCGCTTTGACGACCTGGGCGTGTTGCGCGTGGCGCGCGCGTGGGAGCAGATGCGTCCCGCGCAACACCCGTGGCCGCAGCCGCCCCAGACGAACTGACTTTCCACAGCAACCACAGGAATTCCCATGCGTTGGCTATTGGCAATGATCAAGCACGAGACGAATACCTATTCGCCCGTGCCGACCCCGCTTGAACGCTTTTTCCGAGGTAGCCCCGACATCCTGGCCGGCGATCTTGCCATCAAGGCCTACGAGAACACCGACAGCGGGCTGGGCGGCTATATCGAAGTGGCGCGCCGCGAGGGCGCGGAAATGGTCGTGCCCGTAGCGGCCGAGTCCTGGCCCAGCGGCCCCACCAGCGCCGAGACCCACGAACGCCTGTGCAAGCTGGTGCTGGACCAGGTCAAGCTGGGCGGCTTTGACGCCATCTTGCTGGACCTGCACGGCGCCATGGTGGCCGAAGGCGTGGAAGACGCCGAGGGCGACCTGCTGCGGCGCCTGCGGGAAATCGACCCGACCACGCCGGTGGCCGTCACGCTGGACATGCACGCCAATATCTACGACGACATCGTGCGCAACGCCACCGTCATCAGCGGCTTTCACACGTATCCGCACGTGGATATCCGCGCGGCCGGGGTGCGCGCCGCCAACGTCATCGCGCGCACGCTCAAGGGCGAGATCAAACCCGTCATGACGTGGGCCAACAAGCCCATGCTGCCGCACATCATGTGCCAGGGCACCCATGCCGCGCCCAACGGCCCCTTGCAGGAACGCTGCAAGGAACTGGAAGCGGGCGGCGTGCTGGCGGCGTCCGTCTTCGTGGGGTTTCCGCATGCGGACATCCGCGAAGCGGGCCTGAGCGCCGTCGTCTGTACGGACGGCAACCTGCAAGAGGCCGAGAAGCACCGCGACGAACTGCTGGAACGCGCCTGGGCAGGTCGCGCCGATTGGGTGTTCCACCCCGAGCCGCTGGCGCCCACCATCGCGCGCGCCAAGCAGATCGAGCAAGGCCCCGTGGTGCTGCTGGACCACTACGACAACACGGGCTCGGGCGGCACCATGGACACCACGGCCGTGCTGGCCGAAGTGCTGCGCCAGGAATTGGACAACGTGGTGTTCTACGCCATCTGCGACCCCCAGGCAGCAGAACAGGCCGCCGCCGCGGGCGTGGGCAAGACCATCACCCTGACGCTGGGCGGCAAGCTGGCCATGCCGGCTATCAAGGAACCCAGCGAATCGTTGCAGGTGACAGGCCGCGTCAAGCTGGTGTTCGACGGCGTGTACCTGAGCCGGGGCCCGATGTACCGGGGCGTGCGCAACGACACCGGGCTGACGGTGGTGATCGACACCGGCCGGGTCGAAATCGTGGTGGTGTCGCGCCACCAGGAACCCTTCGACATCAACTGCCTGTTGTCCGTGGGCGTTGACCCCCTGCAAAAGCGCTATGTGGTGCTGAAAAGCCGGGTGCACTGGCGCGCGGGCTTTTCAGCCATGGCCACCGAGGTCATCGAATGCACCGGCGTGGGCGTCACCACGTCCGACTACAGCCAGCTTGAGTTCAAGCACGTGCGCCGGCCGATCTACCCGCTGGACCCGCTGTAACGAAATCGGGTCGCAAAGTTGTCGACAAAACGGCCGGCGCCCTGCGCCGGCCTTTCATTTTGAAATCTTCAGTAACTGGGCGCACGGTCGAGCGTCACAGCGCATCGGTATACTCCGGCGCGGGCCCTTACAGGCCGATGAATACGTGTATGCCGGCAGCCGCGCCTGGGAGACCAGCCGCGACGGCGCAATGCCCTGTCTGCCGGATATAACTCGATAATCAACGAAAAAAGCACAACGATGAAAAAGAGCGTAGCGATCACCCTCGGCGTGGTCATAGTGGGAGCGGGAAGCTGGATAGGCGCCACGTGGTATACCGGCAAACGCATTGAGGAAAGCTCGCAACGCCATCTGGCCGAAGCCAACGAAAAGCTGGCCAAGCTGACGCCGCTGTTCGGCCTGCGCATCGACCAGCTCAAGTACGACCGCAGCCTGTTCTCGACCCAGGCCCGTTATGGCCTGTCGCTGGTCAAGAACGACAAGAGCCCGGACGCCATGCCCGCCGGCATGATCGAATTCGATGCCGTCATCGAACACGGCCCCTTCCCCAAGACCGCGCTGTCGCGCGGCGCGATTGCGCCCAAGCTGGCGTTCGTGCACGCGGAAGTCGCCAAGACCGACAACCTGAAGGAAGTGTTCGCGCTGACCAAAGACATCTCGCCGCTGATCAGCGACGCGATGGTCAGCTACAGCGGCACGACCACCTCCACGGCCAAGATCGCGCCCGTGTCGACCGCGCTGCAAGGCAATTCGATCGACTTCAGCGGCATGGTCATCACCGGCAGCTTCGACCGTACGCTGCAAGGCGTCGTCGCGCATGGCGTGATGGACAAGCTGGCCATCGACGGTTCCAAGAGCAACGACCCCGTCATCATGTCGATCGCCGGCCTGACGATGGACGTGAACAGCCGCATGGGCAAGTTCGGCGTGTCGATGGGCGATTCGGACCTGAAGATCAAGCGCATCGACGTGACCCGCAAGGGCGACGACGTCAAGCTGTCGCTGGATAACTTCGGCTACGGCGTGAAGCTGTCCGAGGACGACAAGTCCATCAACATGCAGGCCGCCTATCAAACCGGCGACATCACCGTCAACGACGTGCCTCTGGGCAATGGCCAGGCCGTAATCAAGCTGGCCAAGCTGGACGGCCAGGCCGTCAAGCAACTGTCGGACACGTACAACCAGCTGCTGCGTCAATACATGGCGCAAACCGAAGACGAGGGCCTGAAGGACGAGCAGTTCCAGGCGATGCTGGACAGCGCCGGCAAGCTGCTGGCGGGCAACCCGTCATTCAGCATCGACCCGATCAGCTGGAAAACCGGCAAGGGCGAAAGCAAGTTGAACTTCACGCTGGACTTGGCCAACCCGCCGGACGTCAAGAACCTGACGCCGCAGGAAATTGCCGCCAAGGCCATCAAGCGCATCGACGCCACGCTGATCATTTCCAAGCCGATGGTGCAGGACCTGGTCGCGCAATACGCCGTCAAGAAAGAAGGGCTGACCCCGGAGAAGGCCGCCGAGGACGCCGACCAGACCGTGCGCCAGATGTCGGGCATGGCTGAAATGTTCAACGTGGGCAAGAACGACGGCGACAACATCGTCGGCAAGTTCACGTTCGCGGACGGCATGGGCAACCTGAACGGCAAGGAAATTCCCGCCGACGAATTGTTCAGCGGCCTGCTTGGCGCCGCCGGCATGAATTCCATGGGCGACGACGAAGAAGAGTCCATGCCCGGCATGAGCGAGCAAGAGCCGGCTGAAGGCGCAACGCCCGCCGTCGGCGTGATGCAGGACTTCAGCCTGGATACCGTCAGCGCCCTGCTGGACGACATGGGCATTACCGCCAACAAGCAGGATGGCGACGAAGGCCCCGTGCTGATCCTGGACCCGGGCACCACCGGCGCCAGCGACCTGCGCCTGGAATTCCTGTGCAACGACTTCACTGAAAAGTGCCTGGACCTGGTCATGACGGCCACGTACAAGACCAAGAAGCCGATGTCGCTGAAGACCATCAACAGCTGGAACCAGGAATACCGCTGGACCCGCGCCTACCTGGACAACAAGAACCAGGCCGTGCTGCAAATGGACATGAACGCGGAAGGCGGGATCGGCAAGGACAACCTGCAAATCCTGTTGAACACGTTCATCAGCATCGCCGAAGACTTCAACGAGGCGGCCCAGGCGGCGCCGGCCAAGTAAGGCGTACGGCCGATACCGATACGGGCAAGCGCCCAACAAAAAGCCTCCATCGCAAGATGGAGGCTTTTTTGTCGCCGCTACGCGTAATGCCCTACGCGTAGGCTTCGATCGGCAAGCACGCGCAGACCAGGTTGCGGTCGCCGTAGGCGTTGTCCACACGGGCCACGGGCGGCCAGTACTTGGCCTCGCGCAGCGACGCCACCGGGTAGGCGGCCTGCTGGCGCGGGTAGTCGTGCAGCCATTCTTCGGCCAACAGCATCTGCGCGGTGTGCGGCGCGTTCTTCAGGACGTTGTCCTCGCGATCGCGTTCGCCGCGCTCGACCTGGGCGATTTCCTCGCGGATGGAGATCATCGCGTCGATGAAGCGGTCAAGCTCGGCCACGCCTTCGGATTCCGTGGGCTCGACCATCAGCGTGCCGGCCACCGGGAAGCTCATGGTGGGCGCGTGGAAGCCGTAGTCCATCAGGCGCTTGGCGATGTCCTCGGCGCTGATGCCGCTGGTTTCCTTCAACGGGCGCACGTCCAGAATGCACTCGTGCGCCACGCGGCCATTGCGGCCCGCGTACAGCACCGGATAGTGGTCGCGCAGGCGGGTAGCGATGTAGTTGGCGTTCAGGATGGCCACTTCGGTGGCGCGGCGCAGGCCATCAGCACCCATCAGCGCGATGTACACGAACGGAATCGGCAGGATGCCGGCCGAACCGAACGGCGCGGCCGACACCGGGCCGACCTTGGCTTCGCCGGGCAGCTTGCCCTGTTCGTTCACCACGCCCGGCAGGTACGGCGCCAGGTGCGCGCGCACCGCTACGGGACCCACGCCGGGGCCGCCGCCGCCGTGCGGAATGCAGAACGTCTTGTGCAGGTTCAGGTGCGATACGTCGGAGCCGAACTTGCCCGGCTGGGCCACGCCGACCATGGCGTTCATGTTGGCGCCGTCCAGGTACACCTGGCCGCCGGCCTGGTGGACCATGTCGCAGATTTCAGTGACGGCTTCCTCGAACACGCCGTGCGTGGACGGGTAGGTGATCATCAGCGCGGCCAGCTTGTCGCCGACCTGCTCGATCTTGGCGCGCAGGTCGGAAAGATCGACGTTGCCGTTGGAATCGGACGCCACCACCACCACGTCCATGCCGGCCAGCTGCGCCGACGCGGGGTTGGTGCCGTGGGCCGAGGCCGGGATCAGGCAGACGTTGCGCTGATGCTGGCCGTTGGCCTGGTGGTAGCCGCGAATGGCCAGCAGGCCGGCGTATTCGCCCTGCGCGCCCGAGTTCGGTTGCAGGCTGATGTTGTCATAGCCGGTGATTTCGCACAGCGCGGCGGACAGGCGGTCGATCAGTTCGTTGTAGCCCTGGCTTTGCGAGGCGGGGGCAAATGGGTGGATCAGCGCGAATTCGGGCCAGGTGATGGGGATCATCTCGGCCGTGGCGTTCAGCTTCATGGTGCACGAACCCAGCGGGATCATCGTGCGGTCCAGCGCCAGGTCCTTGTCGGCCAGCTTGCGCAGGTAGCGCAGCATGTCGGTTTCGGATTGCACGCTGGAGAAGACGGGGTGCTTGAGGATGGCGCTTTCGCGCGCGACCGATGCGGGAATGCCGCCGGCGGCGGCCGCGTCCAGCGCGTCGATGTCCAGTTCGACATCATCGCGTTCCAGGCCGGCGGCAAACACGTTGACCAGCGCTTGCAGGTCGGCGACGGTAACGGTTTCGTCCAGCGACACGGCCAGGCGCGCGCCGTCGACGCGGCGCAGGTTGATGTGCTCGCACTCGGCGGCCGTCAGGATGGCCGGGGTGGCCGCGCCCGTTTCCAGCAGCAGCGTGTCGAAGAACGTGTCGTTCACGACCTTCACGCCCAGCTTGATGAGTTCAGCGCGCAAGATGGCGGTGCTGCGCTGCACGCGCTGGGCAATGCGGCGGATGCCTTCGGGGCCATGCCACACGGCGTACATGCCGGCCATCACGGCCAGCAGCACCTGCGCGGTGCAAATGTTGGACGTGGCCTTCTCGCGGCGGATGTGCTGTTCGCGCGTTTGCAGCGCCAGGCGCATTGCCGGGTTGCCTTGTGCGTCTTTCGACACGCCGACCAGGCGGCCGGCCATGTTGCGCTTGAAGGAATCCTTGCAGGCCATGAAGCCGGCGTGCGGGCCGCCAAAACCGAACGGCACGCCAAAGCGTTGCGCCGATCCGATGGCGATGTCCGCGCCCCACTCGCCCGGGGCGGCCAACAGGGCCAGCGCAAGCAGGTCGGTGGCGCAGGCAACCACGGCGCCTTGCGCGTGGGCGGCTTCTGCCAGCTTGCGGTAGTCGGACACCGAGCCGGTGCTGTGCGGGTATTGCAGCAGCACGCCGAAGCATTCCGGCAGGCCCTGGGCTTCGTCGCCCACGGTGATTTCCAGCCCCAGGCCTTCGGCGCGCGTGCGCACGACTTCGATGGTCTGCGGATGCACATGGCGCGAAATGAAGAACACCGGGCTTTGCGACTTGGCGCCACGGCGGGCCAGCGTCATGGCTTCGGCGGCGGCCGTGCTTTCGTCCAGCAGCGAGGCGTTGGAGATGTCCAGCCCGGTCAGGTCGGCGACCATGGTCTGGTAGTTCAGCAGGGCTTCAAGACGCCCTTGCGAGATCTCCGGCTGATACGGCGTGTAGGCCGTGTACCAGGCGGGGTTCTCAAGAATGTTGCGCAGCACGACGTTGGGGGTCTGCGTGCCGTAGTAACCCTGGCCGATGTAATTGCGAAAGACCTTGTTGCGGCCCGCGATCTGCTTCAGTTCGGCCAGCACGTCGGTTTCGCTGCGCGAGGGCGGCAGCGCCAGCGGGGCCTGGCTGCGGATCTTGGCGGGAACGACTTCGTCGATCAGGGCGTCCAGGCTGGCGCTGCCAATCACTTGGAGCATGGCGGCCTGGTCGGCGTCGGACGGGCCGATGTGGCGGGGGATGAAGTCGGTATGGGTGTCTAGGGCGCGCGACATGGGAACTCTCGGGTGGTGGTGCATCAGGCCGGCGCGCCAAGAGGTCGGCGCGCCCGGCTCGAACCGGCTTCTTAGCCGTTGGCGACGGCTTCGTAGCCGGCGGCGTCCAGCAGCTTGTCGGCATCTGCCGCGTTGACCGGCTTGATCTTGAAGATCCAGGTGGTGAAGGCCGATTCGTTGATCAGGCTGGGGTTGTTTTCCAGCTCGTCGTTGAAGGCAACGATTTCACCGTTGACGGGTGCGTAGATGTCCGAGGCGGCCTTGACCGACTCAACCACGCCGGCGGTTTCGCCCGCGTTCAGCTTGGCGCCAACCTTGACGTCGCCAACGAAAACCAGGTCGCCCAATTGGTCCTGGGCGGTATCGGTGATGCCGACGACAAACACGTCGCCTTCAGCTTTGACCCATTCGTGGGACTGGGTGTACTTGCGATCGGTGGGCAGGCTCATGGGAAATCCTCTAGGGAATACGGGTAGATGAATGGTGTTGCGCGCCTCGTGCGAGCGGCGTGTGCGTCAACTGGCAGCGGCCGTTCGCGCGAAGCTTCGAGTTTACGAGTGTTCGACGGCTTTGCCGTTACGCACGAAGGGCAGCTTGCAGACCAGGGCGGGCACCCATTTGCCGCGGATGTCGACTTCGACGGTGTCGCCCGGACGCACGCCTTGCGGCAGGCGGGCAAAGCCGATCGACACGCCCAGCGTGGGCGACATGGTGCCGCTGGTGAGTTCGCCCGTGCCTTGCGCGCAGCGCACGGCCATGTGGGCGCGCATCACGCCGCGCTCTTGCAGCTTCAGGCCGACAAAGGCGGCGGGGGTGGCGAATTGTTCCAGCGCGTCGCGGCCGATGAAGCGGCGCTCGGCATTCTTGAGCGACACGGTCCAGGTCAGGCCGGCCTGGTCGGGCTGGGTCAGCTCGTCCATGTCCTGGCCATACAGGTTCATGCCGGCTTCCAGGCGCAGCGTGTCGCGCGCGCCCAGGCCCGCCGGGCGCACGCCCTGGGCAGCAAGGTCGCGCCACAGCTGCACGACGTCGGACGCAGGCAGGACGATTTCAAAGCCGTCTTCGCCGGTGTAGCCGGTGCGGGCGACGAGCGTGTCGTCGCCCACGCGGGCGGCAACGAAGGGGGTCAGTGCTTCGGAGGCGGCTTGCCAGGCCGGGCGCGCGGCCCAGACCTTGGCGCGGGCGTTCGGGCCCTGCACGGCTACCATGGCCAGATCGCGGCGCGGGGTGATGGCAACGTCGAAACTGCCGGCCTGCTTCACGCGCTGCATCCAGGCCACGTCTTTGTCGGCGGTGCCGGCGTTGACGACCACGCGCCATTCGTCAGCGGCAAAGAAATAGATGATCAGGTCGTCGATGACGCCGCCCTGCGGGTTCAGCATGCACGAATACAGCGCCTTGCCGGGCACGGTCAGCTTGGCGACGTCGTTGGCGACCAGGCGTTGCAGGAAGGCGTAGGCATCGGGGCCGGCCACATCCACGTTCAGCATGTGCGACACGTCGAACATGCCGGCGTCCTGGCGCACCGCGTGGTGTTCCTCAAGCTGCGAGCCGTAGGCCAAGGGCATGTCCCAGCCGCCGAAATCGACCATTCGGGCGCCGGAGGCGATGTGTTCGTCGGCCAGCGGGGTGCGTTTGAGGGTTGCGGACATGCGCGGAAACTCCGGGACGGCAATGGCTTGCCAGGGTTACGGAATGCCGGTCGTGACAAGCGGATTGCGCCCGCACGGCATCGGCTGAATCTTCCGCCCCTCTGTCCTTTTGCCTGAGAGTTGCCCCGCGCTGGGCGGGTTTGCACCTTCGGCGCCTGGGCTGCTCGCTGTGTCCCGAATTCGGGGCGGCGCCAGGTCTCTCCAGAGTACTGTTTTGCCGCATCCACACGGTAAAAACCGGGACGGGGCAAGCATGTGCGGTATCGGTTACCTGAGCGATTCTGGGCGAATTGCGCCTTCGGCGGCGACCCTGGTGAAAGGGGCGCTCTCTCCCGCAAACATGCGTGACAGCGGCGCCAAGCATACAACGAAAACCAGCCCTGGAAAAGCGCGATTTCCGGGCGCGGCCCGGCCACAAACCGCTGCCGCGGACCACGCCAAACCGGACACCAACCCCCGGGCTAGCCCAGCGCCGTGTCCAGCAACATCATCAGCACAAAGCCCAGCATCAGCCCGCACGTGGCGTAGACCTCGTGCCCCTTGCGGTGCGATTCGGGAATGATCTCGTGGCTGATGACAAACAGCATGGCGCCCGCCGCAAAGCCCAGCCCCCAGGGCAGCAGCAAGACGGACCAGCCGACGATGGCGGCGCCCAGCACTGCGCCCAACGGTTCGACCAGCCCCGACAACATGCCCAGCGCCACGGCGAAGGCCCGCTTATAGCCGGCGGCCAACAGCGCCACCGCGACAACCATCCCCTCGGGAATGTCCTGGATCGCGATGCCCGTGGCCAACGCGGTGCCCGCCACCGGATCGCCCCCCGCGTAACCCACGCCGATGGCCAGGCCTTCGGGCAGGTTGTGCAGCGTGATGGCGATAACGAACAACCAGGCGCGTCGCATGCGGCGCGCCTCGATGCCTTCGCGGCCCTTGATGAAATGTTCGTGCGGCAGCGTGCGGTCCATGATGAGCAGCACCGCCGCGCCCAGCAGAATGGCCGCCCCCACCGTCAGGCCCGCGCCCCAGCGGCCCATGCCCTGGCTTTCGGCCGCCGCGATGCCCGGCACCACCAGGGAAAACGCGCTGGCCGCCAGCATGACGCCCGCGCCGAACCCGAACATGCTGTCCTGGACCTTTTGCGGGATGGTGCGGGCGAACAGGATGGGCACGGTGCCCAGCGCGGTGGCGCCGGCCGCTACCAGCCCGCCCAGCAGGGCGTCGGCCACGTGCGGCGCGCGCACGTCCAGGTACGCCCACAGCTGGTGCATCGCCAGGCAGGACACCAGCACGGCCAGGGTCCAGACGCTGATGCTGGTGGCCGCGGGACGCACGCGGTGACGGCTGAATGTGTTCATGGGGCCGATGCCTCCATCACAAAGCGGGCTTAACCCTTTGCGGCCGCATAACGGCGCGCCACCTCGGGCCAATTCACGACATTGTAGAAGGCGCCAATGTATTCAGGGCGACGGTTTTGGTACTTGAGGTAATAGGCGTGTTCCCAGACGTCCAGGCCCAGGATCGGCGTATTGCCGTGCATCAGAGGGCTGTCCTGATTAGCGCTGCTTTCCACCACCAGCTTGCCGGCCGGCGTGACCGAGAGCCAGGCCCAGCCGCTGCCAAAGCGGGTCAGGGCCGCTTTGGTGAAGGCCTCGCGGAAGGCGGCCAGACCACCCAGTTCGGATTCGATAGCGGCCGCCAGCGCGCCATCGGGCTCGCCGCCACCCTGGGGCGACATCACCGACCAGAACAAGCTGTGGTTGGCGTGGCCGCCGCCATGGTTGCGCACCGCGCCGCGTATGGCTTGCGGCAATTGGTCCAGCCGCGCGACCAGGGCTTCAACGGGTTCTTCCGTGCTGATGCCGGCGCCATCCAGCGCCGCGTTCAGGCTGGTGACATAGGTTTGATGATGCTTGCTGGAGTGAATCTCCATCGTCATGGCGTCGATGTGAGGCTCGAGGGCGTCATAGGCGTAGGGCAGCGTCGGAAGGGTGTAGGGCATGAGCGTCTCCGTGGAACTGGCCCCTTTTCATCGAAAGCAGCCAGTCGAAATCGAAAACATAAATGATATGTATTTTTATTTGATAAAACAATAACGACATTGTCATAAGTCGCGGAATGGTCGCGTCCTATGATCCCGCAGTCCAAGGGCGCCCACCCCGGACGCCTTAACTTCGAGTATCCGCCGTAAACATGATCGAAATTTCCACCACGAGCATCGCAAGCGCCCTGGTTGCTCTGTTTCCCCTGATCGCATTTGTCATCGTTTCCCTTCGCCGCGTTGTGCCCACCAACATGGTGCACATCGTTCAATCCAGCAAGCAGACCACACCCTACGGGCGCGGCAAGTTGGGGGGCAACACCTACTACCACTGGCCAAGCTGGCTGCCGGTGTGGGGCGTGGCGGTATCCAAGTTTCCTGAAAGCAACTTCCAGGTCGATCTGAAGGACTACGCTGCCTATGACGCCGCACGGCTGCCGTTCGAAGTCGACGTCACTGCGTTCTTCCGCATTGAAGACGCCTCGCTTGCTGCCCAGCGGGTGTCGACCTTTGATGTCCTGGTCGACCAGCTTCGCAACGTAGTCCAAGGGTCCGTACGTAGCGTGTTGGCAACGAACAAGCTGGAAGACATCATGCAGGCGCGAAGTACGCTTGCCGACGCGTTTACTGCAGCAGTGGACACTCAACTAGCCGAGTGGGGCGTCAAGACCGTCAAGACCATCGAGTTCATGGACATCCGCGACAGCGCGAACAATAAAGTGATCGACCAGATCATGGCTCGCGAGAAGGCGCGCATAGACCGCCAGAGCCGCGAAGAAGTCGCCGAACACAATCGCGCGGCAACCGAAAAAGAAATCGCCATGAAGCGGGAAATCGACCTTCAACAGCAGAACGCTCGCCAGCAGGTCGGCATGCGCAACGCGGAAACCGAACGCGAGGTTGGCATCGCAGAGGAACAGTCACGCCAGGCGATCGCGTTCGAATCCGTCACCACGGCTCGAAAGGACATGGAGGTCCAGCGCGTGCGCGACGTACAAGCGGCCGAAATTTCGCGTGATGTCGCTGTCGTCAGGGCCGAAGAAAACCGGCAGATAGCCGTGGTTGCCGCACACGCCGAAAAAGAAGCCCAAATTGCCAAGGCGGAAGGCGATCTGATCTCGGCAACCCGGGAAGCCGAGGGTGTAACGGCGCTTGGCGCCGCAAAAGCGTCCGCCGAGCAAGCCATGCAGGTGGCGCCCGTTGAAGCGCAAATCAAGCTGGCGAAAGAAATCGGGGGCAACGCGGGCTACCAGGAATATCTCATCCGCATCGAACAGGTAAGGTCAGGCAAGGATGTCGGCATGGAAATGGCCCGCGCCCTGCAACAAGCGGACTTGAAGGTCATCGCCAATTCGGGCGATATGCAAAATGGCGTCGCCTCACTGGGCGACATGTTCACGCCCAGTGGCGGCACGCGCCTTACGGGCATGTTGGCCGCGCTAGGACAAACGCCGGAAGGCGCGGCCCTGATTGAGAAATTAGGCGTCCCAGTGGTTGCCGGCAAAGCATTAAAAGAAGTTTCCCATAGCGCCACACTTGGCGCGGTGGCAACGGCTGCCATGGCGCACGACACCATCATGGCGCCGCCGCCTGCCGCGACGGCTTCAACCGACGGATCAGTATGGCGGCAGCTCTGATCCCGGCGAGGCCTACAGCGCCTTGCCGCAGGCCACGCCCGAAGCCCAGGCCCATTGGAAGTTGTAGCCGCCCAGCCAGCCGGTCACATCCACCGCTTCGCCGATGAAGTACAGCCCGGGCGTGGTTTTGGCTTGCATGGATTTCTGGTCCAGGCCGCGCGTGTCGACGCCGCCGCGCATCACTTCGGCTTTCTTGTAGCCGGCGGTGCCGCTGGGCACCAGCGTCCATTGGTGGATGTCTTGAGCCAGCGCGCGCAGCGTTTTGTCGGGCGCGTCGGCCAGGCGCATCGCGGCCAGGCCGGGCTTGCCGCCCTGCTCTGCCAGATGCAGCCAGCGATCGGCCAGGCGCTTGGGCCACAGGCCCGCCAGCACGGTATGCAGCTGCTGCCGGTTGCCCGACTTGGACGCCAGCAATTCTTCGGCCAGGTCGCGGCCCGGTGCCAGGTCGATCACGATGGGTTCGCCCGGCTTCCAGTAGCTGGAAATTTGCAGGATGCCCGGGCCTGAGAGGCCGCGATGGGTAAACAGCAGGTCTTCCAGGAATTCACCCCGCGCCTTGCCCTGCCCCGTCTGCAGGCCCACTTCCAGCGCCACGCCCGACAGCTCGGACAGCGGCTGCCATTGTGCGGAGTCAAAGGTCAGCGGTACCAACGCGGGTCGCGGCTCGACGACTTTCAAGCCGAATTGGCGCGCGATCTTCAGGCCGAAGTCGGTGGCGCCCAGCTGCGGAATCGCCATGCCGCCCGTGGCCACGACCAGCTTGGCCGCGCGGATCACGCCCTGGCTGGTGCGCAGTTCGAAGCCCTGCTCGCCATGGCCGATATCGGCCACCGAACAGCCCATGCGCCATTGCACATCGCCCGCGTCGCACTCGGCGCGCAGCATGTTGATGATGGATTCGCTGGAATCGTTGCAGAACAGCTGACCACGGTGTTTCTCGTGCCAGGCGATATGGTGGCGCTTCATCAGCGCCAGAAAATCCTGCGGCGTGTAAGCCGACAGTGCCGAGCGGCAGAAATGCGGGTTGTCGGACAGAAAATTGGCGGGCCCGGTCCCGATGTTGGTGAAGTTGCAGCGGCCACCGCCGGAGATGCGGATTTTTTCGGCCAGGCGCTCGGCATGGTCGACCAGCACCACGCGCAAGCCGCGCTGCCCGGCCACCGCTGCACACATCATGCCAGCGGCGCCGGCGCCGAGGACGGCTACATCAAACATCAGGACTCCAGACCCGCCGGGTCTTATTCTTCGATCAGGCAATCAACGTAGTAGCGCTTTTCGCCATCCGGACCCAGTTCGTCGGCCAGGCCGTGAATATAGGTTTCGAAGCCGGGGAAGCGCTCGTTGAATTCGCGCGCGAATTGCAGGTACTGCACGATCGTGCGGTTAAAGCGTTCACCCGGGATCAACAGCGGAATGCCCGGGGGATACGGCGTCAACAGCACGCCCGTGACGCGGCCTTCCAGCTTATCGATGTCGACACGCTCGACCTCGCGGTGCGCCATGCGCGCAAAGGCGTCCGACGGCTTCAGCGCCGGCACCATGTCGCTCAGGTACATCTCGGTGGTCAGGCGGGCGACGTCGCGCGCGCGGTAGGCTTCGTGGATTTCCTGGCACAGATCGCGCAGGCCCATGCGTTCGTAGCGGCGATGCACACGGCAGAAGTCGGGCAGGATGCGCCACAGCGGCTGGTTACGATCGTAGTCGTCCTTGAACTGCTGCAACGCGGTCAACAGCGTGTTCCAGCGGCCCTTGGTAATGCCGATAGTGAACAGGATGAAGAACGAATACAGGCCGGTCTTTTCGACCACGACGCCGTGCTCGGTCAGGTACTTGGAGACCAGCGCGGCCGGGATACCCGTTTCGCCGAAGCTGCCCGACATGTCCAGCCCCGGCGTGATGACCGTGGCCTTGATCGGGTCCAGCATGTTGAAGCCTTCGGCCATTTCGCCGAAGCCGTGCCAGTGGTCGTTGGCTTCCAGGATCCATTCGTCGCGGTTGCCGATGCCTTCGGACACCAGGCGGTTGGGGCCCCAGACCTTGAACCACCAGTCGTTCTTGCCGAATTCGGATTCCACCTTGCGCATGGCGCGGCGGAAGTCCAGCGCTTCGCGGATGCTTTCCTCGACCAGCGCGGTGCCTCCGGGCGGCTCCATCATGGCGGCGGCCACGTCGCACGACGCGATGATCGCGTACTGCGGCGAGGTCGACGTGTGCATCAGGTACGCCTCGTTGAAGACGTTGCGGTCCAGCTTGCGGGTCTCGGATTCCTGCACGATGATCTGCGAGGCCTGCGAAATGCCGGCCAGCAGCTTGTGCGTGGAGTGCGTGGCGAAGACCATCGCGTCCTGGCTGCGCGGGCGGTCCTGGCCGATGGCGTGCATGTCCTGGTAGAACTCGTGGAACGAGGCGTGCGGCAGCCAGGCTTCGTCAAAGTGCAGCGTATCGACATAGCTGCCCAGCTGCTCCTTGATCATTTCCACGTTGTAGATGACGCCGTCGTACGTGCTTTGCGTCAGCGTCAGGATGCGCGGATTCTTGTTCACCGCTTCGCGCGCGAAGGGGTTGGCCTCGATCTTCTTGCGGATGTTGTCCGGGTGGAATTCTTCCAGCGGGATCGGCCCGATGATGCCCAGGTGGTTGCGCGTGGGGCGCAGGAACACCGGGATCGCGCCCGTCATCGTGATGGCGTGCAGAATCGACTTGTGGCAGTTGCGGTCCACCACGACCACGTCGCCGGCGGCCACGTTGGCGTGCCACACGACCTTGTTGGACGTGGACGTGCCGTTGGTCACGAAAAAGCAGTGGTCGGCGTGGAAGATGCGCGCGGCGTTCAGCTCGGACTCGGCCACGGGGCCGGTGTGGTCCAGCAACTGGCCCAGTTCGTCCACGGCGTTGCAGACGTCGGCGCGCAGCATGTTTTCACCGAAGAACTGGTGGAACATGCGGCCCACGGGGCTCTTCAGGAAGGCGACGCCGCCCGAGTGGCCCGGGCAGTGCCAGGAATACGAGCCGTCTTGCGCGTACTTGACCAGCTCGCGGAAGAACGGCGGCGGCAGCGAATCCACGTAGCTGCGCGCTTCGCGGATGATGTGGCGCGCCACGAATTCGGGGGTGTCCTCGAACATGTGAATGAAGCCGTGCAGTTCGCGCAGGATGTCGTTCGGAATGTGTTCCGACGTGCGCGTCTCGCCATACAGATAGATGGGAATGTCGGCGTTGCGAAAGCGCAGTTCGCCAATGAACATGCGCAGGTTCTTGATGGCGCTGGCCACGTCTTCGGGCGAGTCCACGTCGAACTCTTCATCGTCAATCGACAGGATGAAGGCGCTGGCCCGGCTTTGCTGTTGCGCGAACGAACTCAGGTCGCCATAGCTGGTCACCCCGATCACCTCGACGCCCTCGGCCTCGATCGCTTCAGATAAGGCACGAATACCCAAACCGGACGCGTTCTCGGAACGGTAGTCCTCGTCGATGATGAAAATGGGGAAGCGAAATTTCATGCAGGCGCTCCTGGGGGCATGGCGGGTTCGGTCGCATAACGCGGCGCGAGTGTACTGCTAGTAAAAATCCGCCTGATGACAGACGGCGCGAGCCCCCGCCCAACAGGCGGGAATGGCGGAATTGTAGGGCTGTTTTTCTTTCAGTCCTACGGGAAATCCCCAGATAGGCCGAACAGCCGTTGTCATCGCGCCAAAAGCCGGGCTTTCAGCACAGCGACAGCAACGGCGGCACGGAGCAAACCTAGCGGATGGTGCGGGCTTCGCCGGCTTCCAATGCCAAGGTGAACTGCTCGAAGTAGGCGGGGATGGACTCGGTGGCCCCGTCCCGGATCCGGCGTTCTACCTTGGCGATGGCGCCAAAGCAGACTTCGGCCCCGGGTTCGCCACAGACGAGCACGACCGGGTCTTCGTCGTCGCAGACCTCGTACAGCCCGCCATGCGCCCGGCGACCAACCTCGTAGAGGTAGGCGGCGGCGCCAACGGTTTGCATGGGGGTAAGCGGCAAGGTGCCCAGGTGGGCGGCTTCCAGCGCGGTATCGAGCGCGTGGATGCTGGACAGGGAGTAGTCCAATATGGCGCCGGTGGATTCGGCGGCTTGTACAAAGTCTTGCGCGGCGTCTGCCACCCGTTCGACAAATGCGTCCTGCACTTCATCAAGGGTGGCTTCCTGGTTTGTCTTGAGGAAACCGAACATCGTTGGCTCCTTTGTGAAAACCGCAAGCGGCAATAGGACCATTATAGGCAAGCGTGTTACCTATAATCGGCGGGAAACCCCTCAACGTTTCCTATTCCCAACACTTGCCGCCCATGACCGCACCGCTAGTCAGACGCATGACCGCCCTTGACGCCCCGTCACTACGACGTTTGCGCCTGGACGCCCTGGTTGAAACGCCGGAATCGTTCGGATCGAGTTACGAAGAGGAACACACGCTGACACTGGACGACATCAAAGGCTGGGTCACGCCGCAGGACGACAGCGCGATGTTCGGGGTGTTCGTGGGTGATGACCTGGTGGGCATCATCGGCGTGGGCCGCCAGCGCAAGTTGAAGATGCGGCACAAGGCGCATATCTGGAGCGTCTACGTGGCGCCCGAACACCGTGGCCGCGGGCTGGGGCGGTTGCTGTTGCAAGCCGCCATCGCGCATGCCCGCACCATGCGCGGCATTCGTCAGGTGCAGTTAAGCGTCACGTCTAACAACACGTCGGCCGCCGCCTTGTATGCCGGCCTGGGCTTCGTGGAATACGGGCGCGAGCGCGAGGCGCTATGCGTCAATGACCAGCTTTACGACGAAACGCTGATGGCGCTGCCGCTAGCGGAAAAGTAAACGACAAAGCGGGCGGAGCGCCCTACGCCGCCGCCCCGCGCCGCCGCGTGCCGTAGGCGCACACCTGATTGCGGCCACCGTCCTTGGCCTTGTACAGCGCCTGGTCGGCCGCCTTGATGACCGCGTCCGGCGCACGCAGCGCGTCGCCCCGCTCGGCCACGCCGATGCTTACCGTTACCCGCAGCGGACGCGGATTGCGCGCACCACGCGCACCGCGCCGGCGCTGGCCCAGTTGATCTGCCTTGGGCCGCGCGGGCTTGTCACGCAGGCGCATCTGGTAGGCCTCGATTGCGCGGCGCACCGCTTCCAGGTGCGGCAGGCTTTCCGCCGCCGTCTTGCCCGGAAACACCAACGTGAATTCTTCGCCGCCGTAGCGATACGCCTGCCCACCGCCCGGCACGCGCCGCAGCTGCGACGCCACCATGCGCAGCACCTGGTCGCCCACGTCGTGCCCGTGCGTATCGTTGAATGCCTTGAAATGGTCCACGTCGGCCATCGCCAGCGTGTAGACGCGGCCCATGCGTTGCAGGCGTTCGTTCAGCGCGCGCCGGCCCGGCAAGCCGGTCAGCTCGTCGCGAAACGCCATGTGAAAGCCTTCGTGGGCCAGCGAAATGCACAGCGCCGTCAGCGCGGCGGCGGACATCAGGGCCAGTTCGATCGGATGCTGCGCGCCGCGCGGCAATGCCCACGCCATGCACACAAACCCCAGCCATTGTCCGGCCTGTTGCGGGCGGCCATAACGCAGCAGCAACAGGGTCAGCGTCAGGCCGGTGCCCAGCAACGCCACCAGCGCCTCGACCGGCACGCCAAGCCGCGCCAGCTTGCCTTGCAGGGCCAGCGTGCCAAACACTTCCACCAGCCCTTCTTTGCCGACCAGCGCAATGCCGGCCATGCCGACGGCAATCAGGCCGATGCGTAGCGCCAAGTCCAACAGCATGCTGGATCGTTCGGCCCACAGCGCGTTGATGGTGTAGGCAATGGCCCACCACGCCAGCGCGGGGCCCAACGCCCATGGCGCCTCGCGCGCCAGCGTCGGCCATACCGCCGTGGCTGCCAGCACGCACAGCATCAGCGCCATGGTTTGCGAACGCTGATACATCAAACAGATGGCCGCGCCGATCAGCGCCATCACCCACGGCACGAACGGCACGATCAAAGTCAGCGCGGGCGGCCACTCGCGCCACAGCATCAGGCCTACCGCGGCGGCCACTGGCAACGCGGGGTAGAACAACAGGGGCAGCCAGGGGATATGGGGGTAACGCACGGTGGGGGCCTTGCTCGCTTGCAGAGATGACGTCGCCAAATCGGCAAACATATATATCCTTTTTACGGTCGCCGGCGGGGGTTCTTTAGCGCGGTTACCGCTGTGTCGCCGGCCCGTGGCGCGCGTGATATGTTTTCATCCCCCGCCGAAGGAATGCCGCCATGCAGCTGCTTGTGAATATCGATGTGCCCGATCTTGAACACGCCATCGTCTTCTACGAACGCGCCTTCGGGCTGACGCTGCACCGGCGCCTGGGGCCGAAAGCGGCTGAAATGCTGGGCGCCAACGCCCCCATCTATCTGCTGGAAAAGGCGGCTGGCACCAGTGCGGCGGGTGCGTCGGGGGCCGCGGGCGCGGCGGCGCCATCGCGCGATTACGCCCGCCATTGGACGCCCGTGCACCTGGACGTCGTCGTGCCCGACGTGGACCGGGCCGTCGATCAGGCCGTCGCCGCCGGCGCCATCCTGGAAGGCCCCGCTGCCACTCACGCCTGGGGCCGCATCGCACACCTTAGCGACCCGTATGGCCACGGCATCTGCATCCTGCAATTCTTGGGACGCGGCTATGACGAAATCACGAGCGATCAGGTGCGCACCCTGCCCGTCTCGGCATCCGACTTCGATGCGCTGGCCGACATCCGCGTGCAGGCCATGCGCGACAGCCTGGAACGAGTGGGCAGATTCGACCCGGCGCGTGCCCGGGAACGGCTGCGCGCCAATTTCCACCCGGATTGCACCTGGTGGATCGAACATGCCGGAAAACGGGTGGGGTTCTATGCCCTGCGGCCGGACGGCCAGGGCCTGCGGCTGGACCACCTGTACCTCGCGCCCGCCGCGCAGGGACAGGGCCTGGGCGGCCGCGTCCTGCAAAGGATTCTGGGTGACGCCGACAGCCAGGGGCTGCCGGTCAGTGTGGGCGCGTTGCGGGGCAGCGATTCGAACCAGTTTTATCGCCGGCACGGGTTTGTGCAGACGGCCGAGTCCGAATGGGATATCGACTACCTGCGCCCGGCGCCGGGGCACGCGGCCTAAGCCGCCGGCGCCCCCCGATCAGGTGCGCGGCAGCGTCACGCCGCGTTGGCCCTGGTATTTGCCGCCACGGTCCGCGTACGAGGTCTCGCACACTTCGTCGCTTTCCAGGAACAGCATCTGCGCGCAGCCTTCGCCGGCGTAGATCTTGGCGGGCAGCGGCGTGGTGTTCGAGAATTCCAGCGTGACGTGGCCTTCCCATTCGGGTTCCAGCGGCGTCACGTTGACAATGATGCCGCAGCGCGCGTAGGTGCTCTTGCCCAGGCAGATGGTCAGGACGCTGCGCGGAATACGGAAGTATTCCACCGTGCGGGCCAGGGCGAACGAGTTCGGCGGGATGATGCAAACATCACCCTTGAAGTCCACGAACGAGCCTTCGTCGAAGTTTTTCGGGTCGACGATGGTGGAATTGATGTTCGTGAAAATCTTGAATTCATCGGCGCAGCGCACGTCGTAGCCGTAGCTGCTGGTGCCGTAGCTGACGATGCGCCCGCCATTGGCCGTGCGGACCTGGCCCGGTTCAAAGGGTTCGATCATGCCGGCGTCGGCCTGGCGGCGGATCCAGCGGTCGCTTTTGATGCTCATGGTGGGAATGGTGCTAAAGGGGTGAAGTGGCCGTCATTTTACTCAGTTCCCCCAGAACGTCCGGTACACCAGCGCGATGCCGTTGACCGACCCGCCCTTCAAGTCCACGGAAAGCCCGCGCGCCAGACGGTAACTGGCCCGGCCCACGGTGTCGCTGCCGGCCAGCGCCTGCTCCACGCTTAGCGTGATGCCGTTGGCGAAAGACTTGCTGGCCACCAGGAACTGGGTTGCCAGCTGGCTGTCACTGTCCCGGTTTACGTCGCCGGCCACCGTGCGGTCGGGCAGGATGCTGCCCGAACTGCCGATATTGCCGGTGCGCACGCTGACATCGTCCAGCCCGAACTGCTTGTAGAACGGCTGGCCGCCGCCCAGCAGCGCGGTGCCCACCGACACCAGCAAGGCCGCGTCGCTGCCGCTTTCGTCGGGTCCGCGCCCCAGCAGCAGCCAGGACAGCTTTTCGACATCGCTGACGTCCGGGTAGGACACCAGGTCGATACGCGGGCGCTGCGCGGTGCCGACCACCTTGACGCCGGCCTCGACCTGTTCGCCCGTGCGCAGGGCTTCGATGTCCAGCAGCGGGTTGTCCAGCCGGCCCTGGAACGTCAGCGTGCCCCGGCTGAGACGCAGCTTCTGGCCATAGGCCTCGATGCCGCCGCCCCGCGTGCGCAACGCGCCCACGCCGGTCAGCCGGCCGTCATTGAGCAGAATCTGGATGGAGCCCAGCAGCCCGGCGTCCAGCCCCATGCCCGTAATGTAGAAACGCGGCCCCATGTCGAACTTCAGGTTCATGCTGGTTTGCAGCGGCGTGGACACCGTGGCGCGATCCTGGCCCGGATGAATGACTTTGACGTCGTCATCCAGCGACGGCACGCCCTGCAGGATTTCCAGGCTGAACCACCCGGCGTCAGCCTTGAGGTCGCCCACGATGTCGATGCGCGGCATGGCGGCCGTCAGCGTGACCGTGCCGGAAACCATGGCGTAGCGGTCCGAGCGCTGCAAGGCCGGAAAGCGGTACAGCGTCAGCTTGATGTCGCCACCGCCGTCCATGATGTTCCACTGCCCGCGCGCCTCGGCGTAGCCGCCCTTGGCCTCGGGGTTGGTCGTGATCCATTCCTTGGTGCGCCATTCGGCCGGCATCACGCGCAGCGATGCCGGAAAGCGCAGGCTGTCCAACACCAGCCGCTGGCCATCCAGCCGCGCCGACAGCGTGCCGTCCACCAGGCGCACGCCGTCGTCAATGCGGACCAGGCGCAGCTTGTCGCCCCGGATGTTGCCCGTGGCCGACCATTTTCCGGCCAAGGTGCCTTGCACCTCGACGTTGGCCTTGACGGCGCCGCCCACTTCCATCGAATCGCCCACAAACAGGCCGACCCAGGCCAGATCGGCAATGTCGGCGTCCAGCTTGGCACGCAGCGGCTGGCGCTCGTCCAGCGCCATGCCGCCCTTGGCGTCCACGCGCAGCACGGCGGTGCCGGTGCCGTTCACCGTGCCCATCTTGGCGGTAGCCAGGTCGATTCTGGCGTCCAGGCGGCTGGTGTTGGGCGACGTGGGCGTGGCCGTCAGGTCCAGCACAAGCGCCTTCAATCCCAGGGGGACGGGCGGGTCGCCCGGGATCAGCAGGTCGCCTTCACGGCGGGCAATGCGCGCCTTGCCCGCCAGGCGGCCGTCAAATTTCAAGTCCCAAAGCAGGTCCAGGGCGATGCGGCGCTGGCCCTCGGGCACCATGGCGTTTACGCGCGAGGGGCCCTTGCCCAGCTTGGCGGCGGCCTCGGGGTCCAGCGCGCCGATCACCTGGCGGGCCATGGCGGCCGTGATGACCAGGTTGTCGGCCTGGCCGGTGGTTTCCCAGCGCTTGCCACCGCCGCGCGAGCCTTGGTGCGCCAAGGTCAGGCGTTCCTTGCCCGGCAGCGTCACGCTGAGAACGGTCTGGCCCACCTGCCATTGCCATTGCGGGTGTACGGCCGACGGCAGATAGGCCAAAGAGACCGGCCGGTCAGCCGCCACGACAAACCCGGCGCTATCGGCCGTCAGCTTGGAAAAGGTGCCGCGCCAGCCCACCAGCGCTGCGTCGGGCTGGCCAGCCGGGCCCTTGCCCCAGCCGCCCGCAAAGACGATATTGGCTTTGGCCGGCGCTTGGCCCAGCACGCCCGTGCGGGGCTTGGCGGGGGTGTAACCGGCGTTGAGCTCGCCGCGATGCGCCGCGATATTGCCGGCCAGCTTGCCCTTGAGCTCGGCGCCGCCCGGGATGCCGGGCCAGAAGGCGTCCAGCTGCGGCGCCTGCGCGTCCAAGGTCAGCGCGCCGTCGGTGGCGTCCATCTCGCCCGATGCGCGGATGCGGTTGCGACCCAGCTTCAAGTCCACGTCCAGCCCGTGAATGCGCAGTCCGGACAGCGGGTCGGAGTAGGCGGCGGGTGCGGTCGTTGGCGCCGTTGTAGAGCCCGCCGGTGCGGGTGCCGGTGCGGGTGCCGGTGCGGGTGCCGGTGCCGCGGCCGGTGCCGATCCGGGCTCGGTTGCGGCGATGTCCACTTGCGCTTTCACGCCGCCCGTCAGCGGCTGCTTGTTCCAGCGGGTGCCCTCTTCGAAACGCAGGTCAATGGCGGCATGGCGCAACTGGCTCAGGTTTTCAATGTCGGCCTGCACGTCGCCGCGCACCGTCAGGACTGCCGGGGGCACGTCCTTGCCCAACCACGGCGCCAGATCCAAACGCTGCGCGCTGATCGTGCCGGTGATGCGGTCGCGGCCGGCGACTTGGCCGGCGCCCGATTGCAGGTCGAACTGGGCGGCCAGGGTCGACTTATCCGGCAGCTGCGCGTTGGCGCGGGCGCTGCGCAGGATAAGCGCGGTGCGCGGGGCCAGGTCGGCCACCACGTCCAGCAGCATCCCCGACCCGGCACCGTCCAGCTTGGCCTGGATGCCATCCATCGACCCCGCCGCATCGGCGCGCAGCACGACCTGGCAGGCGGGCGCGGGCGGGCCGGCGATCTCGGAAGTAGCGGCTTTGGAGCCGGCGCTCGCGCCCGGCCCGGCGGCCACATTGGCGTTCCCCGTGGCTTTGGGATTTACCTGTGCGCTTGCTGTGGTCGTCCGCGCATCGGCTTTGTTGCGGCCCTGATTGGCTTTGGAGTTCGCCTGCGCGTCGGCTTTGGAGTTCGCCTGCACGTTCGCGTCGGACGCCGGCGCATTGGCTTTGGAGTTCGCCTGCGCGTTGCTCGGTGCGCTGCCGCGCGGTTTCGCCGATGTTCCCGATTGCGGCGCAGTCCGCGCGCCCGGTTGCGCCGTGCGTTCGGCGCCGGCGGCGCGCTTGGCTTGCGACGTCGTGTCCCCTTGCTTGCCCGTCGCGGCCGGACCCGCCGCGAATACGCCCCCTAATCGGTCCGCCTGACACAAGGGAGATTCGGGGCCGGACCCTCGCGCCGTCACATCCAGGCGCGCGGCGAACGGCCAGGGGTCGGCCATGCCTTGCAGCTGCGCTTCGCCCGACACCTGCGCCTCGCCCACCTCGTGGCCGACCCGCAGCGACGCGATGCGCAGCTGCGCGCCTTGCTTGCCGGCCGCGAACGTCGCGCTAAGGTCGCCCAGCGTGACCGGCAACGGCTGGCCGTCCTGCTCCAGTTGAAAGTCACCCAGGGCCAGGCGGTCCACGGCAATATCCACGGGCAGGGACGGCAAGGAAAACGGCTCGTTATCGTCCGGCGTGGCGGGCGCCTCGGCTGACGGGGCCAAGGCCACGCGCACCGATTCCGCCGACACGTCGCGCACATGCAGCCGCCGCTGGCCCAGCGCGCGCCAGTCCACATTCAGATGTAGCCGGCTGATATCGACGCGCGTGCCGCCCGCGTCCAGGTCCAGCTTGCCCACGGTCACGCCGCGCAACAACGATCCGTTCACGTCCAGCGCCTGGCCGTTCAACTGCTGGGCGGCGGTGGTCAGCAACAGCCGCGTGCCACTTTGCGACCCCACCAGCCAGAACAGGAAGCCGGCGGCCAGCAACAGCAGCATCGCCAAACCCGGCAGCCACCACACCAGCACCTGCCGCAGGAATTTGCGCAACAGCTTCAAAACGCGATCCCCAACGAAAAGTGCAGACGCAGGTCGCGCTCGCGCTGGCCGTAGGCCACGTCCAGGAACAAGGGGCCGGCGGGGGTGCGCACCCGCGCGCCGACGCCGTAGCCCACCGCCAGGGACATGTCGCCGAAGGACTCGGCGGCATCGCCCGCGTCCACGAACACGCCCATGCCCCAGCGTTCGTTGAAATAGTGGTCGTATTCGACGCTACCTACAACCAGCGTCGGCGCGCCCACCACGGCGTTGTCGCGTTGCACGCCGATGCTTTGATATTTGTAGCCGCGTATGGACCGCGCGCCGCCCGTGCGAAAGCCGAAGTCGTCCGGCACCTGCACCTTGCTGCTGGACCACACGCGGCCGACCTCGCCGCGCACCGTCAAGACGTCCAGCTTGCCGATGGGCCACCATTTCTGCGCACGCAGCCGGGCGCGGGTATAGGGTTCGCCAGTGTCCAGCGTCACGCCCACGCCGCCGCCCACGGCAATCAGGTTGCCTTCGCGCGGGTCATATTTGTTGTCGACGTCGCGGCGCAGCCATTCGGCCGTGGCGGTCAGCGTGGGCAACGTATATTCGTCGCCGCCGTCGATTTTTACGTGGTCCTGTGCCAGCAGCAGGCCCCAACGCGTTTCATATTCGACGCGGCTGTCGCCCGCGCCCTTGCGCTCTTGCAGACGCGTGGCGCCCAGGGCATAGCGGGTTACATCCAGGCCCTGGATGTCGGAATGGTCGGCCAGCACGCCAAACGAATCCTTGTAGCCGCGCTCGGTGGGCGGCAGCAGGAAGTCGGCGTAGGCGCGCTGACGCAGACGGTCCACGCTGAAACCGGTTTCCATGGTGACGGGTTGGCCGAAGACCACGTTCTGGCGGTATAGCGATTCCACGCGTACGCCCGCCTCGTCGTCCACGCCGATCGACGCCGTGAACCGCTTGGGCGGCGCTTCCACCACGCGCACCTGCACGGGCAAGGTCACTTCGCCGTCCGAGTCATAGGCGGGCGGCGGCGGCGGCACCGCGCCCGACACGGTCGGGTCGCCCGCGGGCGTGGCGGCGGCCACATCGGCAGAGCCGGGCGCGCGGGCGCGATCGGATTTCACGTCGGCCGCCTGCGGCGGCGTGCTGCCGGGCGGCTCCAACGACACGAAGGCGCCGCGAAAGAAGGCCGTTGATTGCAGGTCCTGCTGCCAGGTATCCAGCCGGTTCTGATCGTAGGCGGCCCCGACCGAATAGCGCACGTAGCGCTGCACCAGCTTGTCCGGTACGCGTTTCAGGCCTTCGGTGGTCAGCTCGCCCATGCGGACCTGCGGCCCGCTGTCCACGGTCACCTGCAAGGCGGCGGTGGCCGTATCGGCCATGATTTCCGCCTGCGATGCCGTCATGCGCGCCAGCATGAAGTCGCGCGTCGAAATCTCATCCAGCAGGTTCGACTTGGCCCGATTCCAGTCACTATTGATAAATGGCTGTCCGGCCTTGAGCTGCCAGTCGTCGCGCAGCTTTTGCACACGCTGGGCGAATTCCGGACGCGTGATGCGGCCGGTGAACTTCAGGTCCACGGACGAGACGGTCGTGCGCTTGCCCGGCACGATGCCGATATCCCAGGTTTCCCCGCCGATATCGGTGCCGGATTCCAGCGTTACCGTGGGTGAAAAGTAACCCTGCGTAGCCAACGCGGCCAGCGTGGCGTCGCGCGCACGGCGTCGCAGCCGGTTGATTTCGCCCCCGTCCTGGTCTTCAGCCAGCCGAGCGATGGCATCAACGGCCTCGGTAATGGCCGTCAGCGCGGCCGGCGGCACGCCGCCCGGGTCCACGATGACTTCCGGCCGCTTGGCCAACGCCTCGGCTGAAAACACGCATAGTCCTGCCAGAATGGCGCGGGCTGCCCATTGCATGTGTCAGGTCGGCTGCTGGACGACAATAGACGGGAATTTTCCGGCCAAATCACGCGGTAGCGCGGCCACCCCGGCGGCCAGCTTGCGGGCAATGGCACGATAAAGCCCGGCGGCTTCGCTACCGGCATCCGACACCACGGTGGGCTTGCCGGCGTCGGTTTGTTCGCGGATGGCAAGCGTCAGCGGCAGGCTGCCCAGCCAGGGCGTTTGATACTGCTCGGCCATGCGCTGGCCGCCGCC
Source organism: Achromobacter sp. LC458 (assembly GCF_001005835.2). Classification (NCBI taxonomy): domain Bacteria; kingdom Pseudomonadati; phylum Pseudomonadota; class Betaproteobacteria; order Burkholderiales; family Alcaligenaceae; genus Achromobacter; species Achromobacter sp. LC458. The sequence continues at coordinate 107,857 of NZ_LBHW02000016.1, forward strand.
TTCACCAAAAATGTGTTCGGCATGACCGCACTGCGAGCAGATGTGAATGGCCATGTTTTCGACCACGCCCAGAATCGGCACTTCAACCTTCTGGAACATGCGCAAGCCCTTGCGGGCGTCCAGCAGCGCGATGTCCTGCGGCGTGGTGACGATGACGGCGCCCACCACCGGCACCTTCTGCGCCAGCGTCAACGCCACATCGCCCGTGCCGGGAGGCATGTCGACGATCAGGTAATCCAGGTCGCGCCAATTGGTCTGGCGCAGCAACTGTTCCAGCGCCTGCGTCACCATCGGGCCGCGCCAGATGGCGGGGGAATCGGCGTCGATCAGGAAGCCGATGGAATTGGCCTGCAAGCCGTGGCCCGTCAGGGGTTCCATGCTTTTGTTGTCCAGGCTTTCCGGGCGGCCCGAAATGCCCAGCATCGTGGGCACGCTGGGGCCATAGATGTCGGCGTCCAGCACGCCGACCTTGGCGCCCTCGGCCGACAAGGCCAGCGCCAGGTTCACGGCGGTGGTGCTCTTGCCCACGCCGCCCTTGCCCGACGCAACGGCAATGATGTTGCGCACGTTGGGCAGCGGCTTCAAGCCCTTCTGCACCGCGTGGGCCGCAACCTTCCAGGTGATGTTGATGCGGGCGTCGGGAACGCCGGCCTGGGCCAGCGCCGCGGCCGCCACGGCGGCCACCTGTTCCCGCACGCCGTCGGCGGGATACCCCAATTCCAGGGTGACGGCCACGCGGCCGCCTGTCAGGTCGATGTCACGATCTTTTACAGAAACGCCCAGGTCCAAACCCGTGTTGGGGTCGCGCGCCGCGCGCAAAGCGGCGCGGATGTTTTCTATCGTTATACTCATGTCACTATGGTTCCGTAGGCAGCGCGGCTTCTGCGGGCCGCCATCCCCTAAAGGATAGCGGATACGCGGGAACCTTTCGCTGCGTTTTGCATCCGACCTTCATGACCAACACACTTATCCGCTTCTTCCGTGCCGTCCTTTTCGCCGCCCTGGCCTTGATCGGTATGGCGATGGCGCTGGTCTTCATGCTGTCCACGGCGCTTGCCGTGGCGATCCTTTACGTGGTCGCCAAGGTGCGCGGCAAACCTTTCGGCGTCCGCGCCTACTGGAGCCAGCGCCAAGGCGCCCGACCGGGACCCTTCCAGACCGCCACCGCCCCCTTCGCCACGCAGCCGCGCGGCGATGTGATCGACGTCGAAGCTCGCGAAGTTCGCTAACGTCGGCATGACGTAAACGCTTGCGCCGCGTGCGGCGCAAGCTTGCCGTTGCCTTTGCCGTCGCCCGGTACGACCGCCCGGCCTGCCCGCGCCGGGTACCGCCACCGACTGCCGGCCGCCACCCATTCCAACCCGCCCGAATCGCGCCCGCGCGATCGGCGGGTTGCGTCGTTATCGGGCCGCGACGGGGCAAGTCCACGCCATTGTCCTAAAATGGCCCGCCAAACCCTTTTTCCCTCCCCCTCTGTCGACAACCATGTCTCGCACCCTATTTGTCACCACAGCGCTGCCCTACGCCAACGGATCCTTCCACATCGGCCACATCATGGAATACATCCAGGCTGATATCTGGGTGCGTTCGATGCGAATGGCGGGCCACACGGTGCATTTCGTGGGTGCCGACGACGCGCACGGCGCGCCGATCATGTTGAAGGCCGAAAAAGAGGGCATCACGCCGCAGGCGCTGGTGGCCCGCTATGCCGCTGAACGCCCGCAGTACCTGAACGGCTTCCACATCCGTTTCGACCACTGGCATTCCACCGATTCGGCGGAAAACGTCGCGCTGTCGCATGACATCTACCGCGCGCTGCGCGAGCAGAACCTGATCGAAACGCGCTCCATCGAACAGTTCTACGACCCGGTCAAGGGCATGTTCCTAGCCGACCGCTACATCAAGGGCGAATGCCCCAAGTGCCACGCCAAGGACCAATACGGCGATTCCTGCGAAGTGTGCGGCGCCGTGTACGCGCCCACCGAACTCATCAACCCGTATTCGGCGCTGACCGGCGCGACGCCGGTGCTGAAGTCGTCCGACCACTTTTTCTTCAAGTTGTCCGATCCCCGTTGCGTGGAATTCCTGCAGCAATGGACCACCGGGTCCAACGCCAACGGCGGCAAGCACTTGCAGCCGGAAATGCTGGCCAAGACGCGGGAATGGCTAGGCGCCGAAGACGGCGAGGCCAAGCTGGGCGACTGGGACATCTCGCGCGATGCCCCCTACTTCGGCATTGAGATCCCCGACGCGCCGGGCAAGTACTTCTACGTGTGGCTGGACGCACCGGTGGGCTATCTGGCGTCGCTGAAGTCGTACTGCGCGGTCAAGGGCCTGGACTTCGACGCCCTACTCGACCCCAACGGCACCACCGAACAAGTGCACTTTATTGGCAAGGACATCGTGTATTTCCACGCGCTGTTCTGGCCCGCCATGCTGAAATTCGCCGGGCGCAAGACGCCGGACGCGGTCAATGTGCACGGTTTCATCACCGTCAGCGGTGAAAAAATGTCCAAGAGCCGCGGCACCGGCATTTCGCCGCTGCGCTATCTGGAGCTGGGCATGAACGCGGAATGGATGCGCTATTACATCGCCGCCAAGTTGAACGCCCGCGTCGAGGACGTGGACTTCAACCCCGAGGATTTCATCGCGCGCGTCAATAGCGACCTGGTCGGCAAATACGTCAACATCGCCAGCCGCGCCGCCAGCTTCATCACCAAGCACTTTGACGGCGTGCTGGGCTATTCCGGCGACACCGCCGCGTTGTCGGCCGAATACGCCGAACAGGCCGAGTCGATCCGCGCCGCTTTCGAGGCACGCGAATACAACCGCGCCATTCGCGAGATCATGGCTTACGCCGACCGCATCAACCAGGCGTTCGACACCGCGCAGCCGTGGGTGCTGGCCAAGGGCCTGGCCACCGCCGACGACGCGCAAAAGGCCGCGTTGCAAGACATCTGCTCGCGTTCGCTGGCCGGCTTCAAGGCGTTGTCGGTGATGCTGGCGCCGGTGCTGCCGTCGCTGGCCGAGCGCGTCGCGCTGGAGTTGTTTGGCGCCCAAGCGCCGTTCACCTGGGCCGATGCCGCCGTGCTGCCGCAGCGCGTGGCACCGTTCAAGCACCTGATGCAACGCGTGGAACCCCAGATGCTGGAAGACCTGTTCGAACCGCCCGCCGCCCCCGTCGTTGTGCCCGGTGGCGAGACCGTTGCCGAAACCATTTCCATCGACGATTTCGCCCGCGTGGATCTGCGCATTGCGCAGATCGTCAACTGCGAACACGTCGAAGGCTCGACCAAGCTGCTGCGCCTGACGCTGGACGTGGGCGAAGGCCGCCACCGCAACGTGTTCTCGGGCATCAAGTCGGCCTACAAGCCCGAAGACCTGATCGGCAAGCTGACCGTCATGGTGGCCAACCTGGCGCCGCGCAAGATGAAGTTCGGCGTGTCCGAAGGCATGGTGCTGGCCGCCAGCCACGCGGACGAAGCCGTGGACGCCGGCATCTATGTGCTGGAGCCCTTCCCCGGCGCCAAGCCCGGCATGCGCGTGCGTTGATCGGCGTATCCGCCTGACGCAAAAAAGGCCCGCCGGTAATGGCGGGCTTTTCTTTGGCAGACGGCCCGGGCCAGGGCTACGGCTGGGTGGGCGCCAGCTCCGGGTCCAGCGAATGGCGTTCGTCGAAGACGAAGCATTTGCCGTCATACCCGACGCCGCCGGTTTCCTCGAAATACTTCAGGATGCCGCCGTCCAGCTGATACACGTTGGGAATGCCCGCCTCGTTCATGTAAATGGCGGCTTTTTCGCAGCGGATGCCGCCCGTGCAGAAGCTGACCACCGTCTTGCCTTCCAGTTCGGCGCGGTGCGCCTGTACGGCGGCCGGAAACTGCGTGAAGCGTTCGATGCGCCAATCGATGGCGTTCTTGAACGTGCCTTCATCGACTTCAAAGGCGTTGCGCGTGTCCAGCATGACGACGGGGCGGCCGGCATCGTCGGCGCCCTGCTCTAGCCAGCGCGCCAGCGTCTGGGCGTCCACCCCCGGCGCACGGCCCGCTTCAGGGCGGATGGTGGGGTGGTCCATGCGAATGATTTCGCGCTTGATCTTGACCAGCAGCTTGCGAAACGGCACGCCTTCGCTATGGCTGAATTTCACTTCCAGGTCTGCAAAGCGCGCATCAGCGCGCAGCGTTTGCAGGAAGCTGTCGATGCCCTGGGCGGAACCCGCCAGGAACAGATTGATGCCTTCTTCGGCCAGCAGGATGGTGCCCTTGAGCCCGCAGTCGCCAGCCACGGTCAGCAGGTGGGCGCGCAGGTCGGGCAGGAGATCCAGCGAAACGAATTTGTAGGCGGCGATATTGACGACGGCAGTCATGGCAAAGCAATGCAAAGCGGTGGGCGAAGGCCGTAATAGTAAACGCTGGGCGGATCGTTCCGCAGGCGCGAGCGCCGGGCAGGCCACGCCGCCCAGCGCCCGGCTTGATCCGTATCAACGGCTGACGATTTCCTGCTCGATCACCGCGTCCAGCACCCAGCGCGTGGTTGAAGCGCCCGGCGGCGGGTTCGGGTCGGTCACTTCAACCACGCGCAGCCGGTAACGGATGCCCGGCTGAAACTGAAAGCCCGTGATGTCGCCATACCAGTACTGCCACGGCTGCGAGGCGCTGTCGCGCACCTGATAGCACAGCGCGCGACCGGCGCCCCCGTTGCAGGGCACGCGCTCGGCATTCACATAGACCAGCTTGGTCGGCCCGGCTTGCCCGCCCGCCACCGGGTCCACGCGGCGGCCAAAGTCCAGCGTGTCGCCGCTGGCAAGCACCCACGTCATGCGCTGCGGGTTGTTGGTGTTGTCCAGCGACGTCGCGGTGATGCGCGTCAGGCCGGCCAGGAAGTCCTGCTCAAGCTGCATGTTCTGCGGCGCGCACGCCATCATCGTGGCGACCGGATTCGCTTGCACGATCAGTTGGCCGTTAGCCACGGTATAGGGCGCGTTGTATTGGTTGCAACCCGCAAAGCCCGATACCCGCGGCGCACCTTGTACATGGACGAAGCTGACAGTCAGGGGACGCGAATTCGACGAGGGATGCGGAATCGTCCGCAAGCCGCCGCCCGGCAAGGTCCAGCGCGCCAGGTCCCAGCTGGTCTGGGCCAGGATGTCGGAGGCGGACGCGGGTTGGAAGCGGCGGTCTTGCCCATCGGCGGCGCGATGGGACGGGCCGGCGCAGGCGGCCAGGGCAACGGCTAGCGCGCATGGCGCCAGGCAGCGCAGGGTAGCGGTAAAGGGCATGGGCGGTCTCCGCACGTAAACACGTCAGCACGTCAGCAAGTCAGCACGTCAGCAAGTCGGACCGCGCCACGGCGCGATGCCGGGCGCGGAAAGGCGACATTATCGCGCTGCCAGGGGCTTACGGCGTGGGCGGGTCCTGACGGCGTTCAAATTCCAGCACGTCGCCGCCGCGCAAGTTGAACGTCAGGTGCCGGGGCGCGCCACCGCTGTCCAACGTGAAGGTGTCGATGGCGGTCAGGCCGCGCAGGTAGTCGGCTTCAAGCTTGGCGCGTTCGGGCGGCACGCAAGCCATGCGAGTGGTGGCCGGGGCGTCGATAAACAACTTGCCGCTTTGCAGCTTGTACGACCCCATATAGCGGTTGCAGCCGGAAAAGCCGTTGACGCGGTACTGCTTGCCTTGCGCCAGAAAGGTCAGCTGCACGGGCTCGCCATTATCACCGTGGGGGATGTCGCGCTGGGCGCCGCCCGTCTGGGTCCAGCGCACCAGTTCCCAACTTGTCTGGGCCAGGGAATCTGCACTGGTGGCGGCATTGGCCGCGGCGGCGCCTTGCGGGCGCGCGCCTCCGGTGGACCCCGCGCAACCCGCCAATGCCAGGGTCAGCAGGCTCAGGCACAGCAGCCGGCAACGCGAAGACAGAGGGGTAGGCATGAATAGGTCTCCTAAAGGTTTCATAGCCCCGACTGTAACCGGCACAGGCCTGTAACGTCCTGCTCTCTAAACCCTACAGCCGTATCCAAAAGCAGCACGATGGCCCGATTCCATCACGCCGAAGATGCAGGGTGCTGCATCGAATGCCGCATGGCGGCGCCTGTGTCCGACGCGCAGAATCATTCCAGACCACGCATCTGGCCACCCTGGCAGCACAGGGCAAACAAGCCGATCGCAACGTAACGAACGACGCATGCGTCGGCCGCTTCTGGCCGGCCATAAAAAGATTACCGGGAGACACGGCGATGGGCTTCTTGAGAACTCTACTGGCGCTATCAGTGGTGCTGGACCACCTGGGCGGCGGCTATGCCGATCACCTTGTCGGCGGGCGGCTGGCGGTGCAACTGTTTTATGTGATTTCGGGCTTTCTGATTTCATATGTGCTGACCGCCACGGACAACTACCAGGGCGCCACGGGCAAGTTCTACGCCAATCGTTTCCTGCGCCTGTTCCCCATCTATCTGACGGTGGCGGGCCTGACCCTGCTGGCGCATGTTTTAAGCGGCGGCGCGTTCTTCCGCTTCTATGCAGCCCTGCCCTTCTCGGCCGATCTTTTCCTGGTGCTGTCCAACCTGTTCATCTTCGGACAGGACTGGTTGATGTTCTTCGGCATCGAACACTCGGCGCTGGCGTTCACGGGCAGCTTCGCCAATAGCGAAGTGCCGCTCTACCAGGGATTGCTGGTGCCGCAGGCCTGGACGCTCGGTGTCGAAATGAGCTTCTACCTGGTCGCGCCTTTTGTTCTGGGATCGCCGCGCAGATTGTTGGCCCTCTTGGCCGCATCGTTGGCGCTGCGCGGCGTCTTGATCGTGACCGGCGTCGGCGTGACGGATCCCTGGACCTATCGGTTCTTTCCCACCGAACTGGCGTTGTTCCTGATCGGTTCGCTATCGCACCAGGTACTGCTGCCGCGCTTCAAGGCCTGGACGCGCCGGTTTCACCGGCTGCCTGAAGCGGGCACCGTGGCGCTGTTCATCTACACGCTGCTGCACTTTTCCATCGGCATCAATCCGACGGTGCGTGATGGGTTGGCGGTGCTGCTGTTTGCCGCGCTGTTGCCGCTGGCTTTTCTGTTTCAGTCGCGCCACCGCCTGGACAAGGCCATCGGAGAACTCAGCTACCCGATCTATATCTGTCATTCGCTGGTGATCCTGTTCTTCAGCTGGTTGCTCAACGACGTTGAAATGCACCAGCCCATGTTGTTCGCGGCATTGGTGATCGCGGGTTGCATCGGGTTTTCGGCGCTATTGAACGGCTTGGTGGCGGACCCCGTGGAACGCTTGCGCAGCCGCCTGCGCCGCAAGCCGCAGCCGGGCGAATTCATGCCCGCGCCGGACCCGCATCGCCGCCCGCAAAGCGCGGTGCCGCCCAGCCCGGCTCAACCCATGGGGCCTATTCGCCGCGTGCCTTGATGTAGGCGGCAAGCACGAGTTCGATCTGCCGCTTTTCCTGCGAGCTCAAGCGTGAATAGGTGGCGTAGGACACCGATTCGAAGGGCCAGGCCGGTGGGGCCGGCAGGTCGCCGGGATTGGCGCTGGCCACGGTCGGCTCGGCATAGCCGGAGCTAAGCATCGGCCCTTCTCCGGTACTGAGCCACATCGGGCTGACCCGCAGGGCGCGGGTCAATTTGATAAGCGCATCGCTGGAGGGCTGCTGGCGCTGCCCGCTTTCGTAGTTGCCGATAGCGCTTTGCGACAGGTTGCTTGCGACCGCCAAGTCCTTTTGAGTCCATCCCTGAAGCATTCTTGCGTTGCGCAGACGATGGCTAAACGTGTCCAATCGATCAACCTGAGACATTAATATGAAATTATTTATTTGATTAAAACATCTCAACACTGGCGCCAAATAAACGGATTGCGCCCCAATTTCAGGGTTAATCCGTAAATCGCAATATTCGCGTGCTTGCGTGTCGCATGAGCCGCGCCGGCACGGCTTTATCGAGCGGGTCACACCGACGAAAACCCAAGCCGGCCAGCCACTTACCGCAATAATCCAGCGTGCGCGGAAAGGGTAGTCGCACCGGGGTACAACCCGCAAGCCCGACGTTAAAGCCGCACGAGTTTATGAGCAATTCCGTATGCAAAATAGAAAATAATGTATCGGTAATACTTAATAATCCGCTGAGGCAGGGGCGCAAAGCCCCAGGCGGCGCGGTGCTTTCCCTTACTGTTCCGTGACGCCACGGTTACCATCAGAAACTACAGAAACGTATCTTCACAAAAAAACACGCCCGTGTTTAAATGAAACACGGGCGTGACTTCAAGGCGGCATAGTCCTCGCCGCTGGTGGCCAGCATCGGACAGGAAGCCGGCCGAAGCCCGTGCCCACATTCAAAAAAACACCGCCAGACGGTCTCGTCATGGCGCGACGCTCCGTGCCGCGCCGGCTCATTGGAAGCATCAATGAATAACACGCTGGATGTCATTTTCCTTGGCAATGACGATGCCAAGCACGCCAGGCTTGTGGATGCCTTGTCTCATCTGGGTTTCTGCGTACGCCGTTGCCATGACCTGATCGACGTCTACGACCGCTATTCCCGCCGCCCCAGTCCGCTGGTCGTGCTGGACGCGCCGCTTTCCGATATCCACAACGCCGCCGTACGCTTGCGCGCAGTCGATCGGGGCCTGGGCATTGTCGCCATCGCCGCCTTTGCAGACGCCGAAAGCCGGATCCGCACGCTGCTGTGCGGTGCGGACGCCTGCCTGCCTCCCGATGTGACGGGGCTGGAATTGGCCGCGGCATTGCAGGCGCTGGTGCGCCGTGCGGTGGGGCTTGACGGCATGGAAGCCGCGGCGGACACGCACGCCGAAGAACCGGCGCAGGAAACCTGGCGCCTGGCCAACAAGGGGTGGACACTGATCAGCCCCGCCGGCCGCACACTGGGGCTGACCACCGGCGAACGCGATTTTCTGTCGCGGCTGGTGACGGCGCCCGATCGCAAGATCAGCCGTGACGCGTTCTACGCCGATGGGGCCGACGATGCAGACAGCGGCATCACGCGCCGGCGCTTCGTCGACGTCATGATCAGCCGCTTGCGGCGCAAGGCCACCGCCAACCAGATGACATTGCCGATCCGGGCTGTGCACGGCTGGGGCTATATGTTCGCGGCGGATATCGCGCTGGACCCGGACTATCGAGCTTCAGGGGAGGACAGCCGGCAGGACGGGCTGGAAGAATGGGGCCGCGAAACCGAAGACGCCGGCGCGGCAAACTGATCTGGGCGCAAAGCCCATGGCGCGTTCAGATTGAACGGGCGAAAAAAACGCGGCGCTGCCCCCGAGAGGTAAGACGCCGCGCTAAAACAACACGTGAACCCGGAGTCATCAGCCGGCACTGATGCCTTCTACCTGGATCACGCGATTCCAACATTCGTGCCTCATACTGCTCACGCACGGTCCGACCGTGAACTTCTGCGCGGTCTCTAGTCCGCGCACAAGCTGCAACGTGATCAACGCCTGGGTGCTGGCCGGCCCCGACTACTGGCTGACTTCCACCCGTATCAGCGGTTTTCCACTTGGATAGCCGCGTGATGAACGAAGTTTATGACTTGGCACCCGAATCCAGTAATTCTTTGTTGATAGCCTTCTATACCTATTTGATATAGCAGAGCCCTTTGAGTCATCGTCCTAAAATGCGGACTAAAGGACAGGTCCAATGCCGCTAACCTCTGTGTCGCTGATGCGCCTGCACAAGAAAGTGCTGGCGGTGTTTCCCCCCAACTGGTGCCTGGCCATCCTGGTTGCGCTGGACGGCTACGCATTCATGCACCCCGTGCTGCGCGAAGTGCGCGCGCGCGAATATTCGTTCTGGCTGGCGCTGGACAATTGGCATGAAGTGATGCGCGTGGTGGGCCTGTTGGAAATCCCGCGCCTGGTGCTGGGTGTGGGGCTACAGGTGATTGCCATCGGCCTGATCTTGAAGGCGCGCATCGCCTGGGCGTTCTCGCTGGTGCTGCTGATCGGCATCGGCACCTTCGCGATTCTTGGCGACAGCGGCCGCGCGGGGCTGGGCATCTACACGATGGTGCTGGTGATTGCGCTGGTGGTGTATTGGCGCCGCTTTGACCGCGCAAGCGTGACGGCGGGTTCGCTGTTCGCGCTGGTCAGCGTGATGTCCCTGTTGATCTACGCCGTCTTCGGCACCCTCTACCTGGGCGAAGAATTCAACCCGCCGGTCAAGGACGCGGGCACCGCGTTCTACTTTTCCATCGTGTCGATGTCGACCGTGGGCTATGGCGACATCACGCCGCACAGCACCACCGCCAGGCTGTTTACCGCGTCGATTATCATCCTGGGCATTACCGTGTTCGCCACGTCCATCAGCGCCATCGCCGGCCCGGTGATCGGCGGCAACTTGAAACGGCTGGTCAAAGGCAAGTTTTCAACCGCCATGAGAAAAAACCACATCATCATCGCGGGCGCGACGCCGCTGGCGCTTAGCGTCTACGCCGGATTGCGCCGGCGCGGCGACGAGGTCACGGTAATCGTGCCGCCCGGCATGCCGCATGAATACCCCGCCGCCACCGATTTGATCGAAGGCGACCCGTCCAGCGTAGACGTGTTGCACAACGCCGGCGTGACGCGTGCGCGCTATGTGCTGGCGCTTCGCGACGACGACGCCGAAAACGCATTCATCGTGCTGGCCGCCAAAGAGGCCACGGCGCAGGGCGGCGCCAAGACGGTGGCGCTGGTCAACACCAGCAAGCATCTGGAAAAGATCCGGCGCGTGCATCCGGACCTGGTGTTCTCGGTGCAACTGCTGGGCGCCGAGTTGCTGGCGCGTGCCATCAACGGCGAACCGATGGACGGCCAGGCCATCACCGACTTGTTCTTCGCCAAGGCCGAACCGCAGGCCAAGGCGTCCTGATCGCTACGCCGCCGTCGCGCCCGGCGGCGTAGCTTGCGCCAGCGCGCCCGTCGTCGCGCCACCCGACGATGGCGGCACCGCGCCTGGCGGCGAGTGCTTTGCGTACCAGGGGATGAATTCGGCCGACGGCATCGGCCGCGCAAACAAATAGCCCTGGATGAACGCCACGCCGCGCGCCGTCAGGTAGTCAAACTGGACCTGCGTTTCAACGCCCTCGGCCACCACCGCCAGATTCAGCCGGTGCGACAAGGTGATGATCACGTCCAGCACCGGCGCCTCTTCACCGGTCGGCAGAATGGACTGCACGAAGCCCTTGTCGATCTTCAGGTAGTCCACCGGAAACTTCTGCAGGTACGACAGCGAACAATGCCCCGTGCCGAAATCGTCGATCGCCACACGCACGCCCGCCGCCCGCAACGCCTCGATGTTGCGGCGCGCCTGGCCGCTGTCCTGGATCAGGCTGCGCTCGGTAATTTCCAGCACCAGCAGCGGCCGCCGCGCGGCCACGTTGGCCAGAAACGCCTGCATGTCGGGCACCAGCAGGTTGCTGGACAGATGCTCGGGCGCGATGTTCACGCCGATGTGAAAGTCAGGCGGCGTGCGCCATGTTTGCAAATCGCGTTCGATCAGCCGCAGCAGGTGCTGGGTCAAGGCAATGATCATGCCCTCGGCTTCGGCGGCCGCAATGAAGATGTCCGGCCGCACGAAACCCACGCCGGGCCGGTTCCATCGCATCAGCGCTTCCACGCCTTCGCACTGCCCGGTCAGTTGCCCATACACCGGTTGGTAATGCACCTGGAATTCATTGGCCAGCATGGCGCGGCGCAACTGCTCTTTGAATGACAGGCGGTTCAGTTGCAGGCGATACGCCGCAAACGCCAGGCCCGCGCCAATCAATAAGGTGGCGGGCAGGTAGCTCAGCAACAGCTGCTTCCAGGCGTGCATCATGCTTGCCGTGGGCGCCCTCACGTTGATCGCCAACGCGACCCGCCCGTTGTTGCGCGTGATTTCGTCGTACACGGGCTGGATGCCGGCGTCGTCGTCGCTCCAGGAATCGCTGTGTATGGGCGCGCCCTTGCCCACGATCAGTTCAATGCGATAGTCGCCCAAGGTGCCCACGGCGTTCAGCAGGTCCAGCACGTAGCGGCCGTCCAGCGCGACGGCGCCGCTAAAGCCTGGGGCGCCCGGCTTGCCCAGCAGAATGGCCGGGCGGTCCGGCGCCAGCGGCGTGCCCGCCACTGAAAACAGCCAGCGGTCGGGCGTGCCGTCGATGGGCCATTTGCGGAAATCGCCCAATTCGGAATCCACTTCGCCGACGATCGAAGAACAGTAAATGTGGCGATCGTTGGCCAGCACCAAGGCGCGGAAATACGGGTTGAGCGTGCCCCAGCGACGCAGTTGCGGCAGCACCTGGGCACAGGGCTGCGGCGTCAGCTCGGCCACCTGATCCAGCACCGGCCACGCCTGCGCAAGCATGTTCTCGATTTGCACGCGCACGATTTGCGCGGCGGCTTCGGCTTCGGTCCTTTGCTGCTTTTTGGCGTGGATCCAGGTCCCCGCCAGGCACAGCAGCGCGGGTAGCACCAACGCCAGCGCCACCGGCAGGTACCGCCAGGACGGCACGCGAACCGTTATTCCCGATGTGGCCACAACTGCCTCGCTGAATAGTCCGTGCAGCCCAAGTGCCGCTTCGACGCATGACACACCATGGCCGAGGTAACGTCAAGTTACTTTGCAGGCACAAAAGCGCGGCGCGCACGGGCTGGCATTGCGGGGGGACGCTGGGCTATTGTTGACCCACGCCGTGCGCTAGGCGCAGCCGCCCTGACCCAGACGGCTTCCAGGACTGATTCGTTGCCCCTTACCACTACGACAAGGACGGATGATGAAGAAACCTACTGCCTCCATGCCCCAGGGAATTGCCGGCGCCAACGCCGCCTATTACCAACGACTGACCCAACTTGCCCAGGAAAGCCAGCAGCGCTGGATGGAACTGGGCCGCCGGCTGGCCGACCAACACACAAACAACACGCTGTCCACGTTAAGCCCGCTGCAACACACCGGCGACTGGCAATCCATTGCACCGGCGCTGGGCGAGATGACGCGCAAGCAATGGCAGGCGCAATTGGAAGCCAGCCAGGCCATCACCCACGCCGCGCTGCAAGAGCAGGCCGCGCTGACGGCCGGGCTGGGCGAAGCCATGAGCGGCTGGTTCAAGCTGGCCACCGGCGGCGGCATCACGCCCGCGCCCTTCCCCATGACGCAGATCTGGACGGCGATGTCGGACCAGATGGCCGCCGCGTGCGCCGCCATGCGCGATGCCAACCAGCCCGGAGATCGCCATGACGGATAAACGCACCGCGCTGGTGACGGGTGGCTCGGGCGGCCTGGGCCGCGCCATCGCGCTGGCGCTGCACGATGCCGGCCACGACGTGATCGCCACCTACCACTCGAACGAAGGCGCCGCGCACGCCTGGGCCGAAGAAGAAGCCTCGCGCGGACGCCGCTTCGCGCTGTACTCCGTGGACGTGGGCGACTACGCGTCATGCCAGACGCTGATGCGCCGGCTGGACCACGACGGGCGCATTATCGACATCCTGGTCAACAACGCCGGCATCACGCGCGATGCGCGCCTGCGAAAAATGAGCTTGGAATACTGGAACGAGGTCATGCATAGCAACCTGGATTCCATGTTCCACATGACCCAGCCGCTATGTGGCGGCATGGCGGACCGGGGATGGGGCCGCATCGTGAACATTTCGTCCGTCAACGGCAGCAAGGGCGCATTCGGCCAGACAAACTACGCGGCGTCCAAGGCGGGCATCCACGGCTTCACCAAAGCGCTGGCGCTGGAGCTGGCCGGCAAGGGCGTCACCGTCAACACCGTATCGCCGGGCTACCTGGACACGCGCATGGTGCAGGCGGTGCCCGAAGATGTGCTGAAGGAAAAGATCCTGCCGCAGATCCCGGTCGGCCGCTTGGGCCAACCCGAAGAAGTGGCGGCGCTGGTGGCGTTTCTGTGCGGCCCGCACGCAGGATTCATGACCGGGGCCAACGTCGCCATCAACGGCGGCCAGCATATGTGCTGAAGTACTGACCGTAGTACTGAAGCCCTGACCGTAACGCGGCCACGCTGGCCGGCCGGCCCTCGTTTCTCACGCAACAACATCGCGCCCGCCGACGGCTCCGTCGGCGGGCGCGATGCGTTGCGGCATATCGACACGCGGTGCAACCCGGTGGATAAAACGGTGTTTGAAACATCAGGTAACGGGTTAACCCCATATTGTTGAGACGCGAGCCGCCTCGTATATTTGCATCCACTTGAGCAGGATTGGATGCAATTTCCATTTTTGGTATCCACATCTGCCCTCGTTTCGCGCCTTGGGTAATGCCCAGGGCCACTACACACCGCCGGCCCCTTCGCGCATCAGACGCGAACCCGGCACGCTTCGAGGGGAAACCACCATGCAATTGTTCGTCCGCCCGTTGCTGGGCGCCACCTGCCTGATGTTGTCGCTGGCCGGCGCCGGCGCCCACGCACAGGAAACCGTAAAGATGGGCGCCGTGCTGTCGTTGACCGGCGCCAACGCCACTGTGGGCGAGGACGTGCGCCGCGCCGTGGACCTGGCCGTGGAAAAGGTCAACGCCGACGGCGGCGTGATGGGCAAGAAATTTGCCGTGGTGGTCGAGGATTCGGGCGGCAACCCCACCACTGCGTTGAACGCCGCGCGCAAGCTGGTCAGCGTCGACAAGGTGCCGGTCGTCATCGGCGAATACTCGTCGGGCATTTCCATTCCGCTGGGCCAGTACCTGGTCAAGGAAGGCGTGACGCACATCAACATCGCCAGCACCAGCGTGAAGATCCGCGACCTGGGCGCCACGTCGTTCAACCTGATCGGCCTGGAAGACAAGGGCAACCGCTTTTCCGCCAAGGACACCTGGGATCAGGGCTACCGCAACGTGGCCATCATTGCGCCCAACAACGCCTACGGCCAAGGCGTGGCGCACGGCTACAAGGAAGAGTTTGAAAAGCTGGGCGGCAAGATCGTGACTGAAGTGCTGTACACCGCCGGCCAGTCCACCTACCGCCGCGAATTGCAGCAGATGTCGCGCAGCAACCCGGACGCCTACATCTACACCGCCTACGGCCAGGAATCGGCCGTGATCAACCGCGAGGCCTTTGAACTGGGCCTGCGCAAGACGCCGTGGTACGGCATCTTGCTGAGCATGTGCCTGAGCGACACGCCGGCCGACATCGCGCAAGGACAGATCGGCATGGAAGTGGGATCGGTGCTGGGCCCCAAGGGGCGCGAATACGCCGAAGCCTTCAAGGCCCGCTACAAGGACGGCTTCAAGACGTCCTACACCGGCTACGCCTATGACGCGGTGCTGTTGACGGCCGCCGCCATGAACCTGGCCAAGTCCACCGCCCCCGCCGACGTGCAGGCCGCCCTGACCCAACTGGGCCAGAAGGGCTATGAAGGCGTCACCGGCTTCATCAAGTTCGACAGCGACCGCCAGCGCGTGGACCCGCCCTACGCCAAGCTCAAATCCGACCAAGGCAAGATCGTCGCACGTTGATGGGCCCGGGCCGGCGGCTGCCACGCAGCCCCGGCCTTGTCTTCAGGCGTTTTCTTTTTTGCTGTCTTACGAGTCAACAAGATGATCCAGATTCTCGTCGACACGCTGCTACGCTGCTCGGACCTGGCGCTGATCGCGCTGGGCCTGAGCATGGTGTATGGGCTGGTCAAATTTCCAAACATCGCGCACGTGCAATACGCCATGCTGGGCGCGTACGCCACCTATGCGTGCAGCGTGCTCGGCCTGCCCCTGCCCCTGGCGCTACTGGCCGCAAGCCTGCTGACCGGGGCGCTGGCGCTGGTGTTTCACCTGCTGGTGTTTCGTCGGTTGCTGCGCGCGGGTCCGGCCATCACCATGATCGGCTCGCTGGCGCTGTCCATGTTGCTGATCGCTTTTTGCCAGGGCGTCGCGGGTTCGTTCCCGCTGATGTTCAAGCTGCCGCTGGCCACGCCAATACGCCTGGGTGACGCCAGCGTCACCGTCATGCAGATTGCCGCCGTATCCACCACGGCGGTACTGCTTGCGGCCTTTGCGCTGCTGCTTTTCACTACGCGCACCGGTCGCGCCATGCGCGCGCTGTCCTGCAACCCTGCCCTGGCCGACGCCAGCGGGTTGAACGCCTCGCGCATTACCTGCCAGGTGGCGTTCGCCAGCGGCGCGCTGGCAGGTCTGGGTGGCGGGCTGCTGGCCCTGTCCACGGGCGCGCACATCAACCTGGGCTCGGATCTGTTGTTGCCGGTGTTCGCCGCCGCCATCCTGGGCGGCCTGGGCAACCCACTGGGCGCGGTCGCTGGCGCATTCCTGATCGCCTTCACCGAAACGCTGGTGACTAATCTGAACTTCGGCTGGCTCTACAACAAGCCGGTGGCCTTCCTGCCGGTGGCGTACATCAGCGCGGCATCGTTCCTGATCCTGTTGCTGGCGCTGCTGTTCAAGCCCTACGGCCTGTTCGATCGCGAGGTGCGCCGTGTTTGATTTCCTGATTTCATCGCTGACCTTCGGCGCGATCTTTGCCTTGATGGCGCTGGGCCTGAACCTGCAAGCCGGCTTGGCGGGCTTGCTGAATTTTGGCCACATCGCGTTCGCGGGCATCGGCGCATACGGCACCGGCATCGCCGTGCATATCGGCTGGCACCCGGGCCTGGGCGCCGCTGCCGGCGTTGCGGTGGCCATGGCGCTGGGCTGGTGCGTTGCACGCTTGGGCAAGCAGCTGGCCGCGGATTATTGGGGCATAGCCACCCTGGCCATCGCCGAGATCATCCGCACCGTCGCCACCAACGAACTGTGGCTGACCAATGGCGCGCAAGGCATCAGCGGTATCCCCGCGTTGTTCGGCGGCCTGGACGGCAAGAGCGGCGCGCTGGCATTCCTGGGCCTGGTGCTGGTGTTGACGGCCGCCGCCGCCGTGCTGTTGCGCCGTCTGGCCTACAGCCGCTTCGGGCGCGCGCTGCGCGTGATGCGCGAAGAACCCAAGCTGGCGGCCTGCATGGGCTATGACCTGATGCGGCTGAAATCGCGGGCGGTAATGGCCGGCGCGGCAGTGACCGCGCTGGCGGGCTCGCTGTACGCGCACTACATGAGCTTTGTCGGCCCCGATTATCTGCTTGCCTCCGAGACATTCCTGTTGTGGACCATGCTGATGATCGGCGGCATCGGCAACGTATCGGGCGTGCTGCTGGGCGTGGTGCTGGTGCAGACCGCCTACACGCTGGTGCCCTTCGCCAAGGACGCGTTCGGCTTCGGCTCCGACGTGGCCGGCGCGCTGCGGTTGGGCTTGATCGGCTTCATTTTGTTGGGATGCCTGTTGTGGCGCAGCGAAGGGCTGCTGCCGGAAAAGATGAGGAAGATGCCATGACCACCCCTTATGCATTGCAAGTCGATTCGGTGGCCAAGGCGTTTGGCGGCAACCGCGTGCTCGAGAAGGTCGGCTTTTCGATCCGACCAGGCGAAATCGTCGGCCTGCTCGGCCCGAACGGATCGGGCAAAAGCACCTTGCTGAACACCATCACCGGCTTTGAATCCATCGACGCCGGCACCGTGCGGTTCGAAGGCCGGCGCATCGACACCTTGAACGCGCACCGCATCGTGCAGGCCGGCATCGCGCGCACCTTCCAGTTGCCGTCGATGCCACGCAAGATGTCCGTGGCCGAGGTCGCCATGGCGGCTTCGACCGAACATCACGGCGTGTGGGAAAACCTGTTCGGCTCGCGCGCGGCGGGGCTGGCCGAGACACGCGCGCGGGCGCGTGCCGGCGCGTTGATGGACCAATTGCTGCTGACGCCGGTGCGCGATTTGTCGGCGGCGGCGATCTCGGGCGGGCAAAAGAAATTGCTGGGCATCGTCTGCGCGCTGATGGCGCAGCCGCGCATGCTGATGCTGGACGAGCCCACGGCCGGCGTGCACCCAAACCTGCGCAGCGACATTGTCCGTGCGTTGCAGCGCCTGAATGATGGAGGTATGACGATTGTGATTGTCGAGCACGACATGCATTTCATCCGCGAAGTCTGCCATCGCTGCATCGTGCTGGACCGTGGCCACATCGTGGCCGATTGCCGGCCGGATGAACTGGCGTCCAATGAACGGGTGTTGCAGGCGTATCTGGGCGGCGCGACGGCCAAGCCCGCTGGCGGCACCACGGCCACGCCGGTACTGCGCATGGGAGCTGCTTGATGAGCGAAAAAATGATCGACGTGCAAAACGTTGTTGCTGGCTACACCCGCGACGTGGACATTCTGCGCGGCTTGTCGCTGCATGCAGGCCAATCTGAAATCGTGACGCTGCTGGGACCCAACGGTTGCGGCAAATCGACCTTGCTGAAAACCATCGCCGGTTACCTCAAGCCGCGCGAAGGCCAGGTCATGCTGAAAGGCAAAGACATCTCGCGCTTTCCCGTGCACGAGAAAATCCTGCGTCACGGCCTGGGCTTCGTACCGCAAACCGAGAACGTGTTCACGGCGTTGTCGGTGCGCGAAAACCTGCTGGTGGGCGGCAATGCGCTGGACAAGGCGCAGTGCCTGGCGCGCGTGCGCACCTTGTGCGAACACTACCCCGTGCTGCAACGCAAGCTGGATGCGCCCGCCGCGTCGTTATCGGGCGGCGAACGGCAAATCCTGGCGCTGGCGCGCGCGCTGATGCCTTCGCCGGGCCTGTTGCTGCTGGACGAGCCATCGGCCGGGCTGTCACCCAAGACGCTGGGCGAAGTGTTCGAAGCCATCCAGCGCATCCGCGCCAAGGAAGGCGTGACGATACTGATGGTGGAGCAAAACGCCATGGAAGCGTTGCGCATTTCCGACCGCGCGTACGTGCTGTCGATGGGCACGGTGGCCATCACCGGGCAGGCCGAAGCCTTGATGAATGACGCAAAGGTGCGCGAACTGTACCTGGGCGGCCGCGCGGCGTAGGCCCGTTCAGCCGTCTTCGCGCATGCGGTGCATGGCGACCAGGTTTTTCTTGGTTTCGATGATGTGCGCTTCCACCAGGCGCGCGGCCAACGCGCCGTCCTGCGCACGACAGGCTTCCAGGATGCGGTAGTGATCCGCCTGCGGCCCTTCCTTGCCGGTCGCCTGCGACATCATCTCGTGCGTGTAGCGGTCCGTGTTCAGGCCGTATTCCTCGATCAGCCGACGCAGCCGCGTGTTGTTTGCCGGCGCGCAAAGCGCCAGGTGAAAACGGCGGTTCAGCTCGGCCCACTCCGACACCGAATCGGCCTCGTCGTAGGCCTTCAGGATGGCTTCCAAGGTGTCCAGGTCAGCCCGCGCCATGTTGGGCACGGCCGCGCGCACCGCGTAGCCTTCCAGCGCGATGCGGATGTCCAGCAGCTCACAGATCTGGTCCACGTCCATGCGGATGACGACCGCGCCCCGGTTCAGGTGATACGCCACCAGCCCTTCGGTTTCCAGCTGGCGCAACGCTTCGCGCACTGGAATGCGGCTGGCCTGAAAGCGCGTGGCCAGGGCGTCCTGCTTTAGCGGCGTGCCCGCGGGCAAGGCGCCCGTCAGGATCTCATAGCGCAACTGGTCGCGGATGCGGTGCGGCAAGGCCTGGGCTTTACTGGACGTGCCCTTCGTTTTGGTGATGCTCATGACTCTCGGGTATCTATGGGGCGAAGGACGGCGGCCTGCGGCAAACGTCGATGAAAGTGGATCCAACGGCGGGCTCCCATCGTAGCCGAACGAACCGGGATCGGGAACCGCCGCCGTCCACGCAGGGCATGGCAAGTGTCTGCGTCGTTTTTCAGGGACACCATCATGACGCGGGCCTGATCCGGGTACAGCGCCAGACCCGGCATCCCGCCTGGCTTTACGCGTCCGTCCGCCCAATCTGATCCGCTTTTTTATTCAATTTCTGAATCTGTACTGCATCGCGCTGCGGATCTACCGTTCGACAGGTAGGACACCCGTTTATCAGGAAGACCGCTATGCATGGCGACGCGCTATTGCTTGCCCGAATACAGTTTGGGTTCACCATTTCATTTCACATCGTTTTTCCCGCCATCACGATCGGCCTGGCCAGCTACCTGGCGGTGCTGGAAGGCTTCTGGCTGCGCACGGGCAAAACCGTCTATCGCGACCTGTATCACTTCTGGACCAAGATCTTTGCCGTCAACTTCGGCATGGGCGTGGTGTCCGGCCTGGTGATGGCGTACCAGTTCGGCACCAACTGGAGTTTTTTCTCGGACTTCGCAGGCAGCGTGACGGGGCCGCTGCTGGCGTACGAAGTGCTGACCGCCTTTTTCCTGGAAGCCGGCTTCCTGGGCGTGATGCTGTTCGGCTGGACGCGCGTCGGCCCGGGCCTGCACTTTTTCTCGACCATCATGGTGGCGCTGGGCACGCTGGTGTCGGCCACGTGGATCCTGGCGTCAAACAGCTGGATGCAGACGCCGGCCGGCTACGAGATCCTGGACGGGCGCGTCGTGCCCACCGACTGGCTGGCCGTGATCTTCAACCCCTCGTTTCCGTATCGCCTGGCGCACATGGGCATCGCCGCCTTCCTGGCCACCGCGTTGATGGTGGGCGCGTCCGGCGCGTGGCATTTGCTGCGCGGCGACCGCAGCCCCGCCGTGAAGAAGATGTTCGCCATGGCCATGGGCATGCTGCTGCTGGTGGCGCCGCTGCAAGCGGTGGTGGGCGACTTTCATGGCATCAATACCCTGAAGCACCAACCCGCGAAGATCGCCGCCATTGAAGGCCATTGGGACAACGAACCCGGCGTGGGCGTGCCGCTGACGCTGTTCGGCATTCCCGACATGGCGCGCGAAGAAACGCGCTTTGCGCTGAACGTGCCGCGCTTGGGCAGCCTGATCCTGACGCATAGCTGGGACGGCCAGTTCCCGGGGCTGAAGTCCTATCCGCCCGAAGACCGCCCCAATGCCGCCGTGGTGTTCTGGTCGTTTCGCATCATGGCCGGGCTGGGCATGCTGATGATTCTGCTGGCCGGCTGGGCGCTGTGGACACGCTGGCGCGGGCGGCTGTACGAGTCGCGCGCGCTGCAACGCTTTGCGCTGTGGATGGGGCCGTCCGGCATTGTCGCCATGCTGGCCGGCTGGTACGTCACCGAGATCGGCCGTCAACCCTGGATCGTCTACGGCGTGATGCGTACGGCCGAGGCGGCCACGCCGCATGGCGTTGGCGAACTGACGTTGACGCTGGCCCTGTTCGTGGCGGTCTACCTGCTGGTGTTCGGCGCGGGCGTGTCGTACATGCTGCGCCTGATTCGCATGGGCCCCAGCCCCGCGCCCGGCCACGCGCCACTGTCGGGTGGCCCGGGTGAAGCGCGCCAGCCGTCACGCCCGCTGTCCGCGGCGTCCACGCTGGCGGGGGTGGAACCCGCGCCGCACAACCGTTCCGGAGTCTGACGCCATGGGCATCGACCTTGCATTGATATGGGCCGTCATCATTCTGTTCGGCGTGATGATGTACGTGGTGATGGACGGCTTCGACCTGGGCATCGGCATTCTGTTTCCGCTGATCCGCAACCGCGATGAACGCGACGTCATGGTCAACACCGTGGCCCCCGTCTGGGACGGCAACGAGACCTGGCTGGTGCTTGGAGGCGCGGGGCTGATGGCGGCGTTTCCGTTGGCGTATGCGGTGATCCTCAGCGCGCTGCACCTGCCGCTGGTGTTCATGCTGCTGGGCCTGGTGTTTCGCGGCGTGGCGTTCGAATTCCGCTTTAAGGCCGACGAACATCATCGCCCTTATTGGGACCTGGCCTTTGTCTTTGGCTCGGTCACCGCCACGTTCTTCCAGGGCGTGACGCTGGGCGCCTACATCGAAGGGATTCCGGTGGTGGGACGCGCCTTTCACGGCGGCGCGTGGGACTGGATCAGCCCGTTCTCGCTGTTCACCGGCGTGGGGCTGGTGGTGGGCTATGCCTTGCTGGGCTGCACCTGGCTGATCATGAAAACCGAAGGTCGGCTGCATCGCCACATGTGCGATATCGCCCGGCCGCTGACGTTGACGCTGCTGGCCGTGATCGCGGTGCTTAGCGTGTGGACGCCGCTGGCGCAGCCGCATATCGCGCAGCGCTGGTTCAGCCTGCCCAATATGTTCTGGTTTTTCCCGGTGCCGGTGCTGGTGGCCGCCGCCGGCTTCGAGCTGATCCGGCGCGTGCGCGCCACGCCCGCCGCCGGGCCGTTCATGCTGTCGCTGGCGCTGGTGTTTCTAGCCTACACGGGCCTGGGCATCAGCATCTGGCCCGCCATCATTCCGCCTGACGTCTCCATCTGGACGGCCTCCGCGCCGCCGCAAAGCCAGGGCTTCGCGCTGGTCGGCGCGTTGCTGATCATTCCGATTATCCTGGCCTACACGGCGTGGTCGTACTACGTGTTTCGCGGCAAGGTTCGTACCGGCGAGGAGTTCCATTGATGCGTGTCTGGACAACATCTGCCTGGCCGCGCCGCCTGCTGTGGCTGGCGCTGCTGTGGGCCGCCAGCGTCGCCACCTTGGGCGTGGCGGCCTACGCGCTGCGGCTTCTGATGCGCGCCATCGGCATGTCGACATGACGGCGCACCGTCACACCCGCGTACCGCCCCGCCCCTCTTTTTCCCTTTTTGAAACGACACCGCCATGAAGCGCTATGAACGGTTGACCGAAGACATCACCGCCTCCATCAGTTCCGGCTTGCTGCAAGTCGGCGACCGCCTGCCCTCGGTGC
The DNA here is from genome assembly GCF_001005835.2 of Achromobacter sp. LC458. NCBI lineage: Bacteria > Pseudomonadati > Pseudomonadota > Betaproteobacteria > Burkholderiales > Alcaligenaceae > Achromobacter > Achromobacter sp. LC458. Next base: position 130,446 of record NZ_LBHW02000016.1, read on the forward strand.
GGCAGACCAGCACCAGCCGGGGCGTCAGCCCGTCAACGGTGTTCAAGGCCTATTACCTGCTGGAAGCGCGCGGCCTGATCCGCGCGCGCGATCGGTCCGGCTACTACGTGCTGCGCGCCCCGCACGCCGCGCTACCGGAACCCGACGCCCTGTCCAGCGCCACCGCCGGGCGTCACCCGGTGGACGTCAGCGACAACGTGCTGCAAGTGCTTAACGCCACGCTGCGCCGCGACATGGTGCCGTTTGGCTCGGCCTTTCCCAGCCCGTCGCTGCTGCCCTACGCGCGGCTGGGCAAGTTCATGGCGTCGGCGGCGCAGCGGCTGGATCCGTGGGGTTCCATTGACGACCTCAGCCCGGGCGACGCGGCGCTGCGCCGCGCCATTGCATTGCGCTATCTGGCCGATGGCCTGTCGGTGCCGGTGGACGACATCATCATCACCAACGGCGCGCTGGACGCGCTGAACCTCAGCCTGGCGGCGGTGACCCAGCCGGGCGATGCGGTCATCGTCGAATCCCCCACCTTCTATGCCGCGCTGCAATCGCTGGAGCGCAACCAGCTGCACGCCATCGAAGTGGCCACGCATCCGCGTGAAGGCATCGACCTGCAAGCACTGGAACGCGCCATCGTGCAGCACCGTCCGCGCGCCTGCTGGCTGATGACCACGTTTCAGAACCCGCTGGGCAGCCTGATGCCCGACAGCAAGAAAGAAGCGCTGGTCAAGCTGCTGACGCGCCACGGCGTGGCGCTGATTGAAGACGACGTTTACGGCGAGCTGTACTTTGGCGAACAACGGCCGCGCCCGGCCAAGGCGTTCGACAAGGAGGGCATCGTGATGCATTGCTCGTCGTTCTCGAAGACGCTGGCGCCGGGTTATCGCGTGGGCTGGGTGGCGGGGGGACGCTACACCCGGCAGATCATGCGCAACAAGCTGACCACCAGCCTGGCCACCGCCGCGCCCACCCAGGCCGCCATCGCGGCCTATCTGGAAAAAGGCGGCTACGACCGCCACCTGCGCCAGTTCCGGCAGGCGCTGGCATTGCAGCAGGGCGAACTATTGCAGGCCGTGGCGCGCTACTTTCCCAAAGGCACGCGCGCCACGCGCCCGGCCGGCGGCTACTTCGTTTGGGTAGAGCTGCCCGAGCATATCGACACGCTGAAGGTGCATCGGGCGGCATTGGATCACGGCATCAGCATTGCACCAGGGCCGTTGTTTTCGTCATCGGGCGCGTTCGGAAATTTCATGCGTCTTAACCACGGGCACCCCTGGAGCGTCGACATGGAACAAGGCATGGTGACGTTGGGCAAGCTGATGGCTGGAGGGTAATGCGGCGTGCCGGTTGAGAACGACCGGCAGGCGCTCAGCGCCGCGTGTCGGCGCCCGCGCGCGCGGCTTCCACGTCCTGCATCAAGCTGGCTGCTTCGTGACGCAAAGGCATCACCACCCGGCCTTGGCGGTCGATAGCGCCCCATTGGCCGCCCGCCATGTAGTAGTGCTCGCCCCCGGCGGCAGGCACCTTGCGGCAGCCCTGGCACACCACGGCCAGCCCGCCTTCAAAACGGTCGACCCAATCGTAAGGCGTCGTGATGACGCGATTGAGCTGGGCGTCGTAATACGCCATGCCGCCTGACCACGGCCCGCGCGTCAGCCCGTCTTCAAAGTCGTCGGCGAAATTGTCGTACGTGACCACGGCCACGGACTTGCCGTCGGGCCGTACCCATCGCCATGACCCGTGCGTGTATGCCGGCGACAAGCCGTCCGCGTTGAAATCCATGCGCGCCAGCGCCTGGGCAGCGAAGGTCAGCGTGTCGCCGTCAACGCGCGCGCAATGGTCCTCGGATTCCAGCGAGCCGCCCTCGTGCTTGGCGGCGTACAGGCATTGCAGGGGATAGGACGAAACGGGGTCGGCGGCAGGGGCGGCGGGCGCGGCAGCCAGCAGGGCAAGCAACAGGGTCGTCAACATGGCGGCGATCCTAGCATGCTGGCCGGGGCCCGCAAGCCCCGGTGTACGGCGCGCCGGGACGGCAAGGCTGTGATTCGCGGGTGCGATCGGCGGCCCGGCGGCCGCCATTCGCCCCCTGTGCATCAATTCGCCGTCGCGCCCGAATCCTTCACCGCTTTCGCCCAGGACGCGATCTCGCTCTGGATGAACGTGCCGAACGCGGCGGTGTTCAGGGTGGACGCGGCCGCGCCTTCTTCCATCAGGCGCTGCTTGACCGCGGGCGCGGCCAGCGCACCGCTTAACGCCGCATTCAGCTTGTTGACCACCTCGGGCGGCGTGCCGGCCGGCGCAACCACGCCGTGCCACGACACCGCCTGGAAGCCGGGCAGGCCGGACTCGGCCATCGTCGGCACGTCGGGCATGGCCGGCGAACGCTCGGGCGAGGTCACCGCCAGCGCGCGCAGCGTGCCTGCCTTCACGTGCGGCAACACGCCCGGAATGGTGGTGAACATGAAGTCGATCTGACCGCCGATCAAATCCGTGATGGCCGGGCTGCCGCCCTTGTACGGCACGTGCGTGAATTGCAGCTTGGCCGCGCTCTTGAACATCTCGCCTGCCAGATGGCCAGGCGTGCCGGCGCCCGCCGATCCCATGTTCGTCTTGTCGCCCTGCCCGCGCAGGTAGGCGATCAATTCCTGCACGCTGGCCGCCTTGACGTTGGGCCCGATGACCAGCACGTTGGGCACCGTGGCCAACAGCGTGACGGGTGTGAAGTCCTTCACCGCGTCATACGAAATGCGCGAGTACAACGACGGGTTGATGCCATGCGTGCTGGCGGTAGCCAGCAGCAGCGTGTAGCCGTCCGGCGCGGACGAGGCCACCTGCTTGGCCGCGATGGTGCCGTTGGCGCCGCCCTTGTTGTCGATGACGATGGTCTGGCCCAGCGTCTTGGCCGCTTGCGCCGCAACCGTGCGCGCCAGGATGTCGGACGTGCCCCCGGCGGAATGCGGCACCACCAGCGTGATGGGCTTGGTCGGGAAGGATTGCGCGTGCGCCACCGGCAACGCCGGCAGCAAACAGGCGGCCAGCGCAACGCGCGCCAGCAGTCGGGTTTGGATCATTGAAGTCTCCTCGTTTGTCATCGGATGCGGCGCCCTCGCCGGGGCGCCGTCATGCCCGCGTGGCGCGGGTGGGGTCGGGTCGGGTCAGATCAATCGGAGCCCAGTTGCAGCTTGTTCGGCTGGCGCTTTTCGATAGACCACTTCAGCAGCGCCGCCGAACGGTAGATACCGTGCGCGAACTTGCCGTAGGGCAGCGTCAGGAACAGGGCCATCACCACGCCCAGGTGTATGGCCAACAACAGCGCCATCGCGCCGCCATCGCGCCCGGCAAGCAAGGCCAGCCCCGTGGCGCTGGTCAGGAACAGCAGCACGATGAAGCCGCGATCCATCGGCTTCTGTGCCGCGTCGCCCTGTTGCGGATGGCGCTTGATGTTCAACCACAGCAAACCGGCCGGCCCGATCAGCAAGCCGATGCCCCCGGCCGTGCCCAGCAACACCGGCGCGCTCAGCAACGGATACGGCGCCTGCTGATTCAGCAGATAGTGGTACAGCGTGGCCACGCAGGTGGCGGCAAAACACAGCATGAAGCCGTAAAAGGTGAAGTGATGAAAACGCCGGCGCCACAAGGTGAACGCATCGTCGGCGTTGTTGCAGCCCTTGCCGTGGCCGCCGTCCAGATAGCGCAGGCGCAGCGCGTCGTGCGCGGCCTCGGCCACCGCCGCGCCGGATGCCGCCCCCGGGCTGACGTTGCGCCAGAAGCGCGTGACGCCCACGCCCAGGGCCAACATCGAAAAACCAAACACCACGCCGAACATCAGCGCCAGCGTGTTGTGCGGGAACACGGCGTAGAAATTGCCGGCCATGGGTTCATGAAACAGGCCGCCCGCCATCAACACGGCCAGCACCAGGAACAGCGCCAGACCCGCGGCGGTGGCCAGCGACAAAGCCAGGCCGTTGCGCTTGTACAGCGAGCCCAGCGCGGCCGGCCAGGCGTAATCGGTGTAGGTCTGCACCCGCACCTTGGCCATGGCCTGAGGCACGTTCACCGCGAATTCATGCGGCGGCGCGTACTGGCACGCGTGCAGACAGGCGCCGCAGTTGTGGCACAGGTTGGCCAGGTAGTTCAGGTCGGCCTTGCCGAATTCCAGGCGGCGCGTCATGGCGGGAAACACCGCGCAAAAGCCTTCGCAATAGCGGCAGGCGTTGCAGATCTGCATAACGCGCGCCACCTCGGTTTCGTCTTCGGTCAATGCGTCCGCTTGCGGCTTGGCGTTCTTGCCGCGCCACTGGACGGGGTGTTCGACCATGGCGGCGGGCATCGCGGGTTGCTCGGCCACGGCGGGGCTGCCGGGCGTCGAAGCATGCGGGGTGGAAAACGACTGGGCCTCGCGGGCCAGGGCTTCAAGCTGCTTCATGTCGCGCTCTTTGCAAGGGTCTGGGCGCGCGCGGCGGCGGCGGCCCGGGTGCCGGCAATGCGGCCGAACGCCGTGCCGATGGACATGCCCACGCCGGCCGTATAGCCCTTGCCCAGCACGTTGCCGGCCATCATCTCGCCGGCCACGAACAGGTTGTCGCTGGGCACGTCGTTAAAGCGCACGGCGGCGGTGTCGTCCACCTTCAAGCCCAGATAGGTAAAGGTGATGCCGGGGCGCAGCGCGTAGCCGTAGAACGGCGCGGTGTCGATGGGCCGCGCCCAATGCGTCTTGGCGGGCGCGATGCCTTCTGTGTGGCAGTCGTCCAGCGCGGTGTGGTCAAAGGTACCGACACGGCACGCGGCGTTGTAGTCGCGCAAGGTCTGTGCAAAGGTGGCCGGGTCCAGCCCTAGCTTGTCGGCCAGTTCGGGAAGCGTGTCCGCCTTCACGCCCGGAAACACGGGCGGCATGAAGCGGCCGATGGCCTTGGCGTCGATGATGGAATAGGCGATCTGCCCGGGCTGCATGGCGGTCAGCCGGCCCCAGATGGCATAGCGCTTGGGCCAGAAGTCTTCGCCTTCGTCGTAAAAGCGCACGGCGTCGCGGTTGACCACCACGCCCAGCGACACGCAGTCGATGCGCGTACAGATGCCGCCGTCGTACAGCGGCGCGCGCGCGTCGATTGCCACGCAGTGCGATTGCGAAGGGTCGCCGATGCCGTCCGCCCCCGCGTCCAGCATGAATTTCAGCAGCACGCCCATGTTGAAGCGCGTGCCGCGGATCAGGAAATTGTCGGCCGGCCATTCGCCGCGTTCGTTCTGGCCCCAGGCCTCGCGCAGCCATTCGCGGTTGGACTCGAAGCCACCCGCCGCCAGCACACAGGCGCGCGCCTCGATGCGTTCATCGCCGATGCGGGCGGCCTTGAAACGGCCGTCTTCCAGCTCCAGCGCATCGACCGGCGCGTTGTAGCGGATCTGCACGCCCAGCGCTTCGGCACTGCGGTAATACGCGTTCACCAGCGCTTTGCCGCCGCCCATGAAAAAGGCGTTGGTGCGCGCCACATGCAGCGCGCCCGACAGCGGCGGCTGGAAGTTCACGCCATGGCGGCGCATCCAGTCGCGGCACGTGGACGATTCGCGGATGACCAGGCGCGCCAGATGTTCGTTGGTCTGCCCGCCTGTGACTTTCAGCAGGTCTTGCCAGTATTCCTCTTCGGGATAGGCGTCGATCAACACGTCTTGCGGCGCATCGTGCATGCAGCGCAGATTGCGCGTGTGCTGCGAATTGCCGCCGCGCCATTCGCGCGGCGCGGCTTCCAGCAGCAACACACTGGCGCCGGCCTCGCGCGCCATCAGGGCCGCGCACAGCGCCGCGTTGCCCCCTCCCACCACCAAGACGTCCACCATGCCATCGTCCCCAATTCAATGGGCTGACTGTACTGACGGGGCGGCGTCCGCGATATCAGGCGGGCGTCAACGGGTCTTCACGAATCGTGAAGGGCCACGACGGCCCATTTGCCCTGTTGCGCCAGCGTGCGCGAGACGTCGGCCAGCACCAGGCGCGCGGCCAGCGCGGCGGGCGACAGTTCGTCGTCGGACAGGCTGACCAGCAGATTGGGGCGGAACAAGTGGGCGTCGTCGATGCGGGCCATGTGCAACTGCCCGGGCGCAATACGCGCCGTGGCGGAGCTGGGCTGGATGGTGGCGGCGCTGCCCAGCTGCACCACGTCCATCAACAGCGACAAGCCATCCACCTCGGCCACCACGCGCGGCGTCTGGCCCAGTTGCAGGAAGGCGTTGTTGACCAGCGCGCGCAAGCCATGGCGGCCGCTGGGCAGCACCAGGGGCAGATGCGCAATGTCGGCCAGCCGCGTCGTGTCGCCGCCCGGCACCCCGGGCATGTCGCGACGCGCGCACAGGAACAGCGGCTCGTCCAGCAGCGGCATGATGCTCCAACGGCGCGCGGATTCGGCCTGGAACACGATGGCCAGGTCCAGTAACCGGCCGTTGAGCATGTCGGCCAGGTGGCCCGACAGCGCCTCGACCAGATGCAGCCGGATGTCCGGGTAGCGTTCGTTCATGGCTTGCAGGAACGGCGCGCCCAAAATGGCGGCGGTGGTTGATGACAGGCCCACGCTGACGTGGCCGGCCAGCCGCGCCTGTTGCGCGGCCTGCACGGCGTCATCCGCGTGGCGCAAGGCCAGCTGCGCCTGCCGAAAAAACGCCAACCCGGCATCGGTCGGCACCACGCCGCTGGCGCTGCGCTGCAACAGCCGCGTCGACAGTTCGCCCTCCAACCGGCTGATCTGCTGACTGAGGGCCGACGTGACCATGCCGATGGACATCGCCGCGCGGCCGATGCTGCCGGCCTCGACCACGCGCACGAAGTAACGCAGCTGGCGCAGTTCCATGCCTAGCTCGGAATGGTCAGGCCCCGCACCACGGCCGGGCGCGCGACAAACGTTTCCAGCACGCGGGCCACGTTCGCAAACTGCGGGAAGCCGACCAGCTCGCCCGCTTCGTAGAAGCCGACCAGGTTGCGTACCCACGGGAAGATGGCGATGTCGGCAATGGTGTATTCCTCGCCCATGACCCAGTCGCGGCCTTCCAGGCGCTGGTCCAGCACGCCCAGAAGGCGCTTGGCCTCGGCCACGTAGCGGTCGCGCGGGCGCTTGTCTTCGTAGTCCTTGCCGGCGAATTTATGGAAGAACCCCAACTGGCCGAACATGGGGCCGATGCCGCCCATCTGGAACATCAGCCATTGCAGCGTCTCGTAGCGTTCGGCCGTGTCCGTCGGGATGAACTGGCCGGTCTTGCTGGCCAGGTAGATCAAGATGGCGCCCGACTCGAACAGCGCCAGCGGCTTGCCGCCCGGGCCGTTGGGATCAAGGATGGCCGGGATCTTGTTATTGGGGCTAAGGGACAGGAATTCCGGAGAAAACTGGTCTTGCTTGTCGAAAGCCACCCGGTGGGGCTCGTAGGGCAGGCCGATTTCCTCCAGCAGGATCGACACCTTCACGCCGTTGGGCGTGGGCAGCGAATACAGCTGGATGCGGTCGGGATGCTGGGCAGGCCACTTCTTGGTGATGGCGAACGAGTCTAGGGAGGTCATGCGGGGTTTCTCCAGAGGAGGCGGACATCGGGTTGGGGAATTGCGCCGACAATCCTAGCGCATACGGGCAGAAATCCGCCTGAAAATTACCGGCGGGCGGGGGGGGCGGGGCGGGCGCATCCGCCTGCCGAGGCGGGGCCGCGGGCGGCGCG
>NZ_LBHW02000017.1:0-128348 GCF_001005835.2 Achromobacter sp. LC458
CCCGAAGACCCCCCGTGGGCGGGGGGCACGGCGGATTTCGACGGTTCTTTCGACAGCGCCCGGTTCCCGGGGCGGTTTTCCGATGACCCCGGGCCTACCTATCCGCCGGCGCCCGCCGCCCCCGCCAAGCCCACGCCCGCCCCGGCGTCGGCGCCGGTGCCGACGACCAAGCCGCCGTTCAAGGACGACGGCTCGCTTTGAACATTTCTTCAGACAAACAACAAGGTTGAATCATGAGTCTTGATCGCGTCTCCCCTGGCAAGAAGCTGCCGGAAGACTTCAACGTCATCATCGAAATCCCCATGAACGCCGACCCGGTCAAGTACGAGGTCGACAAGGACACGGGCGCGATTTTCGTTGACCGCTTCATGCTGACCGCCATGCACTACCCGTGCAACTACGGCTACATCCCGCAAACCCTGTCGGACGACGGCGACCCCGCCGACGTGCTGGTCCTGACCCCGTTCCCGATCCAGATCGGCGCCGTCGTGCGCTGCCGCGCCATCGGCGTGCTGGAAATGGACGACGAGTCGGGCGGCGACGCCAAGCTGTTGGCCGTGCCGATTGAAAAGCTGTACCCCCCGTACCGCAACATCAAGTCGTACGAAGACCTGCCGACCGAAGACGTCGCGCGTATCCAGCACTTTTTCGAGCACTACAAAGATCTCGAAAAGGGCAAGTGGGTCAAGGTCAAGGGTTGGAAGGGTGTGGACGCCGCTCACGAAGAAATCGTGAACAGCGTCGAACGCTACAACAAGGCCTGATCAGGCTTTGGTCCGCGCCGGTGTTGCACCGGCGGGGGCCTTGATGCGGCGCGGCCGCGACGGCATGATGCCGATCGCCGCCGCGCCGTTGCTTTGTGGGGCTTGCAGGTTCTGGGACACTTCGGCCGCCGCCACCTGGATGCGCGCTTGCAAGACCTCAAGGCGCGATGCCGACGTGTTCGCCTGGGCGGCAATGAAGACCAGGCTGCCCACCACCTTTTGCTCGGGGCTGAAGATCGCCGCGCCGATCCCCATCAAGCCGGGGTCGACCTCGCCATGCGATACGCATACGCCCGCCGTGCGCAGCCGTTTCAGGTTGGCGCGAAATTCGTCCCAGTCTTCACCCAGGCCCGCCTCGCGGATTTCGGCCGCGTGCCACAGCATCAGGTTGCGCAACTGGTAGGGTGGCAGGTTCGCCAGGATGGGCTTGGCCGTCGCGCCCCGGAACATCGGGAACGGCCGGCCGCGCGCATAGCTCGATTCGATCGAGTTGTCGGTCCAGTAGCGGTCCACGCACATGACCTTGTCACCGTAGTAGCTGCACAACATCAGGTTGGCGTGCAGTTCGTCGCCCGTGGCGCGCATGACGTCGCGCGCCGCGCGCATCAGCGGGTCGTGCTGGCGCAGATGGCGGTCCAGTTCGATGATGCGCGAGCCCAGCACGTAGGCCCCGCCCGCGGTGGGCGCCAGCAGCCCGCTTTCGGTCAGCGATTTCAGGTAGCGATACGCGGTGGCGCGCGAGCAATCCAGATGGGCCATGACGTCCTCCTGGAACGCGGCGGTGGTGTCGTCGCGAAAAAGGTCAAGGATGGACAGCATGCGGTCGGGAGTGCTCATTGCGCGGGGACGTGCCTAGTGAATGTGGAAGCCGCCGTTGACGTCGACCACGATGCCGGTTGAATAGGAGGACAGGTCCGAGGCCAGGAACAGAATGGCTTGGGCAACCTCGGCGGGCGAGCCGAAACGTTGCAGCGGAATGCCCTGTTTGAGTTCTTGTTCCCAATTTTCGCCGAATTTTCCCAGCGTCATGTCCGTTTCGATAATGCCGGGCGCAACGCAATTGGCGCGTACGCCGCGTGGGCCCAGTTCGCGCGCCAGCGCCTTGGTGAAACTGATGACGCCGCCTTTGGACGCCGCGTAATGCGAGCCCCCCAGCAGGCCGCCGCCGCGCAGGGCGGCGGTGGACCCCAAGTTGACGATGGCCGGTTGCCGCGTGCTTTCCAGCAACGCGGGCAGGGCGGCGTGCGTGACGTTGTAGGTGCCCGTCAGGTTGACGTCGACCATGCGCCGGAATTCGTCTTCGGGCAGATCCCAGATTCGCGTGGCGGCCACGATGCCGGCGTTGTTGACCAGCACGTCGAGGCCGCCCAGCGCCTGTACGGCGCGGGCCAGCGCGGCCTCGCACGAGGCGCCGCGCGACACGTCGCAATGCAGGTTGACGCGGCCGTCCACCAGGGCGCCCGGGCCGTCTTCGGGATAGGCGTGGTCCAGCACCGCGACGCTGGCGCCCTGCGCCAGGAAGAGCTCGACAACGGCCGCGCCGATGCCACGGGGGTTGGCGCCCCCCGTGATCACGGCGCGCTTGCCGGCCAACAGCGACTGCGCGCCGTCCATCACGACTTCACCAGCGAGCAGCCGCCGTCCTTGAGCGGGCGGAACGCCTGTTCGGCCGGAATCTTGCGCACCAGGTTGTAGTAGTCCCAATCGCGCTTGGACTCCGACGGTTTCTTGACCTGGAACAGATACAGGTCGCGCATGACGCGGCCGTCCTCGCGGATGCGGCCGTTTTCCGTCATGAAGTCGTTGATGGGCGTCTCGTGCATCTTTTTCAGCACGGGTTCGGATGCGTCTGTGCCGGCGGCCTTGACGGCATTCAGGTAGTGCATCGTGGCGCTGTAGTTGCTGGCCTGCACCATCGACGGCATGCGGCCCGTGCGCTTGAAATAGCGTTCGGACCATTGGCGTGCCTTGTCGTCCTGGTCCCAATAGAACGGTTCGACCAGGTTCAGCCCTTGCGCGTATTCCAGCCCCACGCTGCGCACATCGACGATGCTCATGAACAGTGCGGCCACTCGCTGCTTGCTGCCCATGATGCCGAATTCAAAGGCCTGCTTGATGCTGTTGATGGTGTCGCCGCTGCCGTTGGCCAGGCCGATCACCTGCGCCTTTGACGCTTGCGCTTGCAACAGGAAAGACGAAAAGTCCGAGCTGGCGATGGGATGGCGCACGCTGCCCACCACCTGGCCGCCCTTGGCCTTGACGACCGCCATGGCGTCGCGTTCCAGCGAGTGGCCGAACGCGTAGTCGGAAGTAATGAAAAACCAGCTTTTGCCGCCGTCCTCGATCACGCCGTTGGCCACGCCGGTGGCGTAGGCGTAGGTGTCGTAGGTCCAGTGCATGCCGTTGGGCGAACACGCCTTGCCCGTCAGGTCCGCCGACCCCGCGCTGGTGAAGATGACCACGCGCTTCATTTGACGGGTCAGGTCCTGCACGGCCAGCGCGATGGCCGAGTTGGGCACGTCCAGGATCAGGTCCACCTTGTCGTTCTCGTACCATCGGCGCGCCACCGACACCCCGATGTCCACCTTGTTCTGGTGGTCGGCCGAAATCACTTCGATGGGCTTGCCCAGCACGTTGCCGCCGAAATCCTCGACGGCCATCTTTACGGCTTCCACGCCGAACTTGCCGGACAGGTCCGCCATCATGCCGGACTGATCGCCCAGCACGCCGATCTTCACGACGTCGTCCGATACCTGCGCCATGGCGGGAATGGAAAGGGCGCCCAGCACGCAGGCGGCAAGGCTGTTCTTGATACGGGTCTTCATGGGGTGTCTCCTTGGGGGCTTGTTCTTTTGCGCGCCGCCCTGTGCCGGGCGGTCATGCGGGGTCGTGCGGGTTGAAAAAGCCGGGGCTTACTCCAGCGTCTGGCCGGCGTAGGCGTCGATGAACAGATTGGGCTTTAAGAAAAAGCTGAGGACGAGCGCGCCGTTGGGGGCGCGCGCAATGTGCTGGTTGCCGCGTGGCCGCCACACGTAGTCGCCCGCGCAGACCTCGCCTTCGGCGTCCACGATGGAACCTTCCAACACATAGGTCTGTTCGACTTCCACGTGTTCGTGCAGGGGCAGTTCGGTGCCGGGCTGCCAGCGGAACAGGGCGGTCAGCAAGCCGGTTTCCTTGTCCTGCATCAGCACCTTCATGTCGATGCCTTCTACTTGCGTGGGTTTCCAGGGCAGGTCGGCCACTTTCAGAAAGCGCGACGCCAGGGGCGGCAGCGCATTCGCGGCGGGGCAGCCGGGGGTTTCGAGGGCCATGATTGTCTCCTAGCCAGAACTCGTTATCGAAGATAAATATCTTGTTATTGAGTGTTCAAAAATAGTCGCGTATATTGAGATTCATGTCAACCGTGTTTTGTACGAAGAAGCAGGGGCGACACAGGCCGGACCTAGAGATCCGATGCCTATAAAACAAGGAGACAAGCTTGAAACACGACTATCTGGACCAGATGTTCGGTCTGGCGGAGCGCGTCGCGCTGGTGACGGGCGCGGCAAGGGGCCTGGGCTACGCCATCGCTGAAGCGCTGGGCCGCGCGGGGGCGCGGGTGGTGGTCAACGACCTGTCGCAAGCCGCCTGCGACGCCGCGGCCGCCAAGCTGGCCGCGCTGGGAATCGACGCTCATGGCGTGTCCTTTGACGTGGCCGACGCGAGCGCCGTGACCGACGCCGTGGCGCGTCTGGATGACGCGGGCCTGTCCATCGACGTATTGGTCAGCAATGCCGGCAACCAGAATCGCAAGCCCGTTGTCGAGATGACGCCGGCCGAGTGGCAGGCCTTGCAGAACGTGCACGTGAACGGCGCGTTTCATTGCGCGCGCGCCGTGCTGCCGGGCATGGGCAAGCGCGGCTTCGGCCGCATCGTGCTGATGTCATCGGTGGCGGGGCAGGCGACCATGCCCAACATTGCCGCCTACGCCACCGCCAAGGGCGCCATCGCCGCCTTCACGCGCGCACTGGCGGTGGAATACGGCGCCAGCGGCGTCACGTGCAATGCGCTGGCCCCGGGCTTTGTGCGCACCGATTTCACGCAGGGGCTGCAAGACAACCCCGACTTCCAAACCTTCCTGTCGGCCTCGGTGCCGGTGGGCCGATGGGCCACGCCGCAAGACGTTGCGCCTGCCGTGGTGTACCTGGCCTCGAAGGCCGCCTCGTTCGTCAACGGGCATGTCCTGGCGATCGACGGCGGCCTGTTGGCCCGCATGTAAGAGGCCCACCATGACGACGCCAAGCACCCCAGCGGTTCTGTCCGCACAGGGGCTGGTCAAGCGCTTCGGCGGCTTCAATGCCGTCGATGGCGTGACCCTTGCCCTGCACGAAGGCTCCATCCACGCCTTGATCGGCCCCAATGGCGCCGGCAAGACCACCTGCTTCAATCTGCTGACTAAGTTTCTGACGCCCGACGCGGGCGTCATCCATTACCGTGGGCGCGACATCACGGCGCTGGCACCCGAGCAGATTGCCCGGCTGGGCATCGTGCGGTCGTTCCAGATTTCGGCCGTGTTCCTGGGCCTGACCGTGCTGCAGAACATGCGTGTGGCCTTGATGCGCCAGCATGGCGACGGCATGCGTTTCTGGCGCAGCCGCCGTAGCGTTGACCGCCTGAACGAACGCGCCATGGAGTTGCTGGACGCGGTGGGCCTGGCCAATCTGGCGGACACGACGGCGGCCATGCTGCCCTATGGCCGCAAGCGTGCGCTGGAAATCGCGATGACGCTGGCGCTGGACCCCGACATCATGTTGCTGGACGAACCCATGGCGGGGCTGGGCCAGGAAGACGTGGCCCGCATCGCCGCATTGATCCGGCGCGTGGCGGTGAACCGCAGCATCCTGATGGTCGAACACAACCTGTCCGTGGTGGCGGACCTGTCCGACACCATCACCGTGCTGGCGCGCGGCGCGGTGCTGGCGCAAGGCGATTACGCCGCCGTGTCGCGCGATGAACGCGTCATCACCGCGTACATGGGCTCGGACGAGGAGGCGCACTGACATGCTGGCCATCAACGACCTTAACGCCTGGTACGGGGAATCCCACGTGCTGCACGGCGTGAACATCGACGTTCAGCGTGGCGAACTTGTCACCATCCTGGGCCGCAACGGCGCGGGCAAGACCACGACGCTGCGCGCCATCATGGGCATTCTGGACAAGCGGCGCGGTTCCATCCGCTTGAACGGGCAGGAAACGGTGAACATGGCGCCGCACCGCATCCCGCGGCTGGGCGTGGTGTATTGCCCCGAAGAGCGGGCGGTGTTCCGCAGCTTGAGCGTCACCGAAAACCTGCTGCTGCCGCCGCGCCTGGCCGACGGCGGCATGTCGCTGGACGAAATCTACACGCTGTTTCCCAACCTGCGCGAACGCAGCGCCAGTTCCGGCGGCAACCTGTCGGGCGGCGAGCAGCAGATGCTGGCCATCGCGCGCATCTTGCGCACCGGTGCGCAGCTGATCCTGCTGGACGAGCCCACCGAAGGCCTGGCGCCCGTCATCGTGCAGCAGATCGGACACGCCATCCGCACGCTGAAAGAACGCGGCTTCACCATCGTGCTGGTCGAGCAGAACTTCCGCTTTGCGACCAAGGTGGCCGACCGCCACTACGTCATGGAGCACGGTTGCGTGGTCGATCAGTTGTCGGCGGACGAGGCGCGCCGCGATCCTGCCCGGATCGCACGCCGCCTGGGCGTCTGAAAGGAGAATCCCTGTGTTCGAAATTTTCGGTGTGCCGTCCACGGCGCTGTTCGGCCAGCTGTTGCTGGGCCTGATCAACGGGTCTTTCTACGCCTTGCTCTCGATCGGGCTGGCGGTGATTTTCGGCCTGTTGAACATCATCAACTTTGCCCATGGCGCGCAGTACACGGCCGGTGCGTTTCTGGCCTGGATGCTGCTCAATTACCTGGGCGTGAACTACTGGGCCGCGCTGGTGCTGGTGCCGCTCATCATGGCGGTGTTTGCCGTGGTGGTCGAGCGCCTGCTGATATCCCGCACCTATCGCATGGACCACCTGTACGGGCTGCTGCTCACGTTCGGCATCGCGCTGCTGATCGAAGGCGGGCTGCGCCAGGCCTATGGCGTGTCGGGGCTGCCGTACACCATCCCAAAGGCCTTGTCCGGCGGTGTGAACCTGGGCTTCATGTTCCTGCCGTGGTATCGCGGTTGGGCGGTGGCCGTGTCGCTGGTGCTGTGCCTGGCGGTCTGGGTGCTGATCGAGAAAACGCGCGTGGGCGCCATGCTGCGCGCCGCAACCGAAAACCCGACCATCGTGCGTTCCTTCGGCATCAACGTGCCGTTGTTGATCACGCTGACGTACGCGCTGGGCGTGGCGCTGGCATCGGTGGCGGGCGTGATCGCCGCGCCCATCTATCAGGTCAGCCCGATGATGGGATCGAACCTGGTGGTCGTGGTGTTCGCGGTGGTGGTGATTGGTGGCATGGGGTCAATCATGGGCGCCATCGTCAGCGGCTTCGGGCTGGGCATCATCGAAGGCCTGACCAAGGTGTTCTACCCAGAAGCCGCCAACCTGGCGATCTTCATCATCATGGTGCTGGTGCTGCTGTGCAAGCCGGCCGGGCTGTTCGGCAAGCCCTTGCAGGTGCAGAACGTGCTGGCGGCCGAAGCGACGCGCCAGCCCGTGCAACTGAGCCGGCGCGCGATGCGGATATCCATGGCGGTGCTGGCCGTGGTGGCGCTGGCGGCGCCGTGGTTCGTCTATCCCACATTCCTGATGAAGGTGCTGTGCTTTGCGCTGTTCGCGGCGGCGTTCAACCTGCTGGTGGGCTACGTGGGCCTGCTGTCCTTCGGCCACGCGGCCTTCTTCGGCGCGGCGGCCTATGCAACCGGCATCGTCATGAAGGTGCTGGGCGCCACGCCCGAACTCGGGTTGTTGGCGGGCGTGGTCACGGGCGGGTTGCTGGGGCTGCTGTTCGGCGCCATCGCCATCCGGCGCCAGGGCATCTACTTCGCGATGATTACGTTGGCGCTGTCGCAGCTGGTCTACTTCATTGCGGTGCAGGCAGGCTTCACGGGAGGCGAGGATGGACTGCAAAGCGTGCCGCGCGGCAAGCTCTTCGGAATTTTCGACCTGCAAAACGTGATGCCCATGTATTACTTCACGCTGGCCGTGTTCGCGCTGGGCTACGCCTTCGTGCTGCGCGTGCTCAATTCCCCCTTTGGCGAAGTGATCCGATCGGTGCGCGACAACGAGCAGCGCGCCCGCTCATTAGGCTATTCCACGTCGCGCTACAAGCTGCTGGCCTTCACGCTGTCGGCCTCGGTGGCGGGGCTGGCGGGCGGCTTGAAGGTGCTGGTGTTCGGCGTGGCCTCGTTGACCGACGTGCATTGGCACGCCAACGGCGAAGTCGTGCTGATGGCGCTGCTGGGCGGTATCGGCACCGTGTTCGGTCCGCTGGCCGGGGCCTTCACGTTTGTGTCCCTGCAAAACTACCTGGCGCCGCTGGGCTCGTGGGTGCTGATCGTGCAAGGGGCCATCTTCGTCTTGTGCGTGTTGCTGTTGCGAGACGGCATCATGGGATTGGTTGCGCGCGCCTGGCTGGCAGCGACGCGTTCGAAGAAGGAGTCCTGATGTTTCTGCATGTGGTGATGTTGCAACTGTCGTCCGCCGCCGACGCCCGCTTTCACGAACGCGTCCAGGTGTATTGCGATCGGGTGCTGGCGGAATGCGATGGGGTGGCGGGCTATGCCTTTCGACCCAACCAGGCCAGCCGCGCCGACGGCCTGACGCACGCGGTGGTGGCCGCCTTCGCTGACGAGGCGGCCCATGACCGCTACCAGGTGTCGCCCGCGCACCAGGAAATGAAAACCTATATGGCCGGCTTCATCGAGCGCCTGGTGGTTTTCGATGGTGAAATCCCTACGTTTTCCTGAACGAAACCCGGCCGCCCGTGGCGCCGGGAAAGGGATAAACTCGCGGATGATTTTTACCTTACGCGCCGCGCCTCGCGCGCGGAGGTAAGATATTTGGCCGGTTTTCAGTCACGTATTTGTCATAGGTTGATCGCTCATGGACTACGTATTACCTCCCCAGCCGCCCGTCGCGGTCCCCGTGGACGGCAGCGCCGCGTTGTTTCCGGTGCGCCGCGTCTATTGCGTGGGTCGCAACTACGCCGAACACGCCAAGGAAATGGGCTTCACCGGCCGTGAAGACCCGTTCTTCTTCTGCAAGCCCGCGGACGCCGTGCGTCCGGTTGCCGACGGTGAAACCGGCAAAATGTCGTATCCGCCCAAGACCTCGAACCTGCACTACGAGATGGAACTTGTCGTGGTGCTGGGCAAGGGCGGCCGAGACATTCCGGTCGAGCAGGCCAACGAATGCGTGTGGGGCTATGCGCTGGGCCTGGACATGACCCGCCGCGACCTGCAAGGCGAAATGAAGAAGCAGGGCCGTCCCTGGGAAATCGGCAAGGCGTTCGACGAGTCCGCCCCGATCGGCCCGATCCACCCGCGCAGCGTCGTGGGCACGCTGGACAAGGGCGCGATCTGGCTGGACGTGAACGGCCAGCGCAAGCAATCCAGCGACATCTCGCAGATGCTGTGGAACATCCCGGAAAGCATTTCGTACCTGTCGGGCCTGTTCGAATTGCAGCCGGGCGACATCATTTTCACCGGCACGCCGGAGGGTGTGGGCGCCGTGGTGCAAGGCGATGTCATCACCGGTGGCGTGGAAGGCCTGGGCGAACTGCGCGTGCAGATCGTTTGACCTTCACCCCCCACACACTTGCATCGATTTTTTTGTTCAGGAGTTGACAGCATGCGCGGCAAGATCGTGCTGACCGCCTTTGTCGTATTCGGATTCGTGCTCGCCGGTTGCAATACCGTGGCGGGCATGGGCCGCGATATGTCCCGGGCCGGCAATGCCATCACCAACGCGGCCGACAAATAAGCACCGTCGGTTGATTGGTCCAAGCAAGAAAAAGCCCCTTGAAGTTTCTTCAAGGGGCTTTTTTTCCGGAGCGTGCAGTGATCGTTCAGACCTTACAGCACATCCCCCGCGTAGTCGGCCAGGCGCGAACGTTCGCCGCGCTGCAAGGTGACGTGCCCGGAATGCGGCCAGCCCTTGAAGCGGTCTACGACGAACGTCAGGCCCGAGCTGCCTTCGGTCAGGTACGGCGTGTCGATCTGGGCAACGTTGCCCAGGCAGATCACCTTGGTGCCGGGGCCCGCGCGGGTCACCAGCGTTTTCATCTGCTTGGGCGTCAGGTTCTGGGCCTCGTCGATGATCAGGTACTTGTTCAGGAACGTGCGGCCGCGCATGAAATTCAGGGACTTGACCTTGATGCGTGAGCGGATCAGGTCCATGGTGGCGGCGCGGCCCCAATCGCCGTTGCCTTCGCCGTCACCCATGTTCAGGACGTCAAGGTTGTCTTCCAGCGCGCCCATCCAGGGCAACATCTTTTCTTCTTCCGTGCCGGGCAGGAAACCGATGTCTTCACCAACCGGCACCGTGACGCGCGTCATGATGATTTCGGTGTAGCGCTTGGTCTCAAGCACCTGCGTGATACCGGCCGCCAGCGCCAGCAGCGTCTTGCCCGTGCCCGCCTGACCCAGCAGCGATACGAAATCGCACTCCGGGTTCATCAGCAGGTTCATGGCGAAGTTCTGTTCGCGGTTGCGCGCCGTGATGCCCCAGACGTTGTTCTTGCCGTGGGTGTAGTCGCGCAAGGTGGCCAGCACCGCCATCTTGCCGCTGACTTCGCGCACCTGCGCGTACAGCGGCATCTGGCCTTCGAAGTAGACGAACTGGTTGACGACGAACTGCGAGCACAACGGACCATGGATACGGTAGAACGTGGTGCCGCCTTGCTGCCAGGATTCCACGTCCTTGCCGTGCTTGTTCCAGAAGTCCTCGGGCAGTTGCATCACGCCCGTGTACATCAGGTCCGAATCTTCCAGGACGTGGTCGTTGAAGTAGTCTTCGGCGGCCATGCCCAGCGCGCGCGCCTTCAGGCGCATGTTGATGTCCTTGGACACCAGCACGACCTCGCGCTGCGGGAATTTTTCTTGCAGGGCGCGCACCACGCCCAGGATCTGATTGTCGGCCTTGCCCATGGGCAGGTCGGACGGCAGCGTGCTGTGGATGGCGGTCGTCTGGAACATCAGGCGGCCGGTGGCATCCTTGTTGCCCAGCTTGGCCAGTTCCAGCCCTTCGTCCAGCTGCGTGGCGTCTTGCACCAGCGCGTCCAGCGATCGGCTGACCTGACGCGCGTTGCGCGCCACTTCCGACATGCCTTTCTTTTGATGGTCCAGCTCTTCCAGCGTCATCATCGGCAGGAAGATGTCGTGCTCTTCAAAGCGGAACAGCGAACTGGGGTCGTGCAGCAGTACGTTGGTGTCCAGCACGAACAACTTGCGCGGCTCGTTCTGGGCGCGCGGCCAAGACGGCGCCCGCCCCGGCCAAGCGCGGCGTGGGTGCTGGACTGCGCAGCGGCAGTCTTGGTAGTGCGGGCCTGCGCCCGGGCGGATTCGCCCGAGGGGAAGGTCAGGATGGCTGCGGGGCGGGTGGGCAACTTCGGAAGCGGCATATGCGTCACTCTCCAGGGTGGGCCGGCAATAGCGCCTGACGGGTATTCCTGTACGGCTAACCGATACTTTTCGCGGCCTGCAGGACTTCCTTGGCGTGGCCCGGGACCTTCACCCCGCGCCACTCCTGCACCAGCACGCCATAGGCGTCGATCAAAAAGGTGCTGCGCTCGATGCCTCGCACCTGCTTGCCATACATATTCTTCTGCTTGATGACGCCGAACAGATTGCACACGGTTTCGTCGGCGTCGGAGATGAGCGGGAAAGGAAGTTCGTACTTGGCCTTGAAGTTCTCATGCGACTTGAGCGAGTCGCGCGAGATTCCGATGACCACCGCGCTGGCCGCCAGGAAGTCGGCGTGCAGGTCGCGGAAGTCCTGGCTTTCGGTGGTGCAGCCGGGCGTGTTGTCCTTGGGGTAGAAATACAGGATCACGGCACGGCCCTGGCACTGTTCCAGGCTGATCGGACCAATCGTGCTTTCCGCGGTGAATTGCGGGGCGGGCTTGCCGATGCTGGGCGTCATTTCTGTGGATCTCCATTGGGGGGGATGAGGGCGACGACCACGCGTCGGCCCTCTGCCATCAGGATGTTGTAGGTGCGAGAGGCGGCGTGCGTGTCCATGATCTCGACGCCGATTCCCATGGCCAACAGGGGACGCAACACTTCGGGACGCAGGAACTGTTGCCGGGCGCCCGTGCCTACCAGCAATACCTCGGGCGCATTGGCCGGGCGGCTGGGGCTGGCTTCCGGTTCATCCAGAAAAGCCATCGGGTCGCGGACGGGCTCGGTCAAACCGGCCGCCTGGTGCAACAGGGTAGAGGTGATGTCGGCCGGCGAGTCAACAGGCCATTCGGTAACTTCGCCTTCGGGGCCAAATGCGACCGACGAGGAAAAACGAACTTGGTTGACCTCGATATACCCCTCACCGTAAGCAGTCACGGTGTTCAGGGCGGCCGTCGCAGGATCAGTATGCAGCTTCAATAAAAACTCCGGCTTTATGGGCTTGATGATAGCGCATCAAACTCGCCATGGGTTGCAGTGTTGGGGGCTTCGTTGCTTGACGGTATAAGCGGATTCCCTGCCTTGCAACAACGTGGTTTTTGGCGCGTGTGGACAGGTTAAAAAAAGCCTGTCTTTTCAATGGGGAAACGGACCCGTTTTTGCCCCATTTGCCGCATGGCCGTCGTTGCGCTAGATTACAGGGTTTTGCTGCGCTGCAATCGTGTGCTGGCGCGGCTTTAAGCCCCTTTCCCCTTCGCGCGACCGCGCCCTGGTTTTTTCGCCCTTTCCGCCCCTAAGGATTCCCATCATGAGGAAGTTCTCTCGCATCGAGCGTTTGCCCCCGTACGTTTTCAACATTACTGGCGAGCTCAAGATGGCGGCGCGGCGCCGGGGCGAGGACATCATCGACATGTCCATGGGCAACCCGGACGGTGCCACACCCAAGCACATCGTCGACAAGATGGTGGAGGCCACCTCGCGTCCCACCACTCACGGCTATTCCGTGTCCAAGGGCATTCCGCGTCTGCGCAAGGCAATCTGTGATTGGTATCAGCGCCGCTACGCGGTCGAGTTCGATCCGGATTCCGAAGCCATCGTCACCATCGGCTCCAAAGAAGGCCTGGCCCACTTGATGCTGGCCACGCTGGATCGCGGCGACACGGTGCTGGTGCCCAACCCCAGCTACCCGATCCACATCTACGGCGCGGTGATTGCCGGCGCCAACATCCGTTCGGTGCGCATGACGCCCGGCGTCGATTTCTTCGAAGAGCTGGAACGCGCGGTGCGCGAGTCCATCCCGAAGCCCAAGATGATGGTGCTGGGTTTTCCCAGCAACCCGACCGCGCAGTGCGTGGACCTGTCGTTCTTCGAACGCGTGGTGGCGCTGGCCAAGGAACACGACATCCTGGTGGTGCATGATCTGGCCTACGCCGACATCACCTTTGACGGCTATGTCGCGCCGTCCATCATGCAGGTGCCCGGCGCGCGCGATGTCGCCGTCGAGTTCTTCACGATGAGCAAAAGCTACAACATGGCGGGCTGGCGCATCGGCTACATGGTGGGCAACCGCGAGCTGGTCAACGCGTTGGCGCGCATCAAGAGCTATCACGACTACGGTACGTTCACGCCGATCCAGGTGGCGTCGATTGCCGCCCTGGACGGCCCGCAGGATTGCGTGAGCGAGATCGTGGCCCAATACCAAAGCCGCCGCGACGTGCTCGTGCGCGGCCTGCACGAAGCAGGTTGGAATGTGGAAATTCCCAAGGCGTCCATGTATATCTGGGCGCAGATCCCCGAGCCCTACCGGGCGATGGGCTCTTTGGAATTTGCCAAGCGTGTCCTGTCGGATGCGAAAGTGGCCGTGTCCCCCGGGATCGGCTTCGGCGAGTATGGCGACGACTACGTACGCTTCGCTCTTATCGAAAACGAGCAGCGCACCCGCCAAGCGGTGCGCGGCATCAAAGATATGTTCCGCAAGGACGGATTGCTGAAATGAATACCCCTGAACGCTCACCCGCCGCGCAAGCCCCCGAGGGCGGCGCGATGCGTCCCATGAAGGTGGGCCTGCTTGGTCTTGGCGTTGTTGGCGGAGGCACATGGACCGTGCTGTCGCGCAACGCGGAAGAAATCGCGCGCCGCGCCGGCCGCCGCATCGAAGTCACCCGCGCCGCCGTGCGCGACGTGGCCAAGGCGCGCGCCCGCGTGGGCGACTCGATCCTGGTTGATACCGATGTGCACGCGCTGGTGCGCGACCCGGAAATCGACATCGTTGTTGAACTGATCGGCGGCGACACGCTGGCGCTGGAACTGGTGATGGAAGCCATCGCCAACGGCAAGCATGTCGTCACCGCCAACAAGGCGCTGCTGGCCAAGCACGGCAACGAGATCTTCGCCGCCGCCTACGAGCGCGGCGTCATGGTCACGTTCGAAGCCGCGGTGGCCGGCGGCATCCCCATCATCAAGGCGATCCGCGAGGGCCTGACTGCCAACCGCATCCAGTGGGTGGCGGGCATCATCAACGGCACCACGAACTTCATCCTGTCGGAAATGCGCTCGCGCGGCCTGCCGTTCGCCGACGTGCTGGCCGAAGCCCAGCGCCTGGGCTACGCCGAAGCCGATCCCACCTTCGACGTGGAAGGCGTGGACGCCGCGCACAAGCTGACGCTGCTGGCCTCGCTGGCCTTTGGCGTGCCGGTGCAGTTTGACCGCGCCTACATCGAAGGCATCTCGCAGCTGGCCGCCGAAGACATCGAACATGCCGAGCGCCTGGGCTACCGCATCAAGCTGCTGGGCGTGACCAAGCGCCGCCCCGACGGCATTGAACTGCGCGTGCATCCCGCGCTGGTGCCGTCCGAGCGCCTGCTGGCCAATGTCGAAGGCGCGATGAACGCCGTGCTGGTCAAGGGCGATGCCGTTGGCCCTACGCTGTATTACGGTCAGGGCGCGGGCGAAGAGCCCACCGCATCCGCCGTGGTGGCCGACCTGGTCGACGTGACGCGCCTGCACACCGCTGATCCGGGCAACCGCGTGCCGCACCTGGCGTTCCAGCCGGATGCCATGTCGGACACGCCGATCCTGCCGATCGAACTCGTCAGCACGTCGTACTACCTGCGCCTGCGCGTGGACGACCAGCCGGGCGTGTTGGCGGACATCGCCCGCATCCTGGCCGACCGCTCGATCTCGATCGGTTCGATGATCCAGCAGCCCTCGCACATCGGCGGCGCCGACATTATCTTCCTGACGCATGAAGCCGTGGAAGGCAACATCAATCAGGCCATCGAGCGCATCGAGGCGATGCCGTTCGTGCGGTCCAAGGTCACCCGTTTGCGCGTGGAGAACCTGACATGAAATACGTCTCGACCCGAGGCGGCATGGCCGCCCAGCCCTTTTCCGACATCCTGCTGGAAGGCCTGGCGCCCGACGGCGGCCTGGCCGTGCCGGAACAACTGCCCCAGGTCTCCGAGCAAACGCTGGAATCGTGGCGCGGCTTGTCCTACGCCGACCTGGCGTTTGAAGTGCTGTCGCTGTTTGCCACCGACATTCCGGCCGACGACCTGCGCCGCCTGACGCGCGCGGCGTACACGCAAGAGATCTTCAACAGCGAAGACATCGTGCCGCTGCGTCCGCTGGACGGCGGCTTGTCGCTACTGGGCTTGTCCGAAGGCCCGACGTTGGCGTTCAAGGACATGGCCATGCAGTTCCTGGGCCAGGTCTTTGAATACACGCTGGCCAAGCGCGGCACCACCTTGAACATCCTGGGCGCGACCTCGGGCGACACGGGCTCGGCGGCCGAATACGCGTTGCGCGGCAAGCAGGGCGTGGCCGTGTTCATGCTGTCGCCGCATGGCCGCATGAGCGCTTTCCAGCGCGCACAGATGTATTCGCTGCAAGACGAAAACATCCACAACATCGCCGTGCGCGGCGTGTTCGACGAAGCGCAGGACATCGTCAAGGCGCTGGCCAGCGACCTGGCTTTCAAGACCAAGTACCGTCTGGGCGCCGTTAACTCGATCAACTGGGCGCGCATCGCCGCCCAGGTCGTGTATTACTTCCACGGCTGGTTGCGCGCCACCGACAAGCCGGGCCAGCAGGTCTCGTTCGCGGTGCCGTCGGGCAACTTCGGCAACATCCTGTCGGGTCACATCGCGCGCAGCATGGGCTTGCCGGTGCGCCGCCTGGTACTGGCCACGAACGAGAACAACGTGCTGGAAGAGTTTTTCCGCACGGGCATCTACCGTCCGCGTCCGGCCGAGCAGACGTACGCCACGTCCAGCCCGTCGATGGATATCTCGCGCGCGTCCAACTTCGAACGCTTCGTCTTCGATCTGGTGGGCCGCGACGCCTCCCGCGTGAAGGCGCTGTGGACCACCTTGGTGCAAGAGGGCTCGTTCGACCTGTCCGACCTGAAGCCGCAGTTCGAATCGCGCTACGGCTTCGTGTCCGGCCAAAGCTCGCACGAGGCGCGCCTGGCCACCATCCGGTCGCTGTACGACGAGACCGGCGTGCTGGTCGATCCGCACACCGCCGATGGGGTGAAAGTGGCGCGCGACTTCGTTGAGCCCGGGGTGCCGATGCTGGTGCTGGAGACGGCCTTGCCGGCAAAGTTTTCCGAAACCATCGAAGAAGCGCTGGGCCGTCCGGCCACGCCGCCGGGCAACCTGGCCAACCTGGAGTCGCTGCCGCAGCGCGTACAGGTCATGGACTGCACGATGGCCGAGGTGCGCCGCTTCATCGAGGCCAACGCCAAGGTCTGAGCCCTTGCGCTGACCTGTAACGGCTTGCGGTTTATGTAAGCGTAAAACCCCTCACAGGCTTGCCCGTGAGGGGTTTTTTTACGATGTGGGTTGCGGGGTTTACGTTTTTTCTCAATTTGCCGACAACCCGACACGATATCGGGGCCAGGTTCCCGATACAGTGGAATCACCTATTCACACTTGGAGAACACGCCCATGAACCTGAAGACCATGACGTTGGCCCTGGTGGTGACCGGAGTTGGGGTGCTGGCCGGATGCTCGTCGCCCTCGGTCATTCAGCAACGGGACGGTAGCTCGACCGTGACGCCCGATTCGCCGTCTTATGACAAAAAGTCCGGCATGTATGAATACGACAAGGACGGCAAGAAAGTCCAGATCAACAAGGACGACGTAAAGTCCATCGAAGAGGTCAAGTGACCGCCGTTGCGCCCCGCGCGCAATAAAAAAAAGCCCCTTGAGCAATCAAGGGGCTTTTTGCTTTTCAGCGTTTTGCTTTTCAGCGCGGCATTACTTCGCCGCTTCCTCGGCGTGATAGCGGCCCACGCGCTCGACTTCGTTCTTCGAGCCCAGGATCACGCTGACGCGCTGGTGCAGCTTGTCCGGCTGGATGTCCATGATGCGCTGGACGCCGTTGATCGCGGCGCCGCCGGCCTGTTCGACCAGGAAGCTCATCGGGTTGGCTTCATACATCAGGCGCAGCTTGCCGGCCTTGCCGGGTTCGCGCGCATCCCAGGGGTACATGAAGATGCCGCCACGGGTCAGGATGCGATGCACGTCCGCCACCATCGAGGCGATCCAGCGCATGTTGTAGTCCTTGCCCAGGGGGCCCGTGGCGCCGGCCAGGCAGTCGTCGACGTAGCGCTTCACGGGCGGTGCCCAGTGGCGGCTATTCGACATGTTGATGGCGAATTCCTTGGTGTCTTCCGGCACGCGGATGTTCTCGTGCGTGAGCACCCACGAGCCCATTTCGCGGTCCAGCGTGAAGCCGACCACGCCATTGCCGATGGTCAGCACCAGCATGGTCTGCGGGCCATAGACGGCATAGCCGGCCACGACCTGCTTGTTGCCGGGTTGCAGGAAATCGTCTTCGCAGACCGGAGCGCCCGACACGTTGTGCGGGGCCTGCAGCACCGAGAAGATGGTGCCGATGGAGACGTTGACGTCGATGTTGGACGAGCCATCCAGGGGGTCGAACAACAGCAGGTATTCGCCCTTGGGGTAGCGGTTCGGAATCAAATGGATGGTTTCCATTTCTTCCGAGGCCATGGCCGCCAGGTGGCCGCCCCATTCGTTGGCTTCAAGCAGGATTTCGTTGGACAGGACGTCCAGTTTCTTCTGCACTTCGCCTTGGACGTTTTCGCTTTCCAGGCTGCCCAGGACGCCGCCCAGCGCGCCCTTGCTGACGGCGTGGCTAATCGCCTTGCAGGCGCGCGCGACCACTTCGATCAGCAGCCGGACTTCCGGCGCCAGGGCTTGGGCAGAGCGTTGTTGCTCCACCAGGTATTGAGTAAGTGTTTTACGTTTCAAGAGGGTCTCCCTATGCTGCGAATTCTAAAGCCTTGGATACGATTTCCTGCACGTTGCGCGACAAGCCCGCATGGGCGCGCACCTGTTGCAGCGCGGCCTGCATGGGCGTGCGCAGGGCCGGCACGAAGCGCGACCAGTTATCCAGCGCACGCGCCAGCCGAGCCGCAACTTCGGGGTTCAGGGCGTCCAGCGCCAACACCTGCTCGGCCCAGAACGCATAACCCGAACCGTCCGGGTGGTGCATGCCGCGCGCATTGTTCAGGCAGAACTGGAAAATCAGCGCGCGGGCGCGGTTGGGGTTGCGCAACGTGAAGGCGGGGTGCGTCATGAGTTCGCGGGCGGTATGCACCGTGGTCGAACGCGCGGCCGCCTGCAAGGCAAACCACTTGTCCACCACCAGCGGGTTGTCGCGCCACTTGTCATAGAACGCTGCCAGCGCTTCCTGGGGGAAGTCGCCCTGGCCGTAATTGATCAGGGCAGACAGCGCGGCCATGCTGTCGGTCATGTTGCCGGCGTGCTCGTACTGATGCTCGGCCAGACGCTGGGCGTCGTGTTCGCCGGCCGCCAGCAGATGGCTCAAGGCCAGGTTCTTCAGGGCGCGCTTGCCGGCGGGCACCGGCGCGGGGCTGTATTCGCCCGGCGTCTGGTTCTGTTCGAACGCCTGGCGCAATTCCGTGGCCAGCTGCCGGCCGAGTTCGGCGCGCAGGAAGTCGCGGGCCACAGCCAGCGCGGGCGGGTCCACCGCCTGCATGCGCTCGGCCAGCGTCTTCTCGGACGGCAGGGCCAGCGCGCGGGCGCGATAGGCGGCGTCCAGGGCCGGGTCGGTCAGCAGTGCGCGCCAGGCATTGATGAACGCCGCGTCCGCGTGTAGCGTGCGCCCGGCCTGGCGGGCTTCGGCCAAGGCCAGGATCTGGCGCGTGGCCAGTTCCTGGCCGGCTTCCCAGCGGGCGAAGGGGTTGGTGTCATGCGCGGACAGCAGCGCCAATTCTTCGTCGGTCCAGTCATAGTCGACGATGACCGGGGCCGAGAAATCGCGCAGCAACGAGGGCACGGGCCGCTCGGCGATATCTTCGAACACCCATTGTTGGCTGGGCGTGGTCAGTTCCAGCAGGGCGGTGTCGCGGGTGGCGCCGTCGTGACGCAGCGGCAGCGCGCGGCCGTCCTGGTCCAGAAGGCCGATCGCAAACGGGATGTGGTACGGCGCCTTGACGTAGTCAGCGCCGGCTTTTTTCTCGACGCCCACCGGCTGGCATTGCTGGGTCAGCGTGACGGTGCAGCGGCGGGTGGCGGCGTCGTGTTCAAGCGTGACGGCCACGCGCGGCGTGCCGGCCTGGCGGTACCAGCGGCGGAACACCGACAGGTCGCGGCCCGGGTGCTGGCGCACGTAGACCGATTCCATGGCGTCGACAAAGTCGTCGCAGGTGACGGCCTGGCCGTCGTGGCGGCGAAAGTACTCGTCCATGCCGGCGCGGAAGCCTTCCTCGCCCAGCAGCGTGTGCTGCATGCGGATGACTTCGGCGCCTTTCTCGTACACGGTTGCCGTATAGAAGTTGCCGATTTCCTGGTAGCTCTCGGGGCGGATGGGGTGGGCCATGGGGCCGGCATCTTCCGGGAACTGGGCGGCGCGCAGGGCCACCACGTCATCGATACGCTTGACGGCGCGCGCGCTGGTGGCAGCGGCGGCATCCATGTCGTGCGCCATCATGTCGGCGCTGAATTCCTGGTCGCGGAAAACCGTCAGCCCTTCTTTCAGGCTCAGCTGGAACCAATCGCGGCAGGTGACGCGGTTGCCGGTCCAGTTGTGAAAGTATTCATGGCCGATGACGGATTCGATGCCTTCGTAGTTGGCGTCGGTGGCGCTGTCGGCGTCGGCCAGCACGTAGGCGGCGTTGAAGATATTCAAGCCCTTGTTTTCCATCGCGCCCATGTTGAAGTCATGGACGGCGACGATCATGAAGCGGTCCAGATCCAATTCCAGGCCGAAGCGGGTTTCATCCCAGCGCAGGGCGCGCACCAGCGAATCAAGCGCCCATTCGGTCTTGGTTTCAGAGCCCGGGTCGCTGTAGACCTGAAGCAGCACGTCGCGGCCGCTGGCCGTCTTGACGGTGGTTTCACGGTGCGTCAGGTTGCCGGCCACCAACGCAAACAGATAGCAAGGCTTGGGGAACGGGTCTTCCCATTCGACTTCGTTGCGGCCGTCAGGCAACTGGCGCGATGCCATCAGGTTGCCGTTGGACAGCAGCACGGGGTATTGCGGCTGCGCCCGCAGCGTCACGCGGTAGCGCGACATCACGTCGGGGCGGTCGGCAAACCAGGTGATGCGGCGAAAGCCCTCGGCCTCGCATTGCGTGAAGAAGTTGCCGCCGGACACATACAAGCCCATCAGCGTGGAGTTGGCGGACGGATTGCAGCGGCTGACCACGTCGACCGTGGCGTCGGCGGGCAGGCCGTATATGGCCAGGCTGTGCTCGGACAGGTGATAGGCGTCGGCGTCCAGGGTGGCGCCGTTGACCGCTACCGACACGAGTTCCAGGTCTTCTCCATCCAGGATCAAGGCCGCGTCGGCGCTGGCGCCGGGCTTGCGTTGCACGTGCATCGTGCAGCGCACTTCGGTGGCGTCCGGCGCCAGATCGAAGGCCAAAGCGACTTCGGGAATGTCGTAGGGGTAGGGCTGGTAATCCTTGCGATAAACGGTAATGGGCGTGTCGGTGCGCATGGAGTTGCAGTCCTAGTTTGAACGAGGGGTCTATTGTAGTAGGTGGGCGCGGCGCGCAGTCTGGGGCGTGCGGGCTACGGCAAACTTTTTGCCGTGGGCATAGTCAAAGCTCAGTATGATGGCGCCGTCGCGCGCAACAGGAGTCGCAAAATGTTCCGAAAGTCGTTGTTCGGTGTGGGCCGTTGGGCAGGATTAACGGCTGTGGCGGCAACGCTGGCACTGACCGGTTGCGCCGCGCCGTCCGTTTCCGCGCGGGTGACTTCGTTCCAGCAATGGCCTACCGGCGTTGAAGGGCAGACTTACCAATTTGTGGCCGCGGATCCGAATCAACTGAATAATCTGGAATACCAGTCCTATCAGGACATGGTGCGCGCCGGCATCGGTGCAACGGGTTTGGTCGAAGCCCAGCCCGGCGCCAAGGGGCGTTTTGACGTGTCATTTACCTATGGCACCAGCCAGACCCAGGTAATGGTGCGCCGCGCCTACGATCCCTATTTCTACGGCGGCTACGGCTATGGCGGATATGGCGGTTTCTACGGGCCTCGCCCCTGGGGTGGCGCCTATGGGTACTGGGGGCCGGAATGGGTCGATGTGCCAATGGCGGTGCAGCGCAACACACTAAGCTTGAAGATTCGGGACACCCAACGTGGGGGTGCCGAGGTTTACCGTTCCACGGCCTTCATACTTAGTCAGGGCGATGATTTCATGCGCACGATGCCCTATCTGGTACGCGCGATATTCGACAATTTCCCCGGGAATAATGGGGCGGAACGCGAAATTCAGTTCCCCGTTCAGTAAGCCCTGACGGCGCTTCGACGCTGAATTCCAAAATAAATCGGCGCACCAGATTGGTGCGCCGATTTATTTCTTACTACAGAATAGGTTTTATTCTTTGATAAGAAAGCTGTCGCGTGTCGCGCCACCGGCTTCTTCAGCCGCGAGCCAGCGCGGGGCTTTGCCACGGCCGCTCCAGGTTTCGCCCGTTTGCGGGTGACGATACTTCGGGGCAACGGCACGCTTGACGGCGGTGGCGGGGCGTGCAGCCGCGCCAGCCTTGCGTCGGCCACCGGGGGCCACGCGCGCGGGCTTGCCCGAACCGTATGCCGCAATGATTTCTTCCGGGGTGATGTCGTATTCGCGCATGGACGTGATGATGGAGGTGATCACGGGCTTGCGACGCTTCGTTTGGAGGACTTCCGCCTTCTTTTGAAGCTTGTTGATTTCCTTCTCGATCTTTGCTTGCAGAGCTGCGTATGTTTCTCGGGCCATGGTTTATTCCTGATTATGGAACTGCTTTAATCGCCGGCGAAGTAATGTTTAATTGTTGTGCTTCGCATAATACATAAATTGCGGCTTGACTTCTCTATTTTCGAGCTAATTACTTTGTATCAAAAGAGCCGCAAGGCCTGACGGTATGCCGGCCTCGGGCAGGAACAAGTTTTGGGAAGGATATTCCCAAATTTAGGACGATTTGAAACAGACGCGAATTTGGTTCACAAGGCGGACGAATCCCGCAAACAGGGGCTGTTCCCGGCGTCATTTGTTTCAATTAGCGAAAGAATCGCGTTTTGTGACAGCCTCCGCCGGGTTTATGTTGTTGGTCGTGGACGATTTAAAGCCGGGCCATGCCAGCCCCCGATTTATGAGCCAAGGAGGGTGACCGAATTGACACTTTCGTTGCCTCGATGCGGCCGCCATGCATTTTGGCATTGCCTGCTCAGCGGATTGATATGGTGAATTAGGGAGTGTTCCGGGCAGAGTTTCCGCATTTTGATCAGCGCTTGTCAGACCAATCCTGGGTATTTCTCACTCTTGTATGCCAAGAGCCTAGGAGTGTTCAACCGCGTTCCGGAGCGGCTCCCCAACTGTTATGTGGTGAAACAATATTTAGTTGTTTTGCTTAACTTGATACTTCATTCGATGTCCCCATATTTATTCACGCGTGAATAATCTTTCACCCCTTGGTAGCGGCCGCCTTGCCAAAGTCGGGACGAGGGGGGCCGGTCAGCGGTACGATACGGTCTTGTGCATCCACGCAACGCGTGCGCCCGTGCCGCGCCGATGCCCCCTGAATAGAGCCTATGAAAATCACTGATCCCGCTATTGCTTCCCTTGCCACCGCCAAATCGCTTTTGCTTGACCCCTGGGGCCTGACCGAAGCGGATATGGCGCGTGCCCTGGGTGAGATCTTCACCCACAAGGTCGATTACGCCGACCTGTACTTTCAGTACACGCGCAGCGAGGGATGGAGTCTGGAAGAGGGCATCGTCAAGACCGGCAGCTTTTCCATCAGCCAGGGCGTCGGCGTGCGTGCCGTCAGCGGCGAGAAAACCGCCTTTGCCTATTCCGATTCCCTGTCGGCCGACGCGCTGCTGTCGTCTGCCCACGCCGTGCGCGGCATTGCCCGGCGCGGCGCCGGCAAGGTCAAGGTGGCCGCCCAAGTCGAAGCCGAAATGGGCCGCAGCCTGTACGCCGACATCGACCCCGTCGCCACGCTGAGCGCACCGGAAAAGGTGGCGCTGCTGGAACGCATCGAGCGCATGGCGCGTGCACGCGACCCGCATGTCATCCAGGTGATGGCCGGTCTGGGGGCCGAATATGACGTCGTGCTGGTGGCCGGCAGCGATGGCCGTCTGGCCGCCGACGTGCGCCCGCTGGTGCGCCTGTCGCTGACCGTGATCGCCGAACGCAACGGCCGCCGCGAAATGGGCCATGCCGGGGGCGGTGGACGCTTGGGGCTCGCCTACTTCACGGACGAAATGCTGCAAGGCTATGTCGAACGTGCCGTGCATGAAGCCATGGTCAACCTGGAAGCGCGCCCGGCGCCCGCTGGCGAGATGACGGTGGTGCTGGGGTCCGGCTGGCCCGGCATCCTGCTGCACGAGGCGGTGGGCCACGGGCTGGAAGGCGACTTCAATCGCAAAGGCTCCAGCGTGTTTTCCGGCCGCATCGGCGAACGCGTGGCATCCAAGGGCGTCACCGTGGTCGACGACGGCACGCTGCCCGACCGCCGCGGTTCGCTCAACATCGACGATGAAGGCAATGCCACCCAGCGCAACGTGCTGATCGAAGACGGCATCCTGCGCGGCTACATGCAAGACACGCTGAACGCGCGTCTGATGAAAACCGCCGCCACCGGCAACGGCCGCCGCGAATCGTTTGCGCACCTGCCGATGCCGCGCATGACCAACACGTACATGCTGGCCGGCGACAAGCCTGCCGAAGAAATCGTGTCGTCGGTCAAGCGCGGCCTGTACGCCGTCAATTTCGGCGGGGGCCAGGTCGACATCACCAGCGGCAAGTTCGTGTTCTCGGCATCCGAGGCCTACATGATCGAAGACGGCAAGGTGACCTACCCGGTCAAGGGCGCCACGCTGATCGGCAACGGCCCTGACGCCATGACCCGCGTCACCATGATCGGCAACGATCTTCAGCTGGATTCCGGCGTGGGTACTTGCGGCAAGGACGGCCAGAGCGTGCCGGTGGGCGTGGGCATGCCGACCGTGCGCATGGAAGGGCTGACCGTGGGCGGTACCGCCTGAACGTCAAATCGGGCCGTCACCGTCGCCAAAAAACGATGTGACGGCCCGAATGTTTTGTGCTAGAGTCATTTCCCATGAAATTCGCGTCCCCCGCCTTTACCTTTTATTTTTATGGTTTTCTGAAGCCGCTGGCGGAGGAAGGGACGCACTCAATCTGAAGTTTGGAAAGAATCCCCCAAAAAAGCCGCCAGCGAACTGGCGGCTTTTTTTGTGCCGCCGGGATCGGAAACCACCGATCGGATATGGACCCGTTGGCGGGCAACCCAGGAGCAGTACCGTGTCACACAATACCGACGACCTTCGCATCCGAGAAATCAAGGAACTGAATCCGCCCGCGCACGTGATGCGCGAGTTTGCATGCACCAAGGAGGCGGGCGACACCGTGTTCGCTGCCCGCCAGGGCATGCACCGCATCCTGCACGGCATGGACGACCGCATGATCGTCGTGATCGGCCCCTGCTCGATTCACGACACGCGCGCCGCCATTGAATACGCGAAGCGTCTGAAGCCGGTGCGTGACCGCCTGAGCGCCGATCTGGAAATCGTGATGCGCGTGTATTTCGAAAAGCCGCGCACCACGGTGGGCTGGAAGGGCCTGATCAACGATCCGGATCTGGACGGCAGCTTCGACATCAACAAGGGCGTGCGCGTGGCCCGTGAACTGCTGCTGGATATCAACAGCCTGGGGTTGCCGGCCGGTTGCGAGTTTCTGGACATGATTACGCCGCAGTACATCGCGGATCTGGTCTCCTGGGGGGCGATCGGGGCACGCACGACGGAAAGCCAGGTGCACCGCGAACTGGCGTCCGGCTTGTCGTGTCCGGTGGGGTTCAAGAACGGCACGGACGGCAATGTGAAGATCGCGGTCGACGCGATCAAGGCTGCGTCGCAGCCGCACCACTTCCTGTCGGTGACCAAGGGCGGGCATTCCGCGATTGTGTCCACCGCCGGCAACGAGGACTGCCACGTCATCCTGCGCGGCGGCAAGACGCCGAACTACGACGCGGCCAGCGTTGACGCCGCCTGCCAGGACGTGTCCAAGGCCGGCTTGGCCCAGCGCATCATGGTGGACGCCAGCCACGCCAACAGCAGCAAAGACCCCGAAAACCAACCCCGCGTCATCGACGACGTGGCGCGCCAGATGGAAGCGGGCGACGCGCGGCTGATCGGCGTCATGGTGGAAAGCCACCTGTTGGGCGGGCGCCAGGACATGGTGCCGGGCAAGCCGCTCGTGTACGGCCAGAGCATTACCGACGGCTGCATCGACTGGGACGCGTCGGTTGCCGTGCTGGAGCGCCTGGCGCACGCGGTGCGCGAACGCCGCCGCGTTGCGCTGACCTCGGGCAAGTAAGCGGCCGGTCACGCCGGCGCGCCGCACGCCGTCTTCCTGGGGCGGTTTGCGGCGCAGCATGCGGGGCGGCGTAGAATATTCGGATTAACGAACCCGCGCTCGCCGCGAATTCCCCGAGAACACGCTGATCATGAATGCTCCCTTGCACGCTGAAACGTTGCGCCGTCCGGTGCCGGCCGCCTGTCTGGACGCCTTGCGCGCGCGCTTTGGCGACCGCCTGTCTGAATCCTCGGCCGTGTGCGAGCATCACGGCCGCGACGAGTCCCCGTATCCCGCCATGCTGCCCGACGCCGTGGTCTTCGCGCACAGCACGGAAGACGTGGCCGCGGTGGCCAAGCTGTGCAACGAACACCGTGTTCCGTTGATTCCCTATGGCGCCGGCTCGTCGCTGGAAGGCCACATCCTGGCGATCCAGGGCGGCATCAGCCTGGACCTGTCGCAGATGAACAAGGTGTTGGCGATCAACGCCGAAGACCTGACCGCCACCGTCCAGGCCGGCGTCCTGCGCAAGCAGTTGAACGAAGAGATCCGCAGCACCGGCTTGTTCTTCCCGATCGACCCGGGCGCCGACGCCAGCCTGGGCGGCATGGCCGCCACGCGCGCCTCCGGCACCAACGCCGTGCGCTACGGCACCATGCGCGAA
This sequence comes from Achromobacter sp. LC458, assembly GCF_001005835.2. Classification (NCBI taxonomy): domain Bacteria; kingdom Pseudomonadati; phylum Pseudomonadota; class Betaproteobacteria; order Burkholderiales; family Alcaligenaceae; genus Achromobacter; species Achromobacter sp. LC458. The sequence continues at coordinate 26,377 of NZ_LBHW02000017.1, forward strand.
AACGTCATGTCGTTGACCGTCGTGACGGCCGATGGCCGCATCATCCGCACGGCCGGCCGCGCGCGCAAATCGTCGGCAGGCTACGACCTGACGCGCATCTTCGTCGGTAGCGAAGGCACGCTGGGCATCATCACCGAAGTCACCGTGCGGTTGTACCCGCAGCCCGAAGCCGTGTCGGCGGCCGTCTGCAACTTCCCCACGCTGGACGCCGCCGTGCAAAGCGTGATTGAAATCATCCAGATGGGCGTGCCGATCGCGCGCGTGGAATTCATGGACGCCGCCAGCGTGCGGTCGGTCAACCAATACAGCAAGCTGAGCCTGCGCGAAACGCCGCTGCTGGTGTTTGAATTCCATGGCAGCCCGGCCGGCGTGCAGGAACAGGCCGAAACCGTGCAGGCGATTACCGCCGAACATGGCGGCATGGACTTCGAATGGGCCGAACGCCCCGAAGACCGCAGCCGCCTGTGGACGGCGCGCCACAATGCCTACTTCGCGGGCCTGCAATTGCGTCCCGGCTGCCGCGCCAGCACCACCGACGTGTGCGTGCCGATTTCGCGCCTGGCCGATTGCGTGCGCGAGACCGTCGAAGAATTGGAACGCGCCAGCTTCCCGTACACCATCGTCGGCCACGTGGGCGACGGCAATTTCCACGTATTGATGCTGCTGGACGCCGACAATCCGAAGGAATGGGAAGAGTCGGAAACGATCAACCACAACCTGGTTCGCCGCGCGATTGCGGCGGACGGCACCTGCACCGGCGAACATGGCGTGGGCTTGCACAAAATGCAATTCATGGCGGAAGAGCATGGCGACGATGCGCTGGATCTGATGCGTAGCCTCAAGCACGCGTTTGATCCGAACAACATTCTGAATCCCGGCAAGATCGTGTCCTGGTAAGACATCAAGCGGGCCGCGCGCCTTGCTGAAGCCGACGGTATTGCCGTCGGCTTTTTTACGCGTGCACCGCGCGCAATTACTGCTGGTTACGAGTCGGGCACGGCGTTTATCCCATGGATGCGGGTAAATCCCGGCCTGTTTTCATAGTGCGCTCGCGCTATTGTTGCGCTCATGAATTCACTGGTCGAAACCGGCCTGGCACAAGTGCAGGCGCCTTATTCTTTGCAGCAGCTCATCGAGGCGTTGTCGGCCGCGTTGCCCGCGCACTGCGTATTGTTCCGCGAAGAAGATACCCGTCCCTACGAGTGCGACGGCCTGTCGTTGTATCGCGCGCTGCCGGCCGTGGTGGCCCTGCCTGAAACCGAAGAACAAGTGCAAGCCGTCATGCGGATCTGCAAGCGGCTGAATGCGCCGCTGGTGGCGCGCGGCGCGGGCACGGGCTTGTCTGGCGGCGCCATGCCGCATAGCCAGGGCGTGCTGCTTGGCTTGTCCAAATTCAATCGCATCAAGCATATCGACCTGGCCAGCGCCACCGCCATCGTGCAGCCCGGCGTGCGCAACCTGGCCATTTCCGAAGCGGCCTCGCCCTATGGCCTTTATTACGCGCCCGATCCGTCCAGCCAGATCGCCTGTTCCATCGGCGGCAACGTGGCCGAGAATTCCGGCGGCGTGCATTGCCTGAAGTACGGCCTGACCGTGCACAACGTGTTGCGCGTGCGGGTCGTCACCATTGACGGCGACATCGTCGAGCTGGGCTCCGAGGCGCCCGATGCACCCGGGCTGGATCTGCTGTCCGTCTTCATCGGATCAGAAGGCATGTTGGGCGTGGTCACCGAAGTGACGGTAAAGCTCATTCCCAAGCCCGCTTGCGCGCAGGTGGTGATGGCCAGCTTTTCCAGCGTCGAGGCGGCCGGCAATGCCGTCACGCAGGTCATCGCCGCGGGCATGATTCCTGCTGGGCTCGAGATGATGGATCGCCGCGCCACGCATATGGTCGAACCCTTTGTGTGCGCCGGCTACGATCTGGATGCGCAAGCCATCCTGCTGTGCGAATCGGACGGCACCCCTGACGAGGTCGCTCACGAAATCGCTCGGATGGAAGCGGTGTTTCGCGATGCCGGTGCAACGCGTTGCCAAGTGTCCACGTCGGAAGCCGAGCGCCTGAAGTTCTGGGCGGGACGCAAGAACGCGTTTCCGGCGGCCGGCCGCGTGTCGCCTGATTATTACTGCATGGACGGCACGATTCCGCGTCGCCACCTGGCGCGGGTGCTGGGCGCCATCGAGCAAATGGAAGACGAATTCGGCTTGCGATGCGCCAACGTTTTCCATGCAGGAGACGGCAACCTGCATCCGCTGATTCTGTTCGATTCGAACAAGCCGGACGAGGTCGAGCGCGCCGAGAAATTTGGCGCCGCGATTCTTGAGCTGTGCGTGCAGGTAGGAGGCACCGTGACCGGAGAGCACGGTGTGGGTATGGAGAAAATCAATCAAATGTGCGTGCAATTCTCTCGCGAAGAACTCGACGCGTTCCTGGCGGTCAAGCGGGCGTTCGACCCGCCGTGCCTGCTGAATCCTGAAAAAGTCATTCCCACGCTGGCCCGCTGCGCCGAATACGGCAAGATGCACGTCCATGCGGGCGAGTTGCGGTTCCCCGATCTCGCCCGTTTCTAGGACGCATCCCCTATGGATTTTGTCCTGTCGGAATTGTGCGACCAGGTCATGACGGCTCGTGCCGGCCACAAGCCGTTGTTTGTCATGGGCGGCGGCAGCAAGGCGTTCTACGGCAACTATCGCCCGGTCACGCCGCAAGACGGCCACTGCCTGCTCGACATGACGCCGTATCGCGGCATCGTCAGCTATCACCCCTCCGAGCTGGTGGTGACCGTACGCGCCGGTACGCCGTTGGCCGAGCTTGAAGCGGTGTTGGCCGAGAACGGGCAGATGCTGGCGTTTGAACCGCCGCACTTCGCGGCATCGGCAACCGTGGGCGGTTGCGTGGCGGCGGGGCTGTCCGGGCCGCGCCGCATGAGCGCCGGCGCATTGCGCGACTTCGTCCTGGGCACCCGGCTGCTGGACTCGGAAGGGCGCATGCTGTCGTTCGGCGGCGAAGTCATGAAGAACGTGGCGGGGTACGACGTGTCGCGCTTGTTGGCGGGGTCGCACGGCATCTTCGGCGCGATTCTTGATGTGTCGATGAAGGTGGTGCCGCGACCCATGGAAGAACTGACGTTGGTACTGCCCGCCACGCAGGCGCAGGCGTTGGCAAGCTTTGCCTTGTGGCGCGGCAAGCCGTTGCCCATTTCCGCCACCAGCTGGACGGGTGACGATGACGGGGGCGAAGGGCTTATGCACGTGCGGCTGTCAGGCGCGCCGCCTGCGCTGGCTAGTGCGCGCCACGTCATCGGCGGGGACGCGCTGTTGCCGGATGCCGCGCTGGTGTGGTGGCGCTCGTTGCGCGAGCAGACGCACCCGTTTTTTCCCCCCGGCCGGCCTTTGTGGCGCCTTGCGCTGCCGCCCACCGCCGCTGCGTTGGGCCTGGGGCCCACATTGATCGAGTGGGGGGGCGGCCAGCGTTGGTTGTCCGGCCAACGTGACGCCACCGAGCTTCGCGAAATCGCCGCGCGGCTGGGCGGGCACGCCACCTTGTTCCGCCCTGGCAACAGCAAGCCACCGGTCGACGGGGTATTTCATCCGCTGGCGCCCGGCGTCGCGGCGATCACGCGCCGGCTCAAGCAGGAGCTTGACCCGGCCAGCCTGTTCAACCCCGGCCGCCTGGTTCTGGAGCTATAGCGCATGCAAACCAACCTGGCATCCTGGGCCCGTGATACCGACCTGGGCAACGAAGCCGACGCCATCTTGCGGCGCTGCGTGCATTGCGGTTTCTGCACCGCCACCTGTCCCACGTATCAAGTGCTGGGCGACGAGCTGGACAGCCCGCGCGGGCGCATCTATCTGATTAAGCAGGTGCTGGAAGGCGCCGAGCCCACGCAGTCCACGCAACAACACCTGGACCGTTGCCTGACCTGCCGCAATTGCGAAACCACGTGCCCGTCGGGCGTTCAGTACGGGCACCTGATCGACATCGGGCGCAAGATCGTGGACGAACGCGTGCCACGTTCATGGGCCGACAAGACCAAGCGCAACTTGTTGCGTCGTGCGATGTTGTCGCCCATGTTCGCGCCCGCGATGAAAGCGGGGCAGGCGATGCGCGCCATGCTGCCCGAGGCGCTCAAGCGCAAGGTGCCCGAGCGCCGTGATGCGGGCGCCTTGCCCGTTGTGTCAGGGCATGCACGCCAGGTGCTGATGCTGACCGGCTGCGTGCAGCCGGCCATGATGCCCACCATCGACGCCGCCACCATCCGCGTGCTGGATGCGGTGGGTATCGGCGCGCGGCTGGCCCCAGGTGCGGGGTGTTGTGGCGCGGTCAGTTTTCATCTGGACGCGCAAGACGCCGCGTTGGCGCAGATGCGCGCCAATGTGGACGCGTGGTGGCCGCTGATACAGGGTGGGGCGGTGGAGGCCATCGTCATGAACGCTTCCGGCTGCGGCGCGATGGTCAAGGAATATGCGCATCATTTGAAGCATGATCCTGCCTACGCGCAGAAGGCCGCGGATATCGTTGCGCGCGTCAAGGACGTGGCTGAAATTGTCGCCCCGCATGCCGCCCAGCTGCGTGCGCGTTTGCCCGGCGGCGCGCGGGCCGCGTATCACCCCCCCTGCACCTTGCAGCATTGGCAGGGCCTGCGGCCGCTGTCCGAGCAGTTGCTGGTGGATCTGGGTTTCGATTTGCAGCCGTTTGCCGACAAACACCTGTGCTGCGGCTCGGCGGGTGCGTACTCGGTGCTGCATCCGGATATCGCGTTGCAGCTGCGCGACCGCAAACTGACGGCCATTGCCGCAGGCGGGCCCGACGTGATCCTGTCGGCCAACATCGGCTGCATTGGCCATCTGCAAAGCGGCACCGACACGCCGGTGCGGCATTGGGTGGAAGTGGTGGACGAACAGCTGCGCCAGACGGCGGCGGCGTAGGTACAGAAAGGCGCCGGTCCGAAGCTCGGATGAAGGCGCGCAACGAACGCCTGTCGCCAGGCGTTCGTTGCATGGCGCGGTTTATTCGACCGCCTTCACCATATCCTCAAGCACCTTCTTGGCATCGCCGAAGACCATCATCGTGCGGTCCATGTAGAACAACTCGTTGTCCAGCCCGGCGTAGCCGGATGCCATCGAACGCTTGTTCACGATCACGGTGCGCGCCTTGTAGGCTTCCAGGATCGGCATGCCGGCGATGGGCGACTTCGGATCGTTCTTGGCGGCGGGGTTGACCACGTCGTTCGCGCCCAGCACCAGCACGACGTCGGTCTGCGCGAACTCGCTGTTGATGTCGTCCATTTCGAAGACCTGGTCGTAGGGCACTTCGGCTTCGGCCAACAGCACGTTCATGTGGCCGGGCATGCGGCCCGCCACCGGGTGGATGGCGTACTTCACTGTCACGCCGCGTTCCGTGAGCTTGGTGGCCAGTTCTTTCAGCGCATGCTGCGCGCGCGCCACCGCCAGGCCGTAGCCCGGCACGATCGTCACGCTTTCGGCGTTGGTCATCAGGAATGCCGCATCGTCGGCGCTGCCCGACTTGACGCTGCGCTGCTGCGCCGCGCCCGCATCCGCCGCGCTGCCCGCCTGCCCGCCGAACCCGCCCAGAATCACGTTGAAGAACGACCGGTTCATCGCCTTGCACATGATGTAGGACAGGATGGCGCCGGACGAGCCGACCAGCGAGCCGGCGATGATCAGCATCGGGTTGTTCAGCGAAAAGCCGATGCCCGCCGCCGCCCAACCGGAATAGCTGTTCAGCATCGACACCACCACCGGCATGTCCGCGCCGCCGATCGGGATGATGATCAGCACGCCCAGCACGAAGGCCACCAGCGTCATGATGATGAAGGGCGTCCATTCCTGCGTCAGCATGAACCACAGGCCGCAGCCCAGCATCACCAACGCCAGCGCCAGATTCAGCATGTGCTGGCCGGGGAACACGACGGGCGCGCCTTGGAACAGCCGGAACTTGTACTTGCCCGACAGCTTGCCGAACGCGATGACCGAGCCCGAGAACGTGATGGCGCCCACGAAGGTGCCGATGAACAGCTCGAAGCGGTTGCCGGTGGGAATCAGCATGCCGGCCGGCACGATGCCGAAGGCGTGCGGCTCGGCGACGACGGCAACCGCAATGGCGACCGCCGCCAGGCCGATCATGCTGTGCATGAAGGCGACCAGTTCGGGCATCTTCGTCATCTCGACGCGGCGGGCCATCAAGGTGCCGATGGAACCGCCCACCAGCAGGCCCAGCAGGACCCAGCCCAGGCCGATAGTGGCGGTGCCTTCGCGCGCCAGCCCGATGATGAGCGCTGCCGTGGTCAGCACGGCGATGGCCATGCCGGCCATGCCGAAGGCGTTGCCCAGCCGGGACGTGGTCGGATGCGACAGCCCCTTGAGCGCCTGTATGAAGCAGACCGAGGCAATCAGGTAGAGCAGGGTGACGAGGTTAAGCGAGATCATTTCGCTTCCTCCTTGCCCGGGCCAGGCTTGCGATCCTTTTTCTTGAACATTTCCAGCATGCGCCGCGTGACAAGAAAGCCACCAAACACGTTCACGGCCGCCAGCGCCACGGCGAACACGCCCATGCCGCGCGCCAGGCCACCTTCGGTCAGCGCGGCCGCCAGCATGGCGCCCACGATGATGATGGCGGAGATGGCGTTGGTCACCGCCATCAACGGCGTGTGCAAGGCGGGCGTGACGTTCCAGACGACGTGGTAGCCGACATAGATGGCCAGCACGAAGATGATGAGATTCATCAGGGTGGGGTTGATCGCTTCCATGTTCAGGTCCTTTGCATCACATTGCCGCCTTCGCACACCAGGCAGGCCGCCACGATTTCATCGTCGCGCTGGATCGCCAGCGCGCCGTCCGCATTGATGATGAGCTTCAGGAAGTCCATGACGTTGCGCGCATAGAGCGCGGACGCGTCGGTGGCGACCAGGCCGGGCAGGTTGGTCAGGCCGACGATCGTCACGCCGTGTTTTTCCACGATCTTGCCGCGTTCGGACAGGGGGCAGTTGCCACCGCGTTCGACCGCCAGGTCCACCAACACCGAGCCGGGTCGCATGGCCGCGACGGTGTCGGCCGACACCAGCGTGGGGGCGGGGCGGCCGGGGATCAGCGCGGTGGTGATGACGATGTCGGCCTGCTTGCAGCGTTCGGACACCAACGCCGCCTGCCGCGCCATCCATCCCGGTGGCATGGCGCGCGCGTAGCCGCCTTTGCCTTCCGCGATTTCGCGTTCTTCGTCGGTTTCGAAAGGCACGTCGATGAACTTGGCGCCCAGGGATTCGACCTGTTCCCTTGCGGCGGGGCGCACGTCGGACGCCTCGACGACCGCGCCCAGGCGCTTGGCGGTGGCAATGGCCTGAAGGCCGGCCACGCCGGTGCCCAGCACCACGGCACGCGCGGCCTTGAGGGTGCCGGCGGCGGTCATCATCATGGGGATCAGGCGGCCGTAGTGGTGCGCGGCCAGCAGCACGGCTTTGTAGCCGGCCAGGTTGGCTTGGGAAGACAGCACATCCAGGCTTTGCGCGCGCGTGATGCGGGGCGCGGCTTCCAGGGCAAAGCCGGTCAGGCCGGCGGCGGCCATCTGTTCGATGCCTTCGGCGTCGAACGGGTCCAGCATGCCGATGACGACGGCCCCGCGCTTCATGTGGGGCACTTCATCGGCGGAGGGGGCGCGAACCTTCATGACCAGGTCCGCGCCCAGGGCATCCTGGGCAGAGCCTAGCGTGGCTCCCGCGGCCTCGTAGGCGTCGTCAAGATAACGGGCGGCGACGCCGGCCCCGCGCTCCACGACAACGGTGTGTTTGCCGCCTACGTACTTCTTGACGGTCTCCGGTGTTGCTGCGACACGGGTTTCCCCGTCTCGGGTCTCTTTGGGTATCCCGATGTGCATCGACGCCTCTCCTCAGAAGGTTCGCCGTAGTTATACACGTTAATGTTGCCCCCACGCGCGCTCATTGCATTCGCGCGCTGCCCCCCAAGGGGGCTGGCCCGCCTTGGGGCGGCCCGGCGGCGGGCCGTTGCCCCCACGCTGCGCTCATTGCATTCGCTTGCTGCCCCCCGAGGGGGCTGGCCCGCCTTGGGGCGGCCCGGCGGCGGGCCGTTGCCCCCACGGTGCGCTCATTGCATTCGCTTGCTGCCCCCAAGGGGGCTGGCCCGCCTTGGGGGTGGGCAGGTTCTTTGGGCTACGGCATTTGCCGGACGAAAAAAAGCCCCATGGCGAACCATGGGGCTCCGGGTTTTGCAACCCACTTGCTCCGGCCAGTCTTACCACGCCGCTGGCCGGTACTTGCGCGTAAACGTCCGGCGTCAGGCCGTTTGCGCGCGAGTCCAGTTGATCAGCGCGGCGGTCAGGTCGCGCAGATCGGCCTTCAGGCGGCCATAGTTTTCGGTTGGACGCAGCGTCACTTCGTCCATGTACAGCTTGCGGTTGATTTCGATCTGCAAGCTGTGGCGGCCTTCCTGGGGGCGGCCAAAAGCGCGCACCAGTTCGACACCCTTGTACGGGTCGTTGACCGTGACGTTATAGCCACGCTCGCGCAGCCATGCCGCGATGAACTCGCGGAACGCCGGGTCGCTGGTGCTGCCGTCGCGGTCACCCAGCACGAAGTCGGGGTGGACCAGGCCGGGGCGGTCGGTGGCGAAGGCGCCGGCCACGCTGGGCATGGAGTGGCAGTTGATGTGCCAGACCTTGCCGAACTTCTTGTGTGCCGAATCCAGCACTTGGCCAAGGGCGGCGTGGTACGGCTTCCAGCAGGCGTCGATGCGGTGGCGCACTTCCTCGACCGTCAGCTTGCGGTTGTACAGCGGCGTGCCGTCGTCCAGCATGCGCCAGATCAGGCCCTTGCCCAGCTTGACCTTGGGCGATGCGTTCACGGCATCCGGCCAGGCTTGGTCCAGCAGCAATTCATCGATCTCGTCGGCCGCGCGGTTGGCGTCGATGTAGGCGCGCGGAAACGCGGCGGCCACCATCGGCACGCCCATGTCGAGCGCGTCGCCCCACAGGTCGTCAACCCAGGTGTCCTCGGCAGTGCGCAGCGCGCCAAAGTCCACCGCGGCGGCGAAGTCGGGAGGGTAGGCGGTGCCGCTGTGCGGAGAGTCCAGCACGAGCGGGGCCGAGGGCTCCGAATCGGGATATTGCTGCGGAAGGTCGAGCCGGTAAGACAGGGGTTGGGTAATTCGCATATAGAGGTGTTGCGTTCGTGATTCGAAAGGCCCGCGCTGCCCGTGATGGCGCGGCGCGGGCCGAAGATCGCTTAGTCGATCTTCACGTTGGCTTCTTTGGCGATGCGCTTGTTCTTGGCGATTTCAGCGGCGATCTGCTTGCCGAAGTCGGCCGAGCTGTTGGCGGCGGGTTCGGCGCCCAGGGCTTCCAGGCGCGACTTCACGTCGGCGTCGGCGCTAACCTTCTGCACGGCGGCGTTCAGCTTGGCCAGGATGGGTTCCGGCAGCTTGGCCGGGGCAACCAGGCCAAACCACGACGCGTCGTTCACAGCCGGCAGGCCGGCTTCGGCGAACGTGGGCACGTTGGGCAGGCTGGCCACGCGCTTGGGCGAGGCCACGGCCATGGCGATCAGGCGGCCGGACTGCACGTGCGGCAGGGTGGACGGCAGGTTGTCATACATGACGTCGACCTGGCCGGCCAGCGCGTCGTTCAGCGCCGGGCCCACGCCACGGTACGGAACGTGCATCAGGTCGGTGCCCGAGGCCATCTTGAACAGTTCGCCCATCATGTGCGAAACCGAACCGTTGCCGGCCGACGCGTACGTCAGCTTGCCCGGCTGGCTCTTGGCCAGCTTGATGAAGTCGGCGATGTTCTTGGCGTCAACCTTGGGGTTGATCGTCATGATGTTCGGCACGGCGGCCAGGTTCGAGATGGGCGTGAAGTCCTTCTCGCCATCGAACGGCAGGTTCGGGTAGATGGCCGGGTTGATGCCGTGCGTGCTGACCGTGGCGATGCCCAGGACGTAGCCGTCCGGTGCGCTGCTGGCAACGAATGCGCTGCCGATCGAGCCGCCCGCGCCACCGCGGTTTTCCACCACGACGGTCTGGCCCAGTTCCTTGCCCAGCTTGTCCGCGAACAGGCGGCCGACGATGTCGGTGGTGCCTCCGGGCGGGAAGGGAACGATCAGGCGGATGGGCTTACTGGGATACGCGTCTTCAGCGTGCGCGATACCTGAGGTCAGCGGCATGGCCAGGGTCGCGGCGGCGACACACAGGCCCAGTACTACGTTACGGCGTTGCATGGATTCCCCTAATAAATGGAAAGCGAATGCACAAAGGCAGTCGCAAACGCAACGATTCTTTCCTGGCGGGGCGGTTTGCGCAAACGAAAGTTTCTCCGTAAGCTATGACTTTTTTTCATGCCTCCCGTTTGCCGACACGATTCGGGCGTTACTTTTGTGTAACTTTTCCGCACTTGGCACACGCGATCGAGGCCGGGGAAACATCCCCGATCAAGCCCCGCCGGGGCGGGAGCCCCACGCGACGTGGGGGCGAATCATGCGACGTTTCTGTCCCTCTTTAACGGATCTTCAAGCATTTGAAGTTGCCGCGCGGCACAGCAGCTTTACGCGGGCGGCGCAGGAATTGTGCGTCACGCAAGGCGCCGTCAGTAAACAGGTGAAACATCTGGAAGAGTTCGTAGGCGTTGAACTATTCCTGCGCATCAGGCAAGGCCTGGTGCTGACCGAGGCCGGCCGCAGTTATCTGACCAAGGTTCAGGCGGGCTTGGGCCAGATCGAAGCGGCCACCGTCGAGCTGATTGCGCATCAAGGGCAGGGCGGCACGTTGAACCTGACCTGTATGCCCACGTTTGGCGCGCGCTGGTTGATCCCGCGCCTGACGGCCTTCATGCGCTTGCGCCCCGACATCCACGTTGAATTCCTGCCGCACCGCCAGGGCTACGATTTTTCCACGCCTGAACTGGATGCCGCCGTGCGATTCGGCGAAGGCATCTGGCCAGGCAGTGGCGCCGACTACATCGTGGGCCGCGACATCGTGCCCGTGTGCAGCCCGCGCCTGATTCCGGGCGGCTGTCCATCGCCCGAGGCTCTGCTGGCGTATCCGCTGCTGCACCATACGTCGGCGCTGGAGGGCTGGCGCGATTGGTTCGAGCAAGCCGGCTGCGACAGCCGTCGCAGCCTGGAAGGCGCGCGTTTTGACCAGTACGCGCTGTTGTCGCAGGCCGCCGCCGCCGGTTTCGGCGTGGCGCTGATTCCGCGTTGCCTGATCGAAGACGAGTTGCGCGACGGCAAGCTGGCCGTGGCCATCAAACTGCCGATTCGCGCGCGCATGGGCTATTACCTGTGTTACCCCGAGCAGAAGGCCAACCTGCCCACCTTGCAGGCGTTTCGCGCCTGGCTGATGGAAGTGTCCCGGGCAGCAGAGCCGCAGCCCAACGCCGAGCCGGCGCCCGAAGCCGCGTCCGAACTAAAATAGCCGCATCATGAGTCAAATATCCACCAAGAAAGGCCGCGTTGTCGTGGGCATGTCGGGCGGGGTCGATTCTTCGGTCACCGCATGGTTGCTCAAGCAACAAGGCTATGAAGTCGTCGGCCTGTTCATGAAGAACTGGGAAGACGACGACGATTCCGAATACTGCTCCACCCGCCAGGACTTGCTGGACGCCGCCAGCGTCGCGGACCTGGTTGGCGTGGACTTCGAGTTCGTCAACTTCGCCGCCGAATACAAAGACCGCGTGTTCGCCGAATTCCTGCGCGAATATTCCGCCGGGCGCACCCCCAACCCCGACGTGCTGTGCAATGCCGAAATCAAATTCAAGGCATTTCTCGACCACGCCATGGCGCTGGGCGCCGAGCACATCGCCACGGGTCACTACGCCCGGGTGCGCGAAGTGCCGGCCGAGGGGGGCGGCACGCAGTTCCAGTTGCTCAAGGCCCTGGACGCGTCCAAGGATCAAAGCTACTTCCTGCACCGGCTGAACCAGGCGCAACTGTCGCGCACGCTGTTCCCCCTGGGCGAAATCCACAAGACCGAAGTGCGCCGCATCGCCCACGAGATCGGGCTGCACAATGCCGCCAAGAAGGATTCCACCGGCATCTGCTTCATTGGCGAGCGCCCGTTTCGCGAATTCCTGAACCGCTACCTGCCGACCGAGCCCGGCCCGATCCTGACGCCGGAAGGCCAGCAGGTGGGCCGCCACGAGGGGCTGTCCTTCTACACGCTGGGCCAGCGCAAGGGCCTGGGCGTAGGCGGCGTGAAGGGCCGCCAGCGCGAGGACGGCACGGCCGAGGCCTGGTACGTGGCGCGCAAGGACCTGGAACGCAACATCCTGTACGTGGTGCAGGGGCATGACCATCCCTGGCTGCTGTCCGGCCAGTTGCAGGCCCAGGACGCCAGCTGGGTGGCGGGCCATCCGCCCGCGCTTGCCGGCTACGGCGCCAAGACGCGTTACCGCCAGGCGGATGCAGCCTGCCGTCTGGATCGGGCTGAAGGCGATACGTTTGCGCTGGACTTCACCGACCCGCAATGGGCCGTCACGCCGGGCCAGTCGGCCGTGCTTTACGATGGCGAGGTTTGCCTGGGCGGTGGCATTATCCTGTAGCGCACAGGCCGCACCGGCACATGCGCGATCAAGCAAGGCCCCGTGGGCGCGTCGCCCGCGGGGCCTTGTTCATGAACCTGAGAATTCAAAACGAGAGGAGAGGGTTGTGGATGTTTCGATGGTGATTTGCCTGCTGGTGCTGGGCGCGGTGGCCGGCTTTGCGGCGGGGCTGCTGGGAATCGGTGGCGGGATGCTGCTGGTACCGCTGCTGACCATGTTGTTCTCTTGGCAGGGCATGCCGCCCGAACTGGTGGTGCACGCCGCCATCGCAACGTCAATGACGTCCATCCTGTTCACGTCGATCTCCAGCGTGCGGGCGCACCAGCAGCGCGGCACGATCAAATGGAACATCGTGTGGGCGATGGCGCCGGGCATCATCATCGGCGGGCTGATATCGGGCGGAGCGGTGTTCGCGGCCCTGAACACGCTGTGGCTGTCGCTGTTCTTTGCGCTGTTCGTCGGTTATTCCGGCTGGAGCATGCTGCGCAACAAGAAGCCCAAACCGGCTCGACAGATGCCCGGCGTGGTGGGCACCAGCGCGGCGGGGGCGGGCATCGGGTTCCTGTCCGGGCTGGTCGGCGCGGGCGGCGGATTTCTGTCGGTCCCGTTCATGGTCTGGTGCAACGTGGCCTTGCACAACGCCGTGTCCACGTCGGCCGCGCTGGGTTTTCCCATTGCGCTGGCCAACAGCGTGGGTTACGTGGTGTCGGGCCTGAATGAAGGGGCGACGCGCCCCGGCATGCTGGGCTACATCTATTGGCCCGCGTTGCTGGCGCTGGTGTGCACCAGCGTATTGACCGCGCCGCTGGGCGCGCGGATGGCGCACCGCCTGCCGGTGCAGACCTTGAAGCGCGTGTTCGCATGCCTGCTTTTCGCCTTGGCGGCGTACATGCTGTTCAAGGCCTGGCAGACGTTCGCGGCGCAATAAGGCAGTTCGGCGGCGGCCCTGGCCGCCGCGCCGGCAAGTCTGGCGCCCGCGCAATGCAAACCGGCCACACAAGGTGGCCGGTCATCAAGCACCCGTGTAAAACGGGCAGGCGGGGAACCGCTCAGGCGGTCTTGGGCGCGGTGTCGATAAACGATTGCCGCTGCGCCAGCTTGTCGTGCAGGCGCGCCAGGTTCAGGTGGTTGGCGCGCCAGTCCAGCGCCGCAAAGCGCAAGTCCAGGTAGCCCAGCGCGCAGCCGACGGCGATGTCGGCCAGGCTGTAGTTGATGCCCATGCAGTGGGCGTTGTCACCCAGGCTTTTGTTCATGGCGTCCAGGCTGGCGTGGATCTTGCCGTATTGGCGTTCGATCCATTCCGGGCTGCGCTGGGCCTCGGGGCGCTGGTTTTCCTTGACGATGGCGACACAGGCGTCCAGGACGCCATCGGCGATGGCCTCCCAGCACTTGACGGCGGCACGGTCACGCCCCTGTTGCGGAATCAGGCGGGCAACGGGCGACAAGGTGTCCACGTACTCGACGATGACGCGCGAATCAAACAGCGCGCCGCCATCTTCCATGACCAGGCAGGGCACTTTGCCCAGCGGGTTGTACGTTTGGATCTGCGTGTCGGTGGACCAGACGTTTTCGAGTTCAAGCCGGTAGTCCAGCTTTTTCTCGGCCATGACGATACGCACTTTGCGTACGTATGGACTGGTAAGCGAGCCGATCAGTTTCATGGAGTCACAAGCGGAGTCGAAAAGCGGCCGAAGTATAGCAGGCCGTATGACGGTCAAGCCGTCCGTTGGCCGGAATCTTCGCCAGTTTGCCACAATGTTGCACGCCCCTGGATGATAAAATCGCCGGGTTTTCCCATCCGTAGCCATTTCTTCTTCAGACCATGCAAATCGCCGACCAGTTGAGCCAACTTAATGCCCTTTCGCCATTGGATGGCCGTTACGCTTCCCGGAGCGACGCGCTGCGCGGCCTGCTGTCCGAAGCCGGCTTCATGGCGCATCGCGTCGAAGTCGAGGTGGCCTGGCTGGTCGCCCTGTCCGACGCCGGCCTGCCCGAGCTGCCCGCCTTTTCGCAGGCCGCCCGCCAGCGCCTGCAACAGCTGGTGCAGGATTTTTCGGAAGCCGATGCCGGCCGCATCAAGGATATCGAACGCGTCACCAACCATGACGTGAAGGCCGTTGAGTACTGGCTGAAGGAAAAAGTGGCCGACGACGCCGAGCTCGCCCGCGCCGCCGAATTCATCCACTTCGCCTGCACTTCGGAAGACATCAACAACACCTCGCACGCGTTGATGCTGTCGCGCGCCCGCGATCAGGTGGTGGTGCCGCGCCTGCGCGAACTGGCCGCCAAGCTGAACGACATGGCCGTGGCGCAAGCCGACCAGCCGATGCTGTCGCGTACGCACGGCCAGCCGGCCAGCCCCACCACGCTGGGCAAGGAGTTTGCCAACGTGGCCGCGCGCCTGAATCGCGCCATTGCCGCTGTCGAAGCCGTTGAACCGCTGGCCAAGCTGAACGGCGCCACCGGCAACTACAACGCCCACCTGTCGGCCTACCCGGAAATCGATTGGCCCGCCTTCAGCCAGCGCGTGCTGGCCGGCCTGGGCCTGACCCAGAACCGCCATACCATCCAGATCGAACCGCACGACTGGATGTCGGCCCTGTTCGACGCCATCACCCGCGCCAACATCATCGTGCTGGATCTGGACCGCGACGTCTGGGGTTATGTGGCGTTGGGCTACTTCAAGCAGCGCCTGAAGGAAGGCGAGGTCGGTTCGTCGACCATGCCGCACAAGGTCAACCCGATCGACTTCGAAAACTCCGAAGGCAACCTGGGCCTGGCCAATGCCGTGCTGCGCCACCTGGCCGACAAGCTGCCAATCTCGCGCTGGCAGCGCGATCTGACCGACTCCACCGTGCTGCGCAACCTGGGCGTGGGCCTGGGCTATTGCCTGGTGGCGTGGGACGCCTGCATGCGCGGCCTGGGCAAGCTGGAAGTGAACACGGCCGCCATCGACGCCGACATCGATGCTTGCTGGGAAGTGCTGGCCGAGCCGGTGCAAACGGTGATGCGCCGCTACGGTCTGCCGCAGCCTTACGAACAACTCAAGGCATTGACGCGCGGCAAGGGCATTACCGAAGAAGCGCTGCGCGAATTCATCCAGGGCCTGGCGTTGCCGGAAGAACCCAAGGCCCGCCTGTTGGCAATGACCCCCCGTTCGTACATCGGACTGGCCGCCGAGCTGGCCCGGGCGGTATAGTCGCCATGCCGCGCGCGTCATGCGCGCGGCATTCTTGTTGTTCTTACGGGAGATTGCAATGCAAAAGTTGTCCACGCTAGTCGCGTTGGCCTGTATGACCGTGGCGCCGTTGCTCGCGACGACCGCCTCGGCACAGTTCGCCAAGCCCGAAGACGCGGTCAAGTACCGCCAATCGGCGTTGACGCTGATGGCCTCGCACTTTGGTCGCATGACGCCGGTGGTCAAGGGTCAGGCGCCTTACGACGCCGCGCAGATCAAGGCCAACGTCGAAGTGCTCAAGACCTTGTCGGCGTTGCCGTGGACGGCTTTCGGGCCGGGAACGGAAGGCGGTGATGCTCGTCCCGAAATCTGGAGCGACGCTGCCGGCTTCAAGCAAAAGCAACAAGCCTTCCAGGACAATATCGTCAAGTTATCGGCAGCTGCTGATTCCGGCGACCTGGACAAGCTGCGTGCGGCCTTCGGCGATGTGGGCGCCAGCTGCAAGGCTTGCCACGACTCGTACCGCAAGAAGAAGTAAGGCGCTGCCGTCTGGCGACGGCATCGATACTTTCCAAGCAAAAAGCCCTTCGATGCATCGAGGGGCTTTTTGTTTTTCCGGGCGCAGCGTTTGCGTGGCGGATTACGAAAACGACATGTCGGCCACGATTTCCAGTGACCGTATCCACAGCACCAGGCCCGTCACGCAGGCGCCCAGCAGCAGTGCGCGCAACCACACGGCGAAACCGTCCTGCGCGGGCGGCGTGCCGGCGGGCAGGTCCTTGGCGTCGACATCGCCCGTGATGATGGATCGCACCAGGCGCTTGCGGCGCACCAGCGCGTACCAGGCAACCGCCACCAGGTGCAGCGCGATCAGGCCGATGATGACCCACTCGTTCAGCTTGTGCCACGACGTCAGGGTGCTGGCGGTGTCGGCGCTGACGTAACCGAACAAAGGCCCTTGCATCATGATGTCGTCGGTGGTGAACAAGCCGCTGACGGCTTGAAAGCCGATGACCAGCAGCAGCGCCAGTACCGACAGGGCGCCCAGCGGATTATGGCCGGCGGGCGCGGCGGCGCCCTTGAGGTATTTGGCCACCGCGCCGGGGCTGCGCACGAACGTGGCAAAGCGCGCGTAGCGCGGGCCGACGATGCCCCATAACAGGCGGAAGATAATCAGGCCCAGCGCCGTACAGCCAAAGCGCACGTGCCAGTCCATATACAGGCCGCCCAGCTTGACGCTGACGAACGCGCCGACAATACAGACGACTAGCGCCCAGTGAAAGAGGCGGGTGGGAAGGTCCCAGATCCGTACCGCGAGTCGATTGTTCTGCATGGTAAGCGTGCCAGGGCTGCGTTGCGAGCGACTTTATCACGCAACAATGAAATCGCCGCGCACCAGGCGCGGCGAAGCTGTCAGCGATATCGGCGCGTGGCGCCGATGGGTTCAGTACGAAGCGTTGCGCACCGATTCGATGCGATGCACGTGTTCGTGGCGGAAACGGATCCGCTGGCCAGGGGCCTTCTGCGTGGTATTGCCGCAAGCCACGACTTCCGTCGTGTAAGTCGTCGTGCCGTTGATCGGCGCGTTGAAGATGACGGTTGCGCGAATGGCCGGGCCATTGGCCGGTTGCAGATGAACGATGTCGCCGATATGGATCGGGGTGTTGTCCAGCGTCGTGTGAGCCGGGCGGCGGATCAGGTCCGAGGTAGTGAAACGAGTATTCATGGTGTGTGTTCTCTTAGGTTCTAGTTATTAGAAAAGCTGCGTCTGGCGCATGCTGCGAAGGGCGGACGTACCAAAAGCGCCTCGCGTCCTCGCGGTTGCCTTGTCACCGGGTTTTGTTTTGACAGGGCAGGCATGACACTAACGCATAAGTGTTGCCGTCAGTTTGCGCATTCTCATGTTTTTTGCGTGCGCGCGTAACGGGGTACTGCGGGGGTGCTGCGGCCCAATGCCATCGGTCAGTCCTGGACGACATTGGTTCGAGCCAGAGGGCTGCCATGTCGGTGCATGCGCCTGCGGGCTCAAGGGATCGCACAGAGCGGGTTGACTCTGGCGGGTGCTGTGCGACCTGGAATGTGATGGGTAATCACGATCCTGGTTGCAACGTGTCTGGTTGCTTCTTTCCAAGCCGGACTGGCGGATTGGTGAAGATGTGGCGGGGTAGTGCCATGTATCCGGACGGATGCTGGCGATTTGCGCGTTTTTTCTCGTGATTGGTTTTGGGAAACCTGGAGTTTTTGCAAATCAGACTGCAATGCCGGGAGGCTGGGTGGCGCGCGGTTTTCGCGGCGGGTACCCGGGTTCAAGCCCCTGGTCTAATGTTTTCGGCCAATTTATTCTGGGAAATATGGGGCGCGAAAATGCATTAGTCGTCGATATTATCGCGACTTTTATTGCCGTGCAAGTGTTTTTTAAGGGGGCCAGGCCAGGCCCCCGGGGCGGGCTCAGTGCTCGGCCTGTCGGGCCTGGCGCTGGGCCTCGATGATCAGCTCTTCAAGGCGGGGAGACATCCGCAACGCCACTTGCGCGCCCATCGATCCGTCGGGCTGGCGTTCGGTTTCAAGGGCCAGAACGATGCTTTCGTCGTTGAACGCCTCGGGCGCCGCGTCAAGGTCTGCATAGCGCAGGACCAGCGCGTCCACGGCCTTTTGGGCGGCCGCCAGGGCGTCTTCCGACAACTGGCCCTGCCCAAGGTACTGATTCACCACGCGAGCCAGGTCGTTCATGAAATACAGCAGCGCGGCCGCACCGCGGCAGTCGGGCAGGGTGAATCCCCAAGGGGCGGAAGAGGCGGGTTGAGTCATGAAGTGCGGTACCACGTAACGAAGGCCGGCTGGCCGGGATTTCGCATTTTACGGCCCCTTCAAGGCGGCTTCCCTCGGAAGCATCGACCAGGGTGCGCCGCCGGGGCGGGTTCCCTTCGGTGCCTCTCTTCTCGTGCCTATCTTCTCGTGCCTATCTTCTCGTGCTTCCCTTTGATGCATACTTCCGGGCCATCATGATTCGACTTGCCCATTCTTGCGACCTGACCCGCCTGGCCGACATCGAACGCTCCGCCGCCCAACGCTTTCTTGGCACGGACATGGCGTGGGCCGTCGACGGCGACACCTTGCCATTGGACACGTTGCGTCAGGCCCTCGCCGCTGGCCTGCTGTGGGTTGCCGTGGACGGCGAGCGGCTGTGTGGTTTTGCGCTGGCCATGCCGCTTGATGGCGACCTCTACCTGGCTGAAATGTCCGTGGCCATGCCCGAGCAGGGGCGCGGTCTTGGGCGCGCGTTGATGCGGGCGGTGCTGGATCACGCTCGGCAGGCGGACCGCTACCGCGCCGTCGTGCTGACCACCGACCTGCATCTGCCCTGGAACGCGCCGTTTTATCGGCGGCTGGGCTTTGACGTAGTGGCGCCGTCGTATTCGTCCGGCTTGCAGGCGCGCTTGCAAGCAGAAGCCGCCGCGGGCTTTGACTCCGCGAGCCGCTGTGCGATGGCTTATCCCTTGGCGCAACGGCCCGTCCAGCCGTGAGCCACGGCGTCCGTTTGCCGGCCCCTGTGTCAACTCGCTTCGATCGCAACAAATTCCACCCGTGGGCGGCGCGCGGCAAGGGCTTCAGGATAATCTGGCCTCATGCGTCGGCTTCCGTTTCGAAGGCGGCGCGGTTTTGATCGGTCTATACATCAACCCGCTATGGCGAGGAGGACACGCATGTCACTGTGGCGAGCCGGCCTGATGGTTCTGGCAACGGCGTCGCTGTTGTTCGCAACGGCGTGCGTCAACAAAGAGCCCCAGGAGCGCGCGGCGTTCATCCAGCTGCTGCAAGCGCGGGTCAATAACGATGCGCTGCTGCCCCTGCCCGCCCTGAGCAAGGCGGAAAAGGAAGCGGTGGGCGGTTACGCTGACGCCTATGAAGTCATCACCGATTTCCAGCAGAAAATGGCCAAGTCGGCCCAGGACATGCACGCAGTGCTTGAGTTGGAAACGATTCGATCCGTCGGTGAAATCGTCCAGCGTCAAAGCGGTTTCGAGGCCGCGCGCAAGACCCTTGCCGACAGCGCCGGCCGGCTTGAGGACGCCCGCGCGAAGGCGGACAGCGCGCGCGCCAAATTGGAATTGCCGGCGGATCTGGCGCCGGTGTATGACGGCGTGTACGACGAGGCCGTGACCGGGCCCGCCACCGAGCTCATGCGGTCGGCTTCCAAAATGGATTCGGTGGCGCGCGATGCGCTGGGCGTTGGGGCCTTTGTGGCCGCCAATGCCGCCGACATCCAGCTGGTGGACGACCAGGCGCGCGTGGCGACGCCCACTCTGCAACAGGAACTGAACCTGCGCCTGCAAGGCCTGAACGCACAGTCGGACGCCTTGACCCAGGCTCGCCGGACGATCCTGTTGGCCGCGCGGCGCGGCGAGTGACAGGGCGCTGGTGCATGGGCTTTGTACAATGCGGGTCTCGCGGCGATCGCCGTGCCTGGAATGGAACATGAGCCAATCACCCAGCTTGCACTACAGAACCTTTCTGCTCCTGCTCGTGGTGGTCTCCATCGCGTTCGGCTGGCTGTTGTGGCCTTTCTACGGCGCCGTTTTCTGGGGTGCCATTCTTGCCATCATCTTTGGACCCTTGCAGCGCCGTCTGGTCAAGCGCATGGGCGGGCGGCGCAATCTGTCCGCGCTGATCACATTGCTGGGCGTGTTGCTGTTGGTCATTCTGCCGTTGGTGGCGATTACCGGGTCCCTGGTTCGCGAAGGCGCCAACCTGTACCAGAGCATCAAGTCCGGCGAACTGAATTTCGGCGCCTATTTCCAGCAAGCCATGGCGGCGTTGCCGCCTTCCGTGCATGACGTGCTGGCGCGTTTCGATCTGGCCGATATTCCCAGCTTGCAAGAAAAACTCAGCGCCGGCGCGATGCAGGCCAGCCAGTTCCTTGCGACCCAGGCGCTGAGCATCGGGCAGGACACGTTCCAGTTCGTCATCAGCTTCGGCATCATGCTGTACCTGCTGTTCTTCCTGCTGCGTGACGGGCCCGAGCTGTCGGCGCGCATCAAGCGCGCCATGCCGCTTAGCGACGCGCACAAGCAACATCTGTTCCGCAAGTTCACGACCGTGGTGCGCGCCACCGTCAAGGGCAACATCGCGGTGGCGGCCGCGCAGGGCGCGCTGGGCGGCATTATCTTTTCGATTCTGTCGATCCAGGGCGCGCTGCTGTGGGGCGTGATCATGGGGTTTTTGTCGCTGCTGCCGGCCATCGGCGCAGGCCTGATCTGGGCGCCCGTCGCGATCTACTTCCTGCTGACCGGCGCCGTGGTCAAGGGTGCGGTGCTGATCGCATTCGGGGTGCTGGTCATCGGCATGGTCGACAACGTGCTGCGACCCATCCTGGTGGGCAAGGACACGAAGATGCCCGACTACGTGGTGCTGATTTCCACGTTGGGCGGCATGGCCCTGTTCGGGCTGAATGGTTTTGTGATCGGGCCGCTGATCGCCGCGCTGTTCATGGCGTGCTGGGATCTTTTTTCGCCCACCGACAACACGCTTGAGCAGCAAGACAAGCTGCCGGTGGCGCCGCCGAAATAACGATTCGGCGCTGGCCGACTAGCGCCTGGCGGCTGGCCATTGCATCAACGCAGACGTAGCAACTGGTCGCCAATGAGCAGGTCGCGATCGGCTCGGGGGCGGGTGCGCACCAGCCCCTGCTTTAACGCCTGCGCCACATCGTCCACGCCGGTGACGTCTTCCATGGGCTGTTCAAAGCTGGCGGCGTGCAGGTCGCCTAGATAACGCCATTGATCGGCCGCATCCAGCGTAAACGCGCTGAAGCGGTCCGGCCCCGGGTAGTCTGTGTCGGATTGAGGCGCCACGTACAAAACCAGTTCGTCCGCGCCGTCACCCGTCAGGTCGGCGAAGATGACACGGCAGCGCGACACAGGCGGTGCCTCGGCAGTAGACGCAGCGGCGCCCGACGCATCGGCGCCCGACGCTTCGGTGCCCGACGCAGCGGCGGCCGACGCAGCAGCGCGGGCCTGGGCCTGGGCCTGCGCTTGGGCACCAGGCACGCACGCGCGTGCCAACGCGGGATGTTCGCGTCGCAGAGTGCGCCACCACGCCACCGGGACGTCGCGCCCGGCCGGTGTCACGGCCAGCGTTACAGCAAGGTCGGGGGCTTGATCCCGCGCGGGATCCAAGGGCGCGTCCCAGCGGAAATATCCGCCTTGCAGCGTCTCTTTGGCGGCTTCGGCAATACGAGGGTCGCGCGCATTGGCAGCGCCGTCCGCCAGCCGGCGCAAGGCATCGTGCCCCCACACGCCGTAGTCTCTGCCCATGGCATGAAAGCTGAAATCCTCCGGATCCTTGCGCCCGTCCACCAGCCGCTGAAACTGGCTTTCGGCGCTCAGGCGCAGCGGGTTGGCCAGCGGCGTGGCAAGCGCCAGCAGCAGCGCCACCGTGGCCAATGCCGCGACCAGATTGGTGGCTGCAAGCGCCGCATGATGGTGTTTGCCACGTATCGCCGCCCATGCATACCCGACCCCGTACAGCACCAGGATCGCAGCGGCACCCACGCCCCAGGCGCGCAGCACCGTCCAGCCGTATTGCTCGACGCGAATTACCGCGCCGGTCAGGGCGACGGCCGCCAACGGCAACAGACACACCATCGCCCAGCGCAACAGCCGGCGCAGCCCAGGCCCAAACGGGTCTGCTTGCGGACCGTCTTGCCAGGCCGCGTTGATCAGCTTGATCCAGACCAGTAAAAAGGCGATCAGCGCGCCGGCGGATAATTGCACGGCCTGAAGCCCCAGCGCCAGCCTTGCCGCCAGCGCAACGGTAAAGGCCAGGCCCACTACCGTCACCAGCGGCAGCAGCCACGCATTGAGCGTCAGCCATGCGCGTTGCAGGATGTTCGTCAGCGCCGGCCGGCGGCGCACGCCGACCAGGCAGGCGGCCAGGACCATCGGCCACACGGCAAAGCGGAACGTCGCGTCCTCGACCAGACTGCGCACGATGCGGATTCCGATCATGTCGAACATCGCCCCGGCCGCCGCCATCAGCAGGAAAACGCAAAGCGCCAGGCCCAGGCTCAAGCCCAGGTGGACCGTGTTGCGCCATGCAGCGCGGAAAATGGCGGGGTAGTTCCAGCGAGGCCTGTGGACGTCCAGCGCCTGCACCAAGGCCAGCAGCACAAAGCCGACCATGCCCGCCAACAACAGCGCCATTGCCGTCTCGCCACGGCCCGCCCAGCCGCCTCGTTCATCAGGCATGGATCCAAAGGCAGCGGTCATGCCGTAAGCAGTGACCAGCGGCAGCAACACGCCGAAAATGCCCAGCGCCGTCAGCCACCGTCGACGGCTTTTCATTCCCGACAGCAACGCTGCGGCAAGCGGCATCAGCGCCAGCCATTGCAGCAGGAAATACAAGGCGAAGGGGTGGCCCCAGGGCCAGGCCCGATGGGCCATTAACTGCTGCATGCCCGCGCCCAGCAGCGCGGCGATGGCGCCATGGATCAGCACGGTGATATCCGCCGCGTCCAGGCGGGCGCCGACGGTCTTTTTCAGGGACGGATTATTCATGGCGGCGATAGTAGCAACAGCTTGGCTGTCGCGCCCGGACAAGACGCGTTTCGCCCCCATCAAATCGTCACGGGCACGGATTTTTCGGAGTAAATTGGGGACGCGATGTGGCGCGCCAAAGGCGTGATAACGCCCCGAAAAGGCGTCTGTGCGCGGAGTGTGCGGTTGCAGCTTCTGCAATAATTTCTGAATTTCATCCTGACCGGACGGCGATCCGTACAGGACGTATCGGGAGGCGCATGGTTCCAAGAGGGAAGACGATGGCTGATGGCGAAAGCCTGCCTGGCGTGCGGACGCGCCCTCAACACCGGTATTCAATGCGCACCGGTCTGCTGACACTCGTCTTTGCCTGTATTTTGCCGGCCCTGGTCGTGGCGTCGGTGGCGGTGTACGAAAGTTACGTCGTTCAAAAAGACCGGATCCTGCGAGACACGATTTTCCTGGCTCGCAACCTTGCCGCCATCCTTGATCGCGAGCTGACCGGCGTTCAAGCCGGCTTGCAGATGCTGGCCACCTCCCCAGACCTGCTTAGCGGCGACCTTGCCAGTTTTCATCAGCGCGCGCGGGATTCGTTGCGTTTTCAGATCGTGGACAGTTATGTCCTGACCGACCACGACGGGCGCCAGCTTATCAATACCCTGGCGCCCTTTGGCGCGCCATTGCCTCTGAGCGGTGCGCCCGATGACCTGCGACGGGTATTCGCTACGCGGGCGCCGGTGCTGACCAGCCTGTTCATCGGCGGCGTCAGCAAGAAGCCGACGATTGCGATGGGTGTACCGGTGGTGCGGGCCGACAATGTGATTTACAGCCTGAACGTGGGCTTGTCCCCCGACCGTATCGGCCACGCGCTGGCCCGGCGCGCCTTGCCCGAAGGCTGGGTGGCCGCGGTGCTGGATGGCTCGGGAACAATCATCGCCCGCACTCGCGACGGCGCGAAGTTCGTCGGCCAGAAGGCCGTGCCGGCGCTGGCGCAGGCCGTGCAGCAGGAAGGCGAAGGGGCGTTCGAATCCATCACCAAGGAAGGCACGCCGGTCTACACGGCGTTCAGCCGTTCGATGTTGTCGGAGTGGACGGTTGTGGCGGGTGCGCCCATGAGTCTGGTCACCACGGATCTGTACCGGTCGATTGCCTGGATTGCCCTGGGCACCTTGTTCGCGTTCGGCCTGGGGCTGTGGCTGGCGTTGCGCCTTGCCAGCCGCTTGACGTCCGCGGTGCAGGGGTTGGTCGGGCCGGCGTTGGCGTTGGGGGAGGGGCGCACCGTCGAGCTGGCGGGCACAAGCGTCAAAGAGGCAGAGGAAGTCGGCACGGCGTTGTTGCAGGCGTCCCGCATGCTGGCGCACGCGCAGCACTTGGCACACTACGACCCCTTGACCGGCCTGTGCAACCGGGTGCTGTTCGGTGAGCTCGTGCTGCGCGAATTAGCCGTGGCGCAGCGCAGCGGCGAATCCTTCGCCATCCTGGCCATCGACCTTGACGGCTTCAAGGCGGTCAACGACCTGCACGGCCATGCCGCTGGCGACACCGTGCTGAAAGAGGCCGCGGACCGCATGGCGCGCGCGATCCGCGTGTCCGATGTGGCAGCCCGGCTGGGCGGCGACGAATTCGCGGTGCTGCTGCTGGGCGTGGGCCAGGAACAGGCCCAGTCCGTGGCCGAGGCGCTGGTCGATAGCTTGTCTTTGCCCTATCCGGGCATCAGCGTGGGCGTGTCGGCCAGCGTGGGTATTGCCGTCTATCCCGACTCCGGTATTACGATGTTGCAGCTGCTTGAGCGCGCCGATGTGGCGCTCTACAAGGCCAAAGGCGAAGGTAAGCGGCGGGTGGCGTGGGATCGCTAGCGCGGGGCGCCAGGCGGTTTACGCGTCAGGCCGCGGCGGTTGCTGGGGCGCCAGCGCCGTCAGGACCTCGCCGGAATTCAACTGATATCGTCGCTCACCCAGGGCGATCACGCCTTCTCCCTCAGACGTTCTGAGGATGTACCGGGACGTCGCAAGTAGGGGCGGGCCGGACGCACCGGGCGTATCCGCTTGCAAGAAGACTTCGATCCGGTAAAGCCGGCCCGACTCCGTGCTGGCTAGCACATCGCTCAATCTGCGTATGGAAATGGCCATGCCGCTGATACTCCCTCTTGTTTGATGTTTCAGTGGGTCTGTCGCGTATCCCGGCGCGGTACTGGCCGCCCCGGTCGGTCACTACGATAACGATTGGTTTTCGCTACACTGCCCGCCTGCCGCCGCTCGGGTGCCAAACGAGGGGCATCAAGCAAATTAGCGGAAACGGTAATGCGATTCTCTCCCGGCCGGAATACGGCCACATTTTTCGGTCTGCTGGCGATCTTGCTTTGGGGCACGGTCGTCGGCCTGATTCGCGGCGTCAGTGAGAATTTCGGCGCCGTCGGGGGCGCCGCGCTTATTTATACGGTAGGTTCAGCCTTCCTTGTGTGTCTGCTTGGGTTTCCGACGTTACGGAGTTTTCCGCGGCCTTATCTCTGGGTGGGCAGCATGCTGTTCGTTGCGTATGAGATCTGCCTGTCGCTATCCCTGGGGTTTGCGCTGGACCGCGCCCAAGCTATCGAGCTGGGCATCGTCAATTATCTTTGGCCTTGCCTGACTGTGCTGTTCGCCATTGCCATGAACGGGCAGCGCGCCAATGCCTGGGTGGTGCCCGGCATATTGCTGTCGGTATGCGGCATCGTGTGGGTCGTGGGCGGATCAAGCCTGTCTTGGGAACGCACACTGGCAAACATTTCCAGCAACCCCCTGAGTTATGGATTGGCATTGGGCGGCGCCATTATCTGGGCCGTGTATTGCAACGTGACCAAACGATATGCCGACGGTAAAAACGGCGTGACCTTGTTTTTCATGCTGACGGCGGCAGCCTTGTGGGCCAAGTACGGATTCAGCGCCGAACCGCCGTTGGCGTTTACCGTGCCCGCCACGCTTGAACTCGTTATTACCGGCGGTGCAATGGCTGCCGGTTACGCGCTGTGGAACGTGGGCATACTGAACGGCAACTTGACCTTGTTGGCGACGGCGTCCTATTTCACTCCGGTGCTGTCCACCTTTTTCGCAGCCGTATGGCTGTCTACCCGCTTGACCGCGTCATTCTGGCAAGGAGTGGCGATGGTCACAGCGGGCTCTTTGTTGTGTTGGGCAGCAACGAAAAGCAAAGCCGCTCGGGGCGTGTAGCCCGGGGCGGCGATTACCGAAGGTTAAAAACAATCAGTCGATCAGCATGGATTGCGCCACCGCGTATCCCAACGGGATAAGCAACAACGACGCAAAAGTTGAACTGACAATCGCCGCCGATATCTTCAGCCAGGGCTCGGGGCCCGCGCTTCGAATCGTTTGAACCACTAATCCGACGATACCCATAACCATCAAACAGCTCATTACCACTGCTACGTAAGTCATGTTGTCTCCGTCCTCGCCTGATTAAAGGGATTCGGCGCCGCGTTGTACGGTCTGTATGTTTGAACTGATTGTGCGCCTGTATTTGCGGACTTGGCCCTAGGGTTTTCCTGGCGCGGGGATCTCGGTGTGGCGTTTTTGCCGCGCGGTCCGCAGCATGAATTCGTGTGCGGTTGCAGCAATTCAAACGGTGTACGCCAAGGGCTTCATGCATCCACGGTTTGCGCTACGATGGCGGCGTCCCATCCTGGAAAAGGCGGCAACATGCCGAACAGATTGCGCCCTGGCACGCGTGCCACGCTTCAAGTCAGGCAACTGCTGCCGGGCGAATTCGCCTGGATCATCACGTTGCTGGATCCCGAAACCGGCAATGTGCACAGCACCAATTATTCTGAAAAGCGATATGGCAGCCAGGATGAAGCTTCGGTTGCCGGTAAGGCCGCAATCATGAAAATCCTGGGTAAAGACGGAAATAATGCCGTGGCGATAAGCCGGGACGGCAAACCCAAGCCGTGAAGCCGCCTCGCTGTTGAATGACCGAAAGCCCTCGCAAGAGGGCTTTTTTGCGCGCGCTGGTAATGGCTAATGGGAGCGGAGGACGCGTAGGGCGGGTACGGCGGGGACGGGGTGGTGGGACGTTGTCGGTGGCGGGAACGCCGCTTGCTGAAGGGCAGGACGGTGCACTTTGCGCCGCAGAGGAGAACCGATCATGCCCCAGTCCCCGCATCGAGAGCCCGGCTTGCCGGACGATCTGCCGCCGGATGACCCGTCGTTGCCCGGCAACCTGCCGCCCGACGATCCCCTGTCGGACCCGAATCAGCCCCCGGATGATCCGCCGTTGCAGGACCCTACACCGCCTGCGCCGGACCCCCGCATGCCGGGCGCGATAGACCTGGCCTGAGCGCCACGTCCACTTTTTTCGATAACCCTGAGAAGGAGTCTGTCATGCGTTCCATTTTGCTTTGGCTGCTTGGCGTGCCTATTCCCATCATCATTTTGCTGGCGCTTTTCTGGCATTGATGCCGGTTGGCCGTCTCGTGCATCGGCGTCGGTGCGGCGTTGCACGCAGCCGGCGTGAAATAACAATGAACAAGGAATCACCATGGAAAACGCATCATCTTTGAGCCAACCCTACGGCGCCGTGCCGCCACGCGAGTCGGCGATATCGGCGGTGTCCTGGGCCGCGGTATTCGCGGGTGCCGTGATCGCCGCGGCGCTGTCATTGGCCTTGTTTGCCGGCGGTACCGGCCTGGGCTTCCTGTCGGTGTCGCCCTGGGGCGATGAGGGCATGTCGGCGCCCGCCGTGGGCATCAGCATCATTGCGTGGATGCTGTTCACGCAGATCGTGTCGTACGGTATCGGCGGCTACGTCGCCGGGCGCCTGCGCACCAAGTGGGTGGACGTGCATTCCGACGAGATCTATTTTCGCGACACGGCCCACGGCTTTCTGGTGTGGGCACTGAGCGCGGTTGTCAGCGCGGCCTTGCTGGGTTCGGCCATTGCCACGCTGGCGTCCGGCGCGGCCAAGGCGGGCGCGTCGGTGGCTGCCGGTGCAGGCACGGCGGTGACGGCCACGGCAGCGGCCGGCGCCAGCGGCGGTGGCATGGATCGCGCAACGGAGTACTTCACCGATACGTTGCTGCGTTCGGACCGGCCCGAAGCGGCCGGCGACCGTAACGCCGCCCGCACGGAAGTCGGCCGCATCGTGGCCATGAGCCTGGCGCGTGGTGACATGACGCCCGAAGACCGCGACTACGTGGCAAAGGTCGTGGCCGCGCAAACCGGTCAGGAACCGGCCGTGGCGCAGCGCCGTGTCGAGCAGACCATCGCCAACGCCAAAAAGGCCGCCGAAGACGCCAAGCAAAAGGCCAAGGAAGCGGCCGACAAGGCGCGCAAGGCAGCCGCCGCGTTCGCGCTGTGGGGCTTCGCATCGATGCTGATCGGCGCCTTCGTCGCCAGCCTGGCCGCAACCTGGGGCGGCAAGCGTCGCGATACGCTTCGCAAGCTGTAAAGCAGAAGCAGGCGGACGGGGCAGACGGAGGCGGAAGCGCCCCGGGCGCGTTGCGCTAATTTTGCGCAAAGGGGGGGCAGCGCTTAAGCCCCCCGCCCCGGCCGCAGTCCTGCAATGCAAAAGGCCCTCACCGAAGTGAGGGCCTTTTTAAATTCTTGGTGGCGCATCCCTGATTCGAACAGGGGACCTGCGGATTATGATTCCGTCGCTCTAACCGGCTGAGCTAATGCGCCAACTTGTCCTGCTTTCCCCGTTTTTCAGTGCCCGGTTTGTTTCCAAATCCGTGTCGCTGATCAACGAAGAACGAAATTCTAGCATAAAACTTTTTTCGCGTGCAAGCGGGCGGCAAGCGAAAAATCAGCGTGCCTTTTCACGCATCCCTGGCCAGCCGAATGCCCGAAAATTGCCAGCGCGCTTCCGGTGGAAAAAAGTTGCGGTAGCTGGCCCGGACATGGTCGCGCGGCGTCACGCACGAGCCGCCGCGCAACACGTATTGGTTGCACATGAACTTGCCGTTGTATTCGCCCACCGCGCCTGCGTCGGGCTTGTAGCCGGGATAGGCGTCGTACGAACTTGCCGTCCATTCCCAGGCGTCGCCAAACAGCTGGACCGGTCCGCCGGACGCATTGCGCGCGGGCGCGGGACGCGGGTCCAGGTGGCCGTTTTCCAGCATGTTGGCGCGGCCGGGAAACACGGGGTCGGTCTGCTGGCGCGCGGCGTGTTCCCATTCCGCTTCGCGCGGCAAGCGCACCCGGGTCCAGCGCGCATAGGCATCGGCTTCGTAGTAGCTGACGTGCGTGACGGGCGCCTGCAATTCCACTTCCCGCAGGCCGCGTAGCGTGAAGACCTGCCAGTCGTCGCGTTGGCCTTGCCAATAAAGCGGCGCGCGCCAGCCCTCGGCGCACACGCGGTCCCAACCTGCCGACAGCCACAGTTCGGGCCGCTTGTAGCCGCCGTCGCGGATGAATTCCAGGAACTCGTGTTGGGTGACCAGGCGGTCGGCCAGGTAGTAAGGCCCCAGCAGCACCTCATGCGCCGGGCCTTCATTGTCAAAACCAAAACCTCGGCCGTCGTGGCCAATGCGCGTGATGCCGCCGCCATAGCGCGTCCACCCGGCCGGCGTGGCCGGTGGCAGTGCGGGCGAGCCCGGCGCCACGTACGCGGGCTTGAGGGGATTGAAGGACAGCATGTGCTTGAGGTCGGTCAGGATCAATTCCTGATGTTGCTGTTCATGGTTCAAGCCCAGTTCAAGCAGGGCATCAAACGCAGGATCATTGCCGCCCAGCCGCGAAATCAGGTCGTGCATGGCCGCGTCGACATGCTGCCGATATTGCTGGACCTCGGACAGGGCAGGGCGCGACAACAGCCCCCGCTGCGGTCGCGGATGCTTGGCGCCGATGGCGTTGTAGTAGGAATTGAACAGCATCCGGTACTGCGGGTGAAACACGCTGTAGGCCGGGTGGAAATGCGTCAGCAGGAAGGTCTCGAAAAACCAGGTGGTGTGCGCCAGGTGCCACTTGACGGGGCTACAGTCCGGCATGGACTGCACCTGGCAGTCTTCAGGACTGAGCGGCGCTGCAAGCGCGGTGCTGGTGGACCGCACCGCGTCGTAGCGGTCATGCTGGCCGGCCTGCCCGCTTGCGTAGGGTCCGGTGGCGGGGTGAGTCAGCAGGCAGGCAGGTTCCATGGCGATCCTCCAGTGGCGTTGATGAACTGCCCGCGTCATGCACGGGCGCTGAAAACCGAGAACCAGCCGCGCGAATCCGACCAGTGGGCAATGTCGCCAAAGCCGGCGCGTTGCAGCAGGTCCGAGAACGCTTGCGGCGTGAACTTGTAGGAATTTTCGGTATGGATGCGTTCGCCTTCGCGAAATTCGCGCTGGCCCCCGGGCCACGACACGCGCACCGCGCGTAGCGCTTCAAGATGCATTTCCACACGGGACCGGGCGCTGTTGAACAAGGCGACGTGGCGCCAGTCGGCCACGTCGAAATCGCTGTCCAGCACGTTGTTCACGTGCCGCAGCAAGTTCAGATTGAACGCCGCGGTCAGGTGTAGTGCATCGTCATAGGCAGGCTCAAGCACCTGCTTGGGCTTGACCCGGTCTACCCCCACCAGCAGTCCGCCACCGGCGCATTGCGCGCGGATGCGCTTGAGCATGGCAAGCGCACTGTCCGGATTCAGGTTGCCAATGCTGGAACCGGGGTAGAAGAACAGGCGCTGCGCTGGCGGAACGCCCGCCGGCAACGCAAGAATTTGTGAGAAATCCTGGCCCACCGGAGTCACTTCCAGGTCGGGGTACGACAAGCGCAGGCGTTCCACGGCGGCTTGAAGATAATCGGCCGAGATATCGATGGGGATGTAGTGCTGGGGGCGTAAGCGCGCGAACAGGCGCTCGGCCTTGACGCAATCGCCCGCGCCCAGATCGATCATCGACTGCACCGGCCCGATGTGGCGTGCGATGTCGTGGGCGTGATTCTGAAAAATCTCGGCTTCGCAGCGCGTGGGGTAGTACTCGGGCAATTGGGTAATGGCCGTGAACAGCGACGAACCCAGCGCGTCGTACAGAAACTTGGGATCGATATGCGCCGGATCATCCAGCAGGCCGTCCCGCAGCTCTGCCTGTTCGGGACGGGGGGCCTGGGCCTCGTGCGCCACGAAAGACGGCGCTGCGGGGGCAAGCATTGCGGAAGGGGAAACCATGCGTTCATTCCTTTTTTGAGGCAGTTGAAGCGCATTGCAAGGGGGTTATTGTGGCGGCCAGGGGGGCTGCGGTGTCAAGCGCTAAGCCGCTGAATGCAATGGACTTTTACGAAATCGAAGCAGCGGGCCGAACCAGGGATGCCGCCCGCCCGGCGCTTCGCGGTAGCCCTACAGCAAGTTTCGGGCCGCTGAAATATCGGATTACGGCTGGTTGCGAAAGCTGGAGCGGCGCCGCCAAATGATCGGCACAATGGGGACATGGTCAACGGGGTGGCGTCGTTGACGTTGCGGCAACGCGGCGTGGATCTCCCCCCTTGCGACCCCAATCTTCAAAGGAGCGACTATGAATCGAAAGCACCAACGCGCCGAGATGGCTCTGCACCGTGACCGGGTCAACGACAGCTTCCGCGATCTGCTCTCTGGAACCGAAGACCTCTTGCGTTCGACGGCTTCTTATACGGGCTCCGAGATTGAATCCGCCCGTGCTCGGCTGAAGTCGCAACTTGCCGAAGCGCGCCACCATGCGGGTGATTGGGAAGGCGCGGCACGCGAACGTGCTTACCGCGCCAAGGCCTACGCCGATGAATACGTGCACGAACATGCCTGGAAGTCGGTGGGCGTGGCGGCATTGGTGGGCGCCTTGCTGGGCTGCCTGGTGGCCAGCGGCCGGCGTTAAGCCGAAGTCGCCATGAGACCACCACCGGCCTTGGGCCGGGTAGTACGCGCGCCGGGCGCGCCTTCGTGGCTGCCCGGCGCGCGTCGTTGGGCGCACGCATTGGTGCTGGCGTGCGCGGCCACGCTGCTGGCGGCCTGCGCCCGCGTGCCGGACGCCGATGAACGCCAGGCCCGTAAAGTACAGGCGGGGCTGTCCGCCGAGGCCGCACGCGAAAGCTACCGGCGCGGGCAAGGCATTGTTGCCGACCCCAACACGCCGAAGGATGATTTCCTGGCGCGTCACCTGGCGGTCGAGCAAGCCGTCAGCGGCGCGCCTCTGTCGCCCGGCAATCAGGTCAAGTTGCTGGCCGACGGGCCCACGACCTATCAAGCGATGCTGAAATCCATTGCACAGGCGCGCCGCTATGTGCACATGGAGACCTATATTTTTGAAGACGATGCCGAAGGAGCGCGCTTTGCCGAGGCGCTTATCGCCGCGCGCAATCGCGGCGCCGAAGTGTCTTTGATGGTCGACGCGGTGGGCACCATCAAGACGCCCGACGCCTTGTTTCAACGCTTGCGCGACGCAGGCGTTCAGGTGGCGGTGTTCAACCCCGTCAACCCGGTTGCCGCGCGCGCGGGGTGGTCACCGAACCAGCGTAATCACCGCAAGGTGCTGGTGGTTGACGGCAAGGTCGGCTACCTGGGCGGCATCAATGTCAGCAGCGTTTATGAGTCGTCGCCGGGGTCGGCCTCGGGCTCGACCCCCGGGTCGGGTGGTAAATCCAGTGGCGGCTCGGGCAGCGGCGCGGGCAAAGAGGCTGATGCCAAGCCGGACGATGAAAAACAAGACGGCCCGAAGGCCAAGGGCGATGCCAAGGCCGCGCCATGGCGCGATACGCACTTGCGCATCGAAGGGCCGGCCGTGGCGCAGCTGGAACAGGTGATTCAGGCGGGGTGGGCGTCGCAATCGGATGAACCGATCAAGGGCGGCGGCACGCATGTCGCGCCGCCGACGGGGTCGACCACCGTGCGCATCCTGGCGAATCAACCCGATCGCAGCGACGGCTATACCGTCTATCTCACGCTGATGTCGGCATTTGAAAGCGCGCAGAAATCCATCCACATCACCATGGCGTACTTCGTGCCCGATCCGGCCTTTATCGACGTGCTGTCGGCGGCCGCGCGGCGCGGTGTCGATGTGGTGTTGGTGTTGCCGGGGTTCAGCGATTCGTCGCTGGTCTTTAACGCCGGCCGCTCGCATTACACCGATCTGCTGGAAGCCGGCGTCAAGCTCTACGAGCGCCGCGATGCCTTGTTGCATGCCAAGACGGCGGTGGTGGACGGCGTCTGGTCCACGGTGGGGTCCAGCAATATGGACTGGCGCAGTTTCGCGCTGAACTACGAGATCAACGCGGTCGTGCTGGGCCCGGAATTCGCCGGCGAAATGGAAGCGCTGTTCCAGCGCGACGTTGCCGATTCCGTGCCCATCACCCCGGAAACCTGGCGGCAGCGGGGGGTGGACGATCGGTTCATGGAGTTCTTTTCGCGGATGTTCGAACGCTGGCTGTAGCGCCCGCGTCCGACCATCCGCCCAAGCTGTCTGAAGCGGTCAGCGCTGCGTGGCTAGGCGCGGTGCTCGGCCAGCGCCGTGGTGATGTCTTGCGTGGGTTGGAACGATTGCGCCTGGGCCATGGCCCAGCCCACGCGAAACACCTGATGCCGGAATTCGCCTCGCAGCAGTTCACCTGGCGCCAACTCCGGAAACAGCGCCGACAACAAACGGATTTCGCTGGACGAGATGCGGCGTGCGATGTGATGCGGGCGCAGTTGGCCCGGGTGCGTCAGGCCCGCCGCCGCCAGAAGCTCGGCCAGCGCATGCAGCGTATTGCGATGAAAGTTGGCCACGCGCTGGGCCTTGTCGGGCACCACCAGCGCGCGCTGGCGCAGCGGGTCTTGTGTGGTGACGCCGGTGGGGCATTTGCCGGTATGGCAGGCCTGAGCCTGGATGCAACCGATGGCGAACATGAAACCGCGCGCCGCATTGCACCAGTCGGCGCCCATCGCCATGACGCGCGCCATGTCGAAGGCCGTAATGATTTTTCCGGATGCGCCGATCTTGATGCGGTCGCGCAGGTTCACGCCGATCAAGGTGTTGTGCACCAGGCGCAGCGCTTCGCGCAGCGGCGTGCCTACGTGGTCCACGAATTCAACCGGCGCCGCGCCCGTGCCGCCTTCCGCGCCGTCCACCACGATGAAATCCGGCGTGATGCCGGTTTCCAGCATGGCCTTGACGATGGCGAACCATTCCCAAGGGTGGCCCACGCAGAACTTGAATCCTACCGGTTTGCCGCCCGACAGTTCTCGTAGCCGCGCCACGAATTTCATCAAGCCGATAGGCGTGTCGAAAGCCGAATGGCTGGCTGGGGAATTGCAATCCTGCCACGCGGCCACGCCGCGCGCTTCGGCGATTTCCGGGGTGACCTTGCCGGCGGGCAAGATACCGCCATGGCCGGGCTTGGCGCCCTGCGACAGCTTGATTTCAATCATCTTCACCTGCGGCGTACAGGCGTTCTTGATAAAAGCTTCTTCGGAGAATGCCCCTTGTTCGTCGCGGCATCCGAAGTAACCCGACCCGATGTTCCACACCAGGCTGCCCCCCGGCTGGCGGTGGTAGCGGCTGATGCCGCCTTCGCCAGTGTCGTGCGCAAAATCCCCTTGGCGCGCGCCTTCGTTCAATGCCAGCACGGCGTTGGCCGACAGCGCGCCAAAGCTCATGGCCGACACGTTGAAGGCAGACATCGAATAGGGCTGCGTGCAGTCCGGGCCGCCCACCGTGACACGAAAGTCCGTGTCATTGATGTGCGAGGGCGACATGGAATGGTTGATCCATTCGTAGCGGTCGCCGTACACGTCTTCCTGCGTGCCGAAGGGGCGCTTGTCGATTTCGCGCTTGGCGCGCTGATAAACAATGGAACGTTGCGCGCGCGAGAAGGGCGCGGCCTGCGTGTCGTCTTCCAGGAAATACTGGCGGATCTCGGGTCGGATGAACTCGAACAGAAAGCGCAGGTTGCCGATGACGGGATAGTTGCGCCGGATGGCGTGGCGCGTCTGGATCAGGTCGTAGACGCCAAGCGCGCCCAGCATCGCCAGCGGAACGGCGGCCCATAGCCACCACAGTGAATCGGTAGCCGCCAGGAAAGCGGTGACGGCAGCGCCGGCAAGGGTCAATAAAAAGGCCGTGTAACGGCCAAGCATCCAGCTCATGTTCTCTCCGGGGTGCGCAAGTGACGCCACCATACACCAGCCGGCGCGGTCGAAAAAAGAAAAGCCCCCTGAAAAGGGGGCGATGCGTGGAACACAGTTTTTCAGCAGCGGGCCGTCAGCAGCTGGAAGCCGGGGGCGTTTTCTCGACGGCCAGGCCGAAGGCGGGGCGCAAGCGCACGCCCAGCGCGCTGCCCGCGAAGGCGGCCGGCAGCCACAGCCAGGCATGCAGGCTGCCCGACAGGATGCCGCTGAAGTACGCGCCGATGTTGCAACCGAAGGCCAAGCGAGCGCCATATCCCAGCAACAGGCCGCCGATGACGGCGCCGGCCAGCGAGCGTGCGGGCACCTTCCAGACGGGGGCGAATTTACCGGCGGCGCTGGCGGCGGCCAGGGCGCCCAGCATCAGGCCGATGTCCATGACGGTGGTGACGTCCTGGCGCAACGGCGCGCCCAGCGAAGGCTGCTTGCTCCAGTACGTCCAGCTGGCCACATCGCCGCTGACGGCGTTCAAGGCTTTGGCGCCCCACAAGGCAAAGGCGGATGTGATGCCCCAGGGGCGGCCTGCCAGCGCCAGCGTGGCGAAGTTCAACACGACCAGCGCAACGCCGCCCCAGATCAGCGGCCACGGGCCTTGCAGCAGGGAAACGGGGCGCGCGGTGCGCGAGGCAAAGGAAATCACGTGGCCGTGGCGACGCTTTTCAAGCGCGGTGGTACCCCAGGCGATCAAGGCAAAAACCACCAGGTTGGCAATCAACGCGGGCGCCAGGCCCCAGGTCTTGATCAACGATGTGGGCGCCAAGGCGGGCAGCGTCGACCACCAGCTGAAATTGGCCGTGGCAACGACCGAGCCCACAATGAAGAACAGCAGCGTGACCAGCATGCGCGTGTTGCCGCCGCCCACGGCGAACAGCGTGCCCGACGCGCAACCGCCGCCCAGCTGCATGCCGATGCCGAACAGGAACGCGCCCAGCACCACGGACACGCCCGGGGGCGATACGAAGCCGGTGACGGGTTGGCCGAACAGCGTGCCGGCGGCCAGGAACGGGAAGAACAGCAGCACGCCCACGCCCAGCATCAGCATCTGCGCGCGCAGGCCCGCGCCGCGGCGGTCGGACACGAACACGCGCCAGGCCTGCGTAAAGCCGAAAGATGCGTGATACAGCGTGACGCCCAGCAGAGCGCCAATCACCCAGAGCGCACCCTGGCGCCAGCTCACGGTTTGAAGCAGATAGAGCGCGCCGGCCAGCAACAGCAGCAGCGCAATCCACAAGGGCTTGCGGTTGATGTGCAGTGGCGGCAGGGCCGAGGGCAGGGGCAAGGTCGAGGCGTTGGAACTCATGGGGCATCCCGGTGGGATTGAATTGGTTCAAAGCAAACGGGCGCGTGTAGGGGCGCCCGTGGAGATGCTTGGAAGTTTACGGCGGCGGTTTAATGGCTCAAACCATCTATTTGTGCTTGCGTAATAACTAAAAGTTATTAAAGGCAGGGGGGCAGTCGCCGCGCTATTGCAGCCGCCACACCAGCGCGGCCAGCGTCAGCAGCAGCACCGGCAACGTCAGCACAATGCCCACCTTGAAGTAATAGCCCCACGTGATCCGCAGCCCTTTGCGCGCCAGCACATGAAGCCAGAGCAGCGTCGCCAGGCTGCCGATCGGCGTGATTTTCGGCCCCAGGTCGCTGCCGATGATGTTGGCGTAGATCATGGCGTCTTTGAGCGGCCCGGTGGCGCTGGTGTCCGCAATGGACAGCGCGCCCACCAGCACCGTGGGCAGGTTGTTCATGACGGACGACAGGAACGCGGTGATCAGGCCCGTGCCCATCGCCGCGCCCCACAGTCCGTATTCGGCGCAGCGGTCCAGCACCTGCGCCAGGTGCGCGGTCAGGCCGGCGTTGCGCAGGCCGTAGACGACCAGGTACATGCCCAAGGAAAAAATCACGATGTGCCAGGGCGCCTCGCGCATGATCTTGCGCGTGCCGACGATGTGCTGGCGGCCGGCGATGACCAGCAGGCCCAACGCACCGGCCGCGGCGATGGCGCTGACCGGAATGCCCATGGGCTCCAGCACGAAGAAGCCGGCAAGCAGCAAGGCCAGCACGACCCAGCCGGCACGAAAGGTGATGGGGTCGCGAATGGCGGACGCCGGGCTCGGCAATTGGCTGACGTCGTAGCGCGGCGGAATGCTCTTGCGGAAAAACAGCAGCAGCACGACCAGCGTGGAGCCCACGGCCATCAGGTTGACGGGCAGCATCACCGACGCATATTCGCCAAAGCCGATGCCGAAGAAATCGGCCGACACGATGTTCACCAGATTCGAGACAATGAGCGCGATGCTGCCCGTGTCGGCAATAAACCCCGCCGCCATCACAAAGGCCAGTGACGCGCCCGGCCCGAAGCCCAGCGCAAGCAGCATTTCCATGACGATAGGCGTCAGGATCAGCGCTGCGCCGTCATTGGCGAACAGCGCCGACACCGCCGCGCCCAGCAGCACGATCAACAC
Organism: Achromobacter sp. LC458; assembly: GCF_001005835.2. Taxonomy (NCBI): domain Bacteria; kingdom Pseudomonadati; phylum Pseudomonadota; class Betaproteobacteria; order Burkholderiales; family Alcaligenaceae; genus Achromobacter; species Achromobacter sp. LC458. The sequence goes on from NZ_LBHW02000017.1 coordinate 64,210, forward strand.
AAACAGCAGCCGTCCGCGCCCGCCGCCCCAACGCGCGACGTGCAAGGCCGACCATTCAAAGAAGCCGGCTTCGTCCAGGATCAGGCTGGTGACGATGATGGCGATAAAGGTGGCGGTGGCGTTCCAGACAATGCGCCAGACGTCCGCGATGTCGGCCAGGTGCACCACGCCCGTGGCCAGCGCCAGGCCAGCGCCGATGACGGCGCTCCAGCCTATGGACAAGCCTCTCGGCTGCCAGATGACCAGCGTGATGGTAAGAATGAAGATGGCGGCGGCAAGCAGCATGACGATCAATCAAGAAATGGGGTGGGCACTGATCCACGCGACCAGCAGGCTGACGGTCAACACGGAGGCGACGGTGGAAACCAGGATGGCGCGCGAAGTCAGGCGGGCATCGCGCCCGTACATCTTGGCCAGCATGAAGGGGCCGGTGCCGATGGGCAGCGCGCTCATCAGCACGGCCGTCCATGCCCACAGCGGTGGCATCGAAAAAACGTAAAAGGCCAGCACCGCGGTGACGGCCGGTTGCAGCAACAACTTCCCGGTCACCAGGCGCAGCACGCCGGGGCCGGCGGTGGCGGTTTCAGTCTGCGCCAGGAACAGGCCGATGGTGACCAGCGCGCAGGGGCTGGCGGACGCGCCCAGCAGCGCGACGTAGCGGTCCATGCCTTCGGGCAGGGTCAGCCCGGTGGCGGCCCATGCCAGCCCGAGGACCGGCGCGGCCAGCAAGGGGTTGCGCATCAAGGCGCGGCCTACCTTCAATAGCGTGGCGGCGGGGTTCGGGGCTTGTTGCCGGTCGAATTCGATCAGCGCGATGGCAAAGCCGAACAGCACGCTGGCGGTCAGCAGGGTGGTGAAGGCGGCCGGCGCCAGGCTTTCCGCGCCGAACAGCGCCACGCACAGCGGAATGCCCATGTAGCCGGCATTGGCATACGACGCGGCCAGGCCTTCGATGCTGCGGTCGGTCAGTGCGCGGCGCCCGCCACGGCCGGGCAGGAAAGACACCAGGAAGGTCACGGCGATGCCGCCCGCGAAGGCGGCGACAAAACCCCAATGCGCCATGTGCGTCAGGTCTACCTGCGTCATTGCCCGAAACAGCAGCGCGGGCAGCGACAGGTAGACGACATAGCGGTTCAGCGCGTCGGTGGCGCCGGGTCCCAGCACCTTGCCGCGGGCGGCCAGCCAGCCGGTCAGGATCAGCGCAAAGACCGGCAGGGCGGCGGTAATGACGGCGTTCATCGGTGGTGATGGGGGCGTGGGCGCGGGAAGGCGCTCATTCTACTTGGCGCGGGCGCGGGTTGCGGGTGACCAGCAGGATGCCAAGGGCGGCCAGCGCCATGCCGGGCCACGCCAACATGGGTATCGGTTCGCCCAGGGCCATCAACGCAAACACGGCGGTGCAAGGCGGCACCATGAAGAAAAGGGCGGACACGCGGGACGCTTCACCGTGGCGGATCATGGTCAACAACAAGGTGATGGCCACCAGCGAATTGCCCACTACGAGATAAACCAGCGCGGCAAGCAGCGGACCGGTCCATTCGATGCGCATGGGTTCCAGCCAGAATGCCAGCGGCGCGGTCACTGCCAGGCCGACGGCGTATTGCAGCAGGTTGGACGTGACCGGATGCGTGGCCACGCCAAAACGCTTTTCGTAAAGCGTGCCGCTGGTGATGCAAAGCAGCGCGCCAACGGCGAACAGCAGCCCCAGTGGCGCCAGCACGTCGATGGATGCCTTGGCCACGATCACCAGCACAGCGCCCGCCACGCCCAGCCCCAGCCCGGCCCAGCGCCGCGCGTCGACGCGCTCGTGAGCGATCAATGGGGCCAGCAGGCCGATCAGGATGGGTTGCAATGACGCGATCAGGGCCAGCCCGCCGGCTGACATGCCCAGTTTCAGCGATAGATAGGTGCAGCAGAAATAGCCGGCTTGCAGCAGCAGGCCCACCATCGCCAGATGCCCCCAGGCGCGCGCGCCACGGGGCAGGGCGGGACGCAGCACCAGCATGAACGGCGCCAGGATCAGCACCACGCAGGCGTAGCGCACGGCCAGGAACGTCAGCGGGTCGGCATAGGCCAGACCGATTTTCAACACGACGAAACCGCTGGACCACAGCAACAGGAAAAGCGCGGGAGCGGCTTTCAACCAGGGCGGAGCGGCGGGTGTCATGTTGGATGCGGGCAACGGGGGCAAGCCGCGATCGTACCCCTTTTCGTGCCGGTATCATTCCCGCTTGAGAATGCGGCGTAGGATATTTATTGTTGATTGCCGCTCGCGAGGGAAATGAAGATGTCGACCCAAAAAAAATCAGCGGTGCGTATTGCATTGGGCACCTGGGACCGGCTGCGCGAAGACGCCAGTGCGGTTCGCTACGAGGTATTCGTCGTCGAGCAAAAGGTGCCGCCCGAGGTCGAACTGGATGACGACGACGCGCTATCGGTGCACGCCGTGGCGTACGGGCCGGACGGCACGCCAATGGGTACGGGGCGCTTGCTGCCCGACGGGCACATCGGCCGCATGGCCGTGCAGAAGCGGGCGCGCGGCATGGGCGTGGGCGGGCTGTTGCTGGATGCCCTGATCGAGCAGGGCCATGGCGATGGCCACCGCATGCTGGTGTTGCATGCGCAGACGCATGCCGCCGGCTTCTATCAGGCGCACGGCTTTGTCGTCGAAGGCGAGGAGTTCGTGGAAGCTGGAATTCCGCACGTCGTGATGACGCGCGAGCTGAAGTAGTGCGGCGCATAATGCCGTGCGTATTGCCGGGAGTATTGCCGCGAGTATTGCCGTGCGTATTGTCTCGACGCCGGCCGCATGCAAAAGAAAAAACCCCGGTCGTTTTCACGATCGGGGTTTTTCTTGGCGCATCACGACAGGTACCTCGTGATGTAATAATTGGTGCCCAGGAGAGGACTCGAACCTCCACACCTTGCGGCACACGGACCTGAACCGTGCGCGTCTACCAATTCCGCCACCTGGGCGCTGATGCTTCACGTGTTGCGTCGCTTGCGCGTCGTTTCTTGTTCAGCAGCAGAGAAGCGAGATTATGCACACTTTCTTTTGCGTGTGCAAGCCGGTGTCCTGCCTTTTTTTCACTTTTTCGCGCGCCTGGCTTTGGCGGCTTTCGCTATAGTGTCGCCCCATGTCACGTACCCTTTGCACGCGCTGCCTGCGTCCGGAATCCCATTGCCTGTGCGCGCTGATTCCTTCCTTGTCATGCCGCACCCGCGTCGTGGTGCTTCAACATCCAAGCGAAGCGCGCCACGCCTTGAACACGGCCCGGCTGGCCGTGCTGGGCTTGGTCGGCGCGCGCCGCGTGGTGGGCGAACGTTTTACGACCAGCGATTGGGCTGAGCCCGGCTACACGCCGCGTCTATTGTTTCCGGGGCCGGCCGCCGACGTCCTGACTCCCGGTTATGGGCGTGACCTGGACCTGCCGATTCAACTGATCGTGCCGGACGGCACGTGGGGCCACGCGCGCAAGCTGTTGCATATCAACCCCGAACTGGCTGCGCTGCCGCGAGTGATGTTGCCAGCCGGCTTGGTGACCCGCTATCGCGTTCGTCATGCCGATATCCCCGGTGCGCTGTCGACAATCGAAGCGGTCACGCATGCCTTGAGCGCCATTGAAGCGCCCATGAACGTCGATGCCTTGTTGCGTCCCTTCGAGGCGCTGATCGACGGACAGATCGAGGGCATGGGTGAAGATCTGTACGCCCGCCATCATTTGCAGCGCAAGGTGCCGTGGCGCTAAGCGGGCGCGGTATGAAAAAGGGTAGGGGATTAATACCGCGAAGCTGGCATATCGGCGTGGCGATTAACAAGCTAAACCGGCCACGTCGGCGCCCGGAAACATAAAGCCGAACCAAAATGAAATGGCCCGGCGTGCAGTTAAATCGGCGACAAGTAAAAACACCGACAACAAAGCAAAAGCCCCGAATATCTTCCGATGTTCGGGGCTTTCTGTCTTGCTATCGAATCCGCGCAACGCGGCTTCGTCATCTATGCGGGTGGTGCCCAGGAGAGGACTCGAACCTCCACACCTTTCGGCACACGGACCTGAACCGTGCGCGTCTACCAATTCCGCCACCTGGGCACTGTAAGAGCCATGAGCTCTAGCAGGTTTACTGCAAGGACTGCTGATACTGCTTTGGCAGTCTTTACTGCATTTTTACTATCCAACTTGTTCGCGACCGTAGTCGGCAAGCAAGTCCGATTTAAATTCCGTGGTGCCCAGGAGAGGACTCGAACCTCCACACCTTGCGGCACACGGACCTGAACCGTGCGCGTCTACCAATTCCGCCACCTGGGCACTGAGACATGCTTGTCAGAACACTGTGATACGCTGCCGCTCTAGTTGCATTGTTTTAGCTCTGCTTTATTAAGCGCGTACGTTGTTTTCAACATACTGACTTAACCAAAACTTAACTAAAACATGCGTCCTGAGCGCACTTGGTTTTACAATGGGTCTTTCGACCTGGGGTTAGCAACCGCTTTGGTTTTCAACCCCTTCTGACCATTTCTGCTTCAGTGTTCAGCCTTGGGCGAACCACAGAAGCTGCGCATTATATACGGAACTTTCAGCTTTGGCAAAACGATCGAATAACGAATCGAAAAACAACAGATCAACACCCTTGCCCGAAGCGCCGCCGGACTTCGATCCCGATGTCCCGTCCCGTGAAGCCATCCTGACCGCACTGCGAGCCGCGGGCTCGCCGTTGTCTCCGGTGGAACTGGCCGAACGCATGGGCGTTGAGCGAGCCGCGACGATGGTGGGTTTCGAGCGCCGCCTGGGCGCCATGGAACGCGACGGCCAGTTGATGCCCAATCGCAAGGGCGTTTTGTTGCTGGCGACCAAATTGGATTTTGTCGCCGGCAAGGTGCTGGGTCACCGTGACGGGTTCGGTTTCCTGCTGCGTGATGACGGCGGCCCCGACCTGTTCCTGTCGCCGCGCGAAATGCTCAAGGTCCTGCATGGCGACCGCGTGCTGGTCAAGCCCACGGGCGAATACCGTGGCAAGCCCGAAGGCACCATCGTTGAAGTCATTGAACGCCGCACCAATAAGCTGGTGGGGCGTTTTCTGCACGAGCATGGCCTGTCCATCGTCGTGCCCGAAGATCAACGCATCAAGCACGACATCCTGATTCCGCCCAGCGACACCAACGGCGCCCAGCATGGGCAGGTGGTTGCGGTTGAAATCATGGAACAGCCCACGCGCCATACGCAGCCCTTGGGCCGCGTGGCCGAGGTGCTGGGCGAAATCGACGACCCCGGCATGGAAATCGAGATCGCCGTGCGCAAGTTCGACGTGCCCGTCGAATTCTCGGAAGCCGCTCGCAAGCAAGCCGCGCGCATCCCCGATACTGTCCGCAAAACCGACTTGAAAGACCGCGTCGACCTGCGCGACGTGCCGCTGATCACCATCGACGGCGAAGACGCGCGCGACTTCGACGATGCGGTGTATTGCGAGCCCGTCGAACTGGGCACCGGCCAGCGCAAGCGTCCAGGCTGGCGCCTGTTGGTCGCCATTGCCGACGTCAGCCATTACGTGCGTCCCGGCGATGCCCTGGACGACGACGCCATCGAGCGCGGCACCAGCGTGTACTTCCCGCGCCGCGTCATCCCGATGCTGCCCGAATCGCTGTCCAACGGCCTGTGCTCGCTGAACCCCGACGTCGACCGCCTGGTGCTGGTCTGCGACATGGTCATTCCGGCCACGGGCGCCAAGGCCGGCACGGTCACCGCCTACCAGTTCTATAACGCGGTGATGCATTCGCATGCCCGCACCACGTACACGAATATCTGGGCCGCCTTGCAGCAGCCGGGCGGCCCCGCCGCCGCGGCCATGCGCAACGTGATGCCGCATGTGCAGCATTTGTACGAACTGTTCCAGCTGCTGGTGCAAGGCCGCAAGAAGCGCGGCGCCATTGATTTCGACACCGTCGAAACCAAGATCGTCTGCAACGAACTGGGTCGTATCGAACAGATCGTGCCGTCCGTGCGCAACGACGCCCACAAGCTCATCGAAGAGTGCATGCTGGCCGCCAACACTTGCGCGGCCGACTTCATGACGCGCAGCAAGCATCCCGGCCTGTACCGCATCCACGAAGGGCCCACGCCGGAACGCCTGCAATCGCTGCGTGAATTCCTGCGCACGATGGGCTTGTCGCTGGGCGGGGGCGACACGCCCACGGCCAAGGACTACGGTGACTTCCTTGACACCGTGCGCGGCCGTCCCGACTACCAGCTGTTGCAGTCGATGTGCCTGCGCTCCATGCAGCAGGCCGTCTACAGCCCTGACAACATGGGCCACTTCGGTTTGGCCTACCCCGGCTACAGCCACTTCACGTCGCCCATTCGCCGCTACCCCGATCTGTTGACCCATCGCGTCATCAAGGCCTTGCTGGCCGGCCAGCGCTATGTGCCCAGCCTGGATGACCACGCGGTCGTCATCGGGCGCACGCAGAAAGAACACGAGCACGCCATCTGGGAAAAGATGGGTCTGGTGTTGTCGGCCACCGAGCGCCGCGCCGACGAAGCATCGCGCGACGTCGAGGCCTGGCTCAAGTGCTGGTTCGTCAAGGAACGCGTGGGCGAAGACTTCAGCGGCACCGTCACCGGCGTGGCCAGCTTCGGTATCTTCGTCACGCTGGATACCTTGCACGTCGAAGGGCTGGTGCACGTGTCTGAACTGGGCGGCGAATACTTCCAGTTCAATGATGGGTTGCATGAGTTGCGCGGTGAGCGCACCGGCATGCGCTACCGCCTGACCGACAAGGTCCAGGTGCAGGTGGCGCGCGTCGACCTCGAAGCGCGCCGCATTGAATTCCGCCTGGTGCAGGGCACCAGCTTCGACGCCTTGCGCAAGGCGGCGGCCCGTGGGCCCGACGAGCCCGTGCGCCGCGTGAAGAAGGCGGCAGCCCCGAAGCCGGCCGCGCTGAAGGGCCAGACCGCCAAGGAACGCCGCGCCGACGCCAAGAAGGCCGGCAAGCCGCCCCGTGCGTCCAAGCGCGCATCGCCCGCCAAAAAGGCGACGCACAAGCGTCATTGACACGCGCTTTGTGACGCCTTTATGGCCCGCCCGCTGTAGGGCGGCGCGGCCATAAGGGGTAACATTGCGCAGATGGCCGGCTTGGTCCGGTGGCCCGCCCCCTCTGGGGCGGGTATTCGTTTATCTAAAGGTATTGCATCTATGGCGTCGACCCAAGTTCTAGCCGGGTTTCACGCGGTTGTCGCGCGGCTGCGCCACGCGCCCGACTCAATCAAGGAAATCTATGTCGAGGCCTCGCGCCGCGACAAGCGCATGCAGACGTTCATCGAGCAGGCCGAAAAGGCGGGCCGCCGCGTGCACCCCGTGCCGATGGAACGCCTGGATGGTCTGTCGCGCGGAACGCGGCACCAGGGCGTGGTCGCCTTGGCCGACGAGCGCCAACTGGCGGTGGATGTGGACGAAGTGCTCGACGTTATCGAGGGCCCGCCGCTGCTGCTGATCCTGGACGGCGTGACCGACCCCCACAATCTGGGCGCCTGCCTGCGCACCGCCGATGCGGCGGGCGTGCATGCCGTGATTGCCCCGCGCGACCGCGCCGTCGGCTTGAACGCCACCGTGCAGCGCGTGGCGTGCGGCGCGGCCGATACCGTGCCTTATCTGATGGTCACGAACCTGGCCCGCACCATGCGCAGCCTGAAAGATCGTGGCGTGTGGCTGGTGGGTACCGACGACCAGGCCACCGACAGCATGCACAAGATTGACGCCCGCCAGCCGATGGCGTGGGTCATGGGCGCCGAAGGCGAGGGCATGCGACGCCTGACCCGCGAAACCTGCGACCAGCTCGTCAACATCCCCATGTTGGGTTCGGTTGAAAGCCTGAACGTCAGCGTGGCCAGCGCCGTGTGCCTGTACGAAACCGTGCGCCAGCGTCAAGCCTGACCTTGTCCGACCCGACTACCTTGTAGCTCTTCCTTTTACGCGTCTGCCCATCATGCACCAGAACGGCTTTACCACCACGATCCTCCATTCCGACCGCCAACAATCCGTCGAGCACGGAGCGGTGCACAAGCCGATGCATCCCTCGTCGGAATTCGCCTACGACGACGCGCGCGAGCTGGCGGCGGTATTCCAGGGCAAGGCGGGCTTTACCTATGCGCGCCAGGGCACGCCCACGACCACGGCGCTGGAAGCCAAGATCAACCACATGGAAGGCGGCAAGGGCACCGTCAGCTTTGCCACCGGCATGGCGGCGTTGTCGGCCATTTTCACGACCTTGCTGCGTCGCGGCGATCATCTGGTGTCCAGCCAGTTTGTGTTCGGCAACACCAACAGCCTGCTTGGCACGCTGCTGGAGTTGGGCGTCGAAATCACCTTCGTCGATGCAACAGACGCCGAGCAAGTGCGCGCCGCGATCCAGCCCAACACGCGCATGGTCTTCACTGAAACGATCGCCAACCCGGGCACGCAAGTGGCCGACCTGGCGGTCATCGGTGAAATCTGCCGCGAGAAAAACCTGGTCTACGTCGTCGACAACACGTTGACGTCGCCGTGGATGTTCCGCCCGTCCACCGTGCATGCATCGCTGGTGATGAATTCGCTGTCGAAGTACATCGGCGGCCACGGCAACGCGCTGGGCGGCGCCGTCACGGATACGGGCCTGTACGACTGGGCCAACTATTCCAACATCTACGACGCTTACCGCAAGGGGGCGTCCACCAGTTGGGGTCTGACCCAGATCAAGAAGAAGGGCTTGCGCGACATGGGCGGCACGTTGGCCGCCGAGCCCGCGCACCGCATCGCCGTGGGCGCTGAAACGCTGGCGCTGCGCATGGCCAAGCACTGCGCCAACGCGCTGGCGCTGGCGCGCTTTCTGGATGAGCATCCTGGTGTGGCCAAGGTTCATTACCCCGGCCTGGCCGGTCACGCGCAGCATGCACGCGCCGCGGCGCTTTTTGGTTCGCGCTTCGGCGGCCTGTTGGGTGTGGAGCTTGCCGAAGGCGTGGACTGCTTCGATTTCCTGAACCGCCTGCGCATCGTGCTGATGGCTACGCACCTGGGTGACACGCGCAGCCTGGCATTGCCCGCCGCGCACACCATCTATTACGAGATGGGCGCCGAGCGCCGCAAACAAATGGGCATCGCGGACAGCCTGATCCGCGTGTCCGTCGGCATCGAAGACGAAGCCGACCTGCTGTTTGATTTCGATCAGGCGCTTAATGGTTGCCTGAAGGGATAATCCGGCAAAGGATCAGGCACATGCTTATACAGATCGCAGATGTATTCACGCCGCAAGAGGCGGCGGATATCCGCCAGCGGCTGGACGCCTCGGATTGGGTGGATGGCAAGATCACGGCGGGCTACCAGTCCGCCGAGGTCAAGCGCAACCGCCAGTTGCCCGAGCAGCATCCGTTGGCGCAAGAGCTGGGCAACCTGATCCTGCAACGGCTGGCCGCCAACAACCTGTTCATGTCGGCCGCCTTGCCGCGCAAGATATTCCCGCCGCTGTTCAATCGCTATGAAGGCGGCGAAGCCTTTGGCTATCACGTCGACAACGCGGTGCGCGGCATCACCGGCACGGCCGAGCGCGTGCGCACTGACTTGTCGGCCACGCTGTTCTTCTCGGACCCTGATTCCTACGATGGCGGCGAGCTTGTCATCGATGACACCTACGGGCCACGCGCCGTGAAGCTGCCCGCGGGGCACATGGTGCTGTATCCCGGCACCAGCCTGCACAAGGTGAATCCGGTGACACGTGGCGCGCGGGTCAGTTCGTTTTTCTGGATGCAGAGCCTGGTGCGCGAAGACAGCCAGCGCGCATTGTTGCTTGACATGGACGTGGCCATCCAGCGTTTGAATCAGGACGTGGCGGGACATGCGTCGATCGTGCAACTGACCGGCATTTATCACAATTTGCTGCGCCGCTGGGCCGATGTTTGATTCAGGCTTGAAGTGATTTTTTTCGGTGTCGCGCAAACCCCGAAATGCGCGTTTTTGTTTATTGCGAAAATGGCTAAAAGCTAGTATTGGCGCGGGTTGTGGTGAGGTTTTTGCTTGACAGCCGCTCTACGCCAAGGCCTAATACACGTCTGCGTCGCTGACGGTTTGAAGGCATTTATGCCATCGAATCCTAAGCGGCGCAGCAGTTTAAAAGTTGTGCTTTGCAGCGCAAGAAAAAAGTCCATCCACTGTCTGTTCGTCGTTTGCCGGGCCTTGCGTTTTGTTGGTGGCGTCCCTGCATGACAGCCATGAACCGCACGGCCTCGCCAGACTCAATACCTTGTGAGGGGTACTCCTGAATGAACAAAACCGAACTCATCGATCACATCGCCAGCAAGGCCGATATCTCCAAGGCTGCCGCCGGCCGTTCGCTCGACGCCCTGATCGGTGCCGTCAAGACCACGCTGAAGAAGGGCGGTACGGTAACGCTGGTTGGCTTTGGCACGTTTGCCGTGTCGGCTCGCGCAGCTCGCACTGGCCGCAACCCGCGTACGGGCGAAACGATCAAGATCAAGAAGGCCAAGGTGCCGAAGTTCCGTCCGGGCAAGGCCCTGAAGGACGCCGTCAACTAATGGACGGCACGGCGATCGCGGGGCATCGGCCCGAAGCGATTTGCCGACAATGACGCGGTCCGGTATACTCCGGCCCGCGTATTGCTTTTGAGTACCCCGAGTTGGCTGCGAGTTAGTCACTGCTTCAAGCGAATCATCGCATTGAGGCGGCGCTGAAAGTGTCAGGATCGGGTGCTTAGCTCAGTTGGTAGAGCGGCGCCCTTACAAGGCGTAGGTCACAGGTTCGACCCCTGTAGCACCCACCAAAAGCCCATGCGTTGCGTTCGCGAATTTGAACGTACTTCTTGCAGATCACCCGCAAAACCCGCACACCTTACCGTGGCGGGTTTTTTGTTTTGGCGTTCTCTGTGTGTGGCGCATGGGCGTGATGCCTGGGCGTGTTCCTGCGCCTGCTCCACGGGCTGCGCCCTTGCGCTGGCGCAAGCTTTCTTGATGCCGTCTTGTGCTTTCTGGTTGAGCCCGGTAGGGCAGTGTTACGCTATTCCAGACGAAATAGGACGTGCGAATCATTCGCATTTAAGATATTATGATCGGCTTGTACCGGCTGGCTCACGCCGCTTTTTTTTGGCGCGCGTTTTCGTCAAGCTGGCCGGATAAGTCAATGCACCCTGGCTGATTCATGCCTAGTTTTCAACGCGGTTGGACTTCTTCTTCGCCGTCTTCATTTGGTATACGCGCTGGCGCCGGTCTGGCGGTTGTCGCCCTACACGCGGCGGTAATCGGGGCCATTTTCATGGCACCCGCGAATCGTCCTGAGCTTGAGGAGCCCGAGGCTGTCATGGTCAGCCTCATCGACGCGCCCGTTCCCCAGGTGGCCAAGGCCGAGCCCACGCCCGAGCCGCCGCAACCCGTCGTGGAACCGCCGCCGCCCGAGCCCGAACCCGTGGTCGAGCCCGACCCTGAGCCCGAACCGGAAATGAAGCCCGAGCCTGAACCGGAACCGGAACCCGTGGTTGAAAAGCCGCCGATGCCGGCCCCCAAGCCCAAGCCGAAGCCCAAACCCAAGCCCCAACCCAAACCGCAGCCCAAGCAGGAAGTCAAACCCGAGACGCCGCCCGTGCAGACGCCGCCCGCCGGCGCCGTGGATGGCGCGCAGGCGACGCAAAGCCCGCAACAAGGCCCGCCGCCCGATCAGCCCGTTTTGGTGTCCAGCATTGAATTCCAGGGCGCGCGCCCCATGCCCAGCTACCCGATGGCCTCGCGCCGCATGCGGGAAGAAGGGCGGGTGCTGGTGCTGGTGGAGATCAACACGCAGGGTCTGGTGGACCGCGCAACGATCGACACGTCCTCGGGCTTTCCGAGGCTGGACGAATCCGCGTTGACCGCGGCTCGCAAGGCCAAGTTCAAGCCCTATACCCGTAACGGCGTGGCCTATCCCGCCAAAGCCAAAATTCCGTTCGATTTCGTAATGAGGAACTGAGATGTCCAACGCACTGCATGGCGCCACCCTGGTGGCGCAGGCGACTACCAGCCCGGCTGCTCCGGCTGCCGCCGCCGCTGCGCCCGCAGCCCAACAAGCCGCCACGACCGGTGCCGGTGTCGTCCAGCAATCGGCTGACGCGCTGCAAAACGCCGCCGCCGCGTTGCCGCCGACCGCGCCCATCGCGACCCCCGACATGGGCTTTCTGCACTTTGTCGCGCAGAGCGACTTCGTGGGCAAGAGCCTGTTCATCATCCTGATCCTGATGTCGCTGGTGACCTGGTACCTGATCCTGGTCAAGGCCGCCAGCAACGTCAGCATGCGCAGGCGTTCGGCCGATTTCCTGAACAAGTTCTGGAACGCCAGCTCGCTGGAGCAGGTCGAGCACGAGATCAGCACGCACGGCGCGCGCGATCCGTTCTCGCACCTGGCCAGCCACGCGATGCACGCGCAGGCGCACCACAACAAGTTCGGCGCGACCAAGCTGGAAGAGTCCGGCAGCAATTCCGACTTCGTCACGCGCACGATGCGCAAGGTGATCGACGAAGAAACCGCCAAGCTGGAAAACGGCCTGACGGTGTTGGCCTCGGTGGGTTCCACGGCGCCGTTCGTCGGCCTGTTCGGTACGGTGTGGGGCGTGTACCACGCGCTGGTCGGCATCGGCTTGTCCGACGGCGTGACCATCAACCGCATCGCCGGCCCCGTGGGCGAAGCGCTGATCATGACGGGCCTGGGTCTGGCCGTGGCCATTCCCGCCGTGCTGGCGTACAACACGTTTGTGCGCAACAACCGCGTGTTCCTGTCGCGCCTGGACGCCTTTGCGCACGACCTGTTCGCGTTCCTGACCACCGGCCAGCAGGTTGCGCTGTCCGACGGCAAGGTCCGCGCCTTGCGCCGCCAGAACGGTAACGGCGCCGCGGTTCAACGCGGGAGCGAATAATGGCTTTTGGCAGCTTCGAGGGAAAAGGATCCGGCAGCCATACGGTTTCCGAGATCAACATGGTGCCCCTGATCGACGTCATGCTGGTGCTGTTGGTGATCTTCATCATCACGGCGCCGCTGCTGGCGCACTCGATCAAGATCAACATGCCCCAGGTGGCAGCCGAGCAGATCGAAGAAGAACCCAAGACGGTCGACCTGGCGATTGACGCCAGCGGCGCATTGTTCTGGGACGAAAAGCCGGTCAATATCGATGACCTGCCCAACCGCTTCAAGTCGATCGCCGGCACCAAGCCGCAACCCGAAATCCGCATTCGCGCCGATCAGAACACGCGCTACGAAACCCTGGCCAAGGTCATGGCCTCGGCGCGCCGTTCGGGCATGTCGCGCATCGGCTTTGTCACGACGCCGCCTTCGGGGGGTGCCGCAGCGGGCGGCCAGGCACCTGCCGCGGGCCCCGCAACCCCGGCTCCCGCCGGGGCGCCGTCCGGCCGGTGAACGAATCCCACGGAAGGGGGCGCATTTCGCGCCCCTTTTTTTTCGGATCGCGCTAGAATCGCGGCATGCGAGTTCTGGTAATCGAAGACGACACCACCCTGGGCCATGCGCTCCAGGAATTCCTGGCCGACCAGGGTTATGCGGTCGACTGGCTGACGGAAGGCGACCGAGTCCTGGGCGCCCTGGCTGGCCAGCCGTATGACCTGATGCTGCTCGACCTGAACCTTCCCGGCATGAGCGGGCTTGATGTGCTGCGGCAATTGCGCCAAGACGGCAATCAGGTTCCGGTCCTGATCCTTACCGCGCGCGACGGCATCGAAGACCGCGTTGCGGGCCTGGATGCCGGCGCCGACGATTACGTCACCAAACCCTTTGAACTGCCCGAGCTGGCGGCGCGCGTGCGTGCCTTCGGCCGGCGGCGCGCGGGGCAGGCACAGCCGTTGATCGAAGTCGGCCCCCTGGTGTTCGACACGGTCGGCCGCGAAGTCCGCGCCAATGGCCAGCGCCTGTCGCTGTCGGTGCGCGAACTTTCCGTGCTGGAAATGTTGATGGCCCGCGTGGGCCGCGTCGTCACCAAGCGGCAAATCGTGAATTCGCTGTCCGCCTGGGATGCCGATTTCAGCGAAAACGCCGTCGAAGTCTATGTGTACCGCCTGCGCAAGCGCCTGGAAGGTACGGGCGCCAGCATCCAGACGGTGCGCGGCTTCGGCTACATGCTGGATGTGGAAACGGCCTGACGGCCCGGGCGCCGCCGGTATGCGCCGGCTGCGCTTCTGCATGCACCCAAGCGAGGGTATCGCGTCATGATGCACGATCGCACTCCTTCCGCTCCTACGGCGTCCCGCCCCTTGCTCCCCTCCCGCTCGCTTGCCCGGCATCTGGTCATCCGCTTGATGCCGCCCATTCTGCTGCTTGTCCTGCTGGACCTGGCGGCAACCTGGGTGATCACGCACAAGATCGATATGTCGCTGTGGATGCTGGAAGACTTCTTCTGGCTGATGGTGGTGGGGCAGGTGGCGCTGATTGCGCTGTTCACCTGGGTGGTCGTGCAGGGCGTGCGATCCGGATTGCGGTCCGTGAACCATCTGTCCGAAGAAATCCGGCAGCGTTCCATCGACGACATGCAGCCGTTGGAAGTGGCGGGCGTGCCGGTCGAAATCGAACCGCTGGTCACGCACACCAACGACCTGCTGCTGCGCCTGGACGCCTCGCTGGCGGCCCAGCGCCGATTCATCGGCCACGCGGCGCACCAGCTGCGCACCCCCTTGTCCGGCCTGCGGCTGGAATCCGAATTGATGTTGGCCCGCCCACTGCCGGACGACGTGCGGGCGCGGGCCGAACGCATCAAGGCCGTCAGCGACCGGATGATCCGCCTGGGTCAGCAGTTGCTGGTGCTGGCGCGCGCCGACCCCAATGCCCGCCCGCAAGACAGCTTTGTGCGCATCGACCTGTGTGAATGGGTGCGCGTGCACGGCGCCGAATGGTTTCCCCGGGTGCGCGAGGCGCGCTACGAGCTGGACCTGGTGGCGCCCGATGCGCCCATCTGGATCGATGCAGACCCCTTGCTGCTGGCCGAACTGCTGGGCAACCTGATCGACAACGCGCTGCGCTACGGCAACGAGACCGGCCGCATCACGTTGATTGTGGGCGCCAACCCGCCGTCCCTGACGGTCGAGGACGACGGGCCCGGCATTCCCTCCGAGGAACGCGACCGCGTCTTTGAAGCCTTTTACCGATCGCCCACCGCCACGGCGGGCGGCTCGGGATTGGGCCTGGCCATCGTGCGCGAGATCGCGCACGCGCATGGCGCCTGGTGGAAGCTGACCAGTCGCCCCGACTTCTCCGGAACCCGGCTTTCCGTCGTGTTCCCCGGCCCCCGCAAAGGGGCGCAACTAACTCGTCAAGAACCCACATCATGAGCCAAGCCACGGCGGGTGCCCCCCTTCCCACCGGCCCCCACGCGGGGGGCGTGCATGCGCCGTCGTCGCGCGCCGCGTTGATCCTGGGCGCGTTGGGCGTGGTGTACGGCGACATCGGCACCAGCCCGCTGTATACGCTGCGCGCCTGCCTCACGGGCCTTAGCGTGCACACCGACCTGGAGCCCGCGCACTTGCTGGGCGTGCTGTCCATCCTTTTCTGGATGCTGATGGTGGTGGTGTCTTTGAAATACGTCACGCTGGTCCTGCGCGCCGATAACCGGGGCGAAGGCGGCACGCTGGCGCTGTTGGAACTGGCGGTGCGCAACCGCGACGGCAAGATGCGGTGGGTGCTGATCGTGCTGGGCATCTTCGGGGCGGCGCTGTTCTACGGCGACAGCATGATTACGCCCGCCATCTCGGTGCTGTCCGCGCTGGAAGGCATCGGCATCGTGTCCCACACCCTGGACGCGTGGGTCGTGCCCATTGCGCTGGTCGTGCTGGTGGGGCTGTTCGCCATCCAGTCGCATGGCACCGGCCTGATGGGCAAGCTCTTTGGCCCCGTGATGCTGATGTGGTTCGGCACGCTGGCGGCGCTGGGCGGCTGGCAGATCTGGCAGACGCCCGAAGTCCTGGCGGCGTTGAACCCGATGTGGGGCCTGCGGTTCGTCGTTGAATTTCCCTTGATCAGTTTCGTGCTGCTGGGCGCCGTGGTGTTGGCATTGACGGGCGCCGAGGCGCTGTACGCCGACATGGGCCACTTTGGCCGCCCCGCGATTCGCAGCGCGTGGTTCAGCATGGTGCTGCCGGCGTTGACGCTGTGCTACTTCGGCCAGGGCGCGCTGCTGCTGCGCGACCCCGAGGCCATCCGCAATCCGTTCTTCCTGATGGCACCCGACTGGGGCCTGGTGCCGCTGGTGGCGTTGGCCACCATTGCCACCATCGTCGCATCGCAAGCCGTGATCTCGGGCGCGTACTCGGTCACGCGCCAGGCGGTGCAGCTGGGCTTCTGGCCGCGCATGCAGATCCTGCATACCTCGGCGGTGGAAAAGGGCCAGATCTATCTGCCGCAGGTCAACGCGCTGCTGCTGTGCGCCGTGCTGGTGCTGGTGCTGCTGTTCCGCAATTCCGACAACCTGGCCGCCGCCTATGGGTTCGCGGTGACGGGCACGATGTTGACCACCTCGGTGCTGGCGTTTGCCGTCTTGCCGCGCGGGTCCACGGGCCTGAAGCGCATGCTGTGGTTCGGTGTGCTGGGCTTTCTGCTGCTGTTCGACGTGCTGCTGTTTTCGGCCAACGTGTTCAAGATCCACGAGGGTGGCTGGCTGCCGCTGCTGGTCGCCATCGTTGTGTTCACGCTGATGATGACGTGGCGCCGTGGCCGTCGCCTGTTGTCCGACATGCAGCAGCGCGACCGCCAGCCGCTCAAGGAATTCATGGAGCAGCTGGAACAATATCCGCCGTCGCGCGTGCCGGGCACCGCCATCTTCATGACGATGAATTCCGGCAACGTGCCCCCCGCGTTGCTGCATAACCTGAAGCACAACAAGGTGCTGCACGACCACGTGCTGTTCCTGACCATCCTGGTGGCGGACGTGCCCTACATTTCACCTGAAGAACGCTTCGTGGTGAAGAAGCTGTCGGCCTCCAGCTGGACCGCCACCGTGAACTACGGCTTCAAGGAAGATCCGGACGTGCCCGAGGCCTTGCGCCTGGTGGCCGAAGCGTATCCGGAGCTGGACCTGGAGCCGATGCGCACGTCGTACTTCCTGTCGCGCCAGACCGTGGTGGCGGCGCGCAAGCCGGCACTATGGCGTTGGCGCCGAGCGGTGTTTTCGTTCATGGCCCGGAACTCCACGCGCAGCACCAAGTTCTTCAAGATCCCGGCCAACCGCGTGGTGGAAATGGGGATGCAGGTCGAGCTCTAGGCCCCGGCGCGGCGCCATAAAAAAAACCCCTCGGTGTGATGACCGAGGGGTTTTTTGTTGCCTTGCCTGCAAGAATGCTTACTTCTTCTTCGCGGCGTCTTTCAGCTGCGGCAGCGACGTGCCGCTGGAAGCCAACAGGCCCGTCTTCACGTAGGTGAACAGCTTTTCGCGCGTGTCGACGATGTCCAGGTTGCGCATGGTCAGCTGGCCGATACGGTCCGCCGGGGTGAACGGCGCGTTTTCGACCTTTTCCATCGACAGGCGCTCGGGCGCGTACGTCAGGTTGGCCGATTCCGTGTTCAGCAGCGAATAGTCATTGCCGCGACGCAGTTCGATGGTGACTTCGCCGGTGATGGCGCGGGCCACCCAGCGCTGGGCGGTTTCGCGCAGCATGATGGCTTGCGGGTCGAACCAGCGGCCCTGATACAGCAGGCGGCCCAGCTTGCGGCCGTTTTCGCGGTACTGCTCGATGGTGTCTTCGTTGTGAATGCCGGTGACCAGGCGTTCGTAGGCGATGAACAGCAGCGCCAGACCCGGGGCTTCGTAGATGCCGCGGCTCTTGGCTTCGATGATGCGGTTTTCGATCTGGTCGCTCATGCCCAGGCCGTGGCGGCCGCCGATGCGGTTCGCTTCCAGCAGCAGTTCAACCGGGTCGCTGTATTCCACACCGTTCAGGGCGACCGGCTGGCCTTCCTCGAAGCGCACGGTGACTTCTTCGGCCTTGACGGCCACGTCGTCGCGCCAGAACGCCACGCCCATGATCGGCTTGACGATGCGGATGCCGGAGTTCAGCTGTTCCAGGTCCTTGGCTTCGTGAGTGGCGCCCAGCAGGTTGGAGTCCGTCGAGTAGGCTTTTTCGGCCGACATCTTGTAGTCGAAGCCGGCTTGGCGCATGTATTCGGACATTTCCGAACGGCCGCCCAGCTCGTCGATGAAGCGCTGGTCCAGCCAGGGCTTGTAGATCTTCAGGTCGGGGTTGGTCAACAGGCCGTAGCGGTAGAAACGCTCGATGTCGTTGCCCTTGAACGTGCTGCCGTCGCCCCAGATGTTGACGTCGTCTTCCTTCATGGCGGCCACCAGCATGGTGCCGGTGACGGCGCGGCCGATGGGCGTCGTGTTGAAGTACGTGATGCCGGCGGTCGAAATATGGAACGCGCCCGATTGCAGGGCCGCGATGCCTTCAGCCACCAACTGCGCGCGGCAGTCGATCAGGCGGGCATTTTCGGCGCCGTAGGCCAAGGCCTTGCGCGGGATCTCATCGTAGTCGGACTCGTCCGGCTGGCCCAGGTTTGCCGTGTAGGCGTAGGGGATGGCGCCGTTATTGCGCATCCACAGCAGGGCTGCGCTGGTGTCGAGACCGCCGGAAAAGGCGATGCCGACCTTCTGGCCGGTAGGAAGGTTCGGGAGGATAGTGGTCATTGTTTGAGGTGAGACGCCAACAGGACTTTGACAGCAACGAGCCGCCAAACAAGAAAGGTAGCCGGCATTTTAACTCTTTTGCCTTGTGCGGCCAGACGCGGCGCCTTTTTGGCCGCCGGGCGCATCACGTGGCCGGGGCAAACAGTTCGGAAA
Organism: Achromobacter sp. LC458; assembly: GCF_001005835.2. Classification (NCBI taxonomy): domain Bacteria; kingdom Pseudomonadati; phylum Pseudomonadota; class Betaproteobacteria; order Burkholderiales; family Alcaligenaceae; genus Achromobacter; species Achromobacter sp. LC458. Next base: position 83,039 of record NZ_LBHW02000017.1, read on the forward strand.
GCTTCAGTTGCCGGATCAGTTGCGCGGTGGCGGTGGCCAAGCGCGTGGCGGGGCGGTGGCGGGCGCTGGCCAGCACCAGGTTGTTGGTGATGCGGGGCGAGCCGATATCCGATAGGGACAGTGCGTGCTCGGCGGCAGGTCCGCGCGCGGCCGAGCGCGGCAGGATGGCGTACGCGTCGCCTTGCGCCGCCAGTTCCACGATGGTCTGCACGGCGTCGACCTCGGCCGCCACCTTCAGGCGCACGCCTTGCGCGCGGCACACGCTTTCCACCAGGGTCCGGATCGCGTTGGGCAGGCTGGGCAGCACCAGCGGGTAGTCGCCCAGCTGCGCCACGGCAATGCGGGCGGGCAGGGGCGGTTGATGGCCGGCGGCAGCGGCCAGCACCAGGTCTTCACGGAACAGCGATTCATGCGCAAGCTGGGGCGAGGGCGCGGGATCGTAAAGCAGGGCCAGATCGACCCGGCCGGCCAAGAGCCATTCCCGCACCTGGGCGCTAAGGCCTTCGGCCACTGCGATGGACGCCTCTGGAAAGCCACGCCGAAACGCCTGCACCAAGGGTGGCGTCAACACGCGCGCAATGCGCGGGGGCAGGCCCACCACCACCTTGCCGGTTGGCGTGGCGCGCAGCGTTTGCAGGTCTTCCTTGGCGCGTTCGGCCAGCGTCAGCAGCGCGCGCGCATGTTCCAGAAAGCGCAGCCCGGCCTCGGTGGGTTCGGCGCCGCGGCCGTTGCGATAGAGCAGATGCTGGCCCAGCTCCAGTTCCAGCAGCCGTACCTGCCGGCTGAGGGTGGGCTGGGCCACGTCCAGCAACTCGGCCGCGCGCGAAAAGCTGCGCCGCTCGGCGACGCTGACGAAATATTCGATCTGCTTTAAATCCACGATGCGCCCGCGCTGTTATGTGTATTTTCTATATCTGAAATCAAAGATATAGCATTGTTAGTCGGCTCGCAATCCGCGAGGATGTCGTTTTCCCAGCAGGAACCGACTGTGCCTGATTGCCGCCCACCGCTTGCGTCCCCGACCCGTCCGCGCCACGTCTTGCCGCCCGGCGCCTGCGACGCGCATTGCCATGTCTTCGGGCCCGGCAACGTGTTTCCCTATGCCGAGGGCCGTTCCTACACGCCGCCCGATGCGCCCTATGCCGCCATGGCCGCGCTGCATGCGCACCTGGGCATCGAGCGCGCGGTGGTGGTGCAGGCCAACTGCCACGGCTCGGACCATAGCGCGCTGCTGGATGCGCTGGCGCAAAGCGGTGGCCGCTATCGCGGCGTGGCGTTGCTGGGCGCGGATGCCACGGCGGCGCGTGTCCGGCAACTGCACGACGGCGGCGTGCGCGCCGCGCGCTTCAACTTCGTGCCGCACCTGGGCGGCGCGCCGAACCCGGCCGTGTTCGACCACGTGGTGGCGCTGATTGCGCCGCTGGGCTGGCATCTGTGCCTGCATGTGGACGGCGCGATGCTGCCCGAACTGCTGCCGCGCCTGTTGGCATTGCCCGTGCCTTTCGTGGTGGATCACATGGGCCGATTGAAGGCGGCCGACGGCCTGGATTCGCCCGCGATGCGCGCATTGCTGTCGTTGGCCGATGTGCCGCAGGCCTGGGTCAAGGTGTCGGGCATCGACCGCATCGCGTCCGGCAAGCGCCCGTTTGCCGAAGGCATACCCTTTGTGAGCGCGTTGGTGCAGGCCATGCCCGATCGTTGCCTGTGGGGCACCGACTGGCCACATCCCAACGTGGCGGGCGATATGCCCGATGACGGCGAGCTGGTGGATACCTTCTTTCAGGCCTGCCCCGATGCCGCCGTACGCCAGCGGGTGCTGGTGGACAACCCCGCAAAGCTGTACGGATTCGCGTAGACCCCCGACGTTGCGCGTCGCTTAAAAAAATTCGATTCAACGAGGAGACACCATGTTCAAGAAATTGCTTTCGGCCACCGTGCTGAGTCTGTCCGCTTTCGGCGCGGCCCATGCCGACGGCCCGGTGCGCCTGATCATTGCGTTCCCGCCCGGCGGGCCGGTGGACCTGGTCGGTCGCGTGCTGGCCGAACAGCTGGGCAAAGAGCTCAAGCAAAACGTTATTGTCGAAAACAAGGCGGGCGCCAATGGCAACATCGCGGCCGCCTATGTGGCCAAGGCGCCGGGCGATGGCTCGGTGCTGTTCCTGACCAGCGTGGGCGCGGTGGCGATCAGCCCGGCGCTGTACAAAGACCTGCCGTACGACCCCGTGCGCGACTTTGCGCCGGTGTCCAAGGTGGTCAACAACGCCACGGTGTTCGTGGTGAACCCGTCCAACCCGGCTAGCGACGCGGCGGACTTCGTGAAGAAGTCGCAGGCGGCGTCGCAATCCGTGGCGATCGGCTCGTCGGGCATTGGCAGCATTCCCCACCTGACGATGGAAATGTTCGCCGACGCCAGCAAGGCCAACGTGCTGCATGTGCCGTACAAGGGGGCCGCGCCGGTCATCAATGATGTGATGGGCAACCAGGTGTCGGGCTTCTTCGGCGACGTGCCCGGCCTGATCGGCCATATCCAGGGCGGCAAGCTCAAGGCCCTGGGTATCGCCGCGCCCACGCGCCACCCGCTGCTGCCCGATGTGAAGACCTTGGCCGAACAAGGCATTGCCGGCGTGGAATCGAATAACTGGTACGGCATCGTCGCGCCTGCCTCCACGCCCGCCGCCACCATCGACAAGCTGAATCAGGCGGTGCGCGCCGCCTTGGGCAATGAAGCCGTACGCGCCAAGCTGGAAAAGTTTGGCGCCCAGGCAGCGCCCAGCTCGCCGCAGGAACTGGCCGCGCTGATCGCGTCCGACCGCGACAAGTGGACCGCGCTGATCCAGCGCAAGAACATCCGTCCGGAGTAAGCATGAGCGCCAGCCGAGTCACCCCCGTTGTCCCGGGCACCCGCCAGGAACTGGCTGCGATCGAGGCGCGTATCAGCGCCGCGCGCGGCCGGATCTCGCCGCTATACCAGGTGCTGTTGAACAGCCCCGCCGTCGTGGATGGCTGGGAAGCCATGCTGACCGCCATCCGCCAGAAGACGTCGCTGTCGCCGCGTCTGCGTGAACTGATCATCTTGCGCGTAGCGACCCTGAACAACGCGCCCTACGAATTTGACGCGCATGTGCCGCACGCCTTGGCGGGAGGCATGCCGCAGGAAGTGATCGACGCCTTGCGCTCCAACCCGGCGCCGCAAGATGTGCAAGGGCTGGCCCCCGGCGAAGCCGAGGTGCTGGCGTTGACCGACGCCATGACGCGCGACATCGAGGTACCCGACGCGGTGTTCGCGCCCGTGCGAGCACGCTACGATGACGCGCAACTGGTCGAGCTGGCCGCCACCGTGGGCGCGTACAACATGGTGTCGCGCTTCCTGGTGGCGCTACGCGTCGGACATTGAAGGAGATGACAGTGCAGGAATCCGTATTGCTGGTGTCGCTGGGCGAACGCTTTGACAAGGCCCGCGCGGCCGACATGGCAGAGCGTCTGACGGCCGGGCTGGACAAGGTTGAGGTCAGCGCGTTTGCCGCGGTTGAAGAGGCGGACACGTATGTGTACCTGCGCGGCGCAAGCCACGCGCTGGCCGAAATCCAGGCGCGTCTGGCCGAGAGCTTCCCTGGCGCTCGCGCCCGCGTGTTGCATCAAACGCTGGACCTGCCGGGGGCGTCGGCAGGCCAGGACGCGCCGTGGCACTACATCGTTGAAACCGATGTGCTGCCCGAGGCCGAGCAGGACTTGAACGCCTGGTATGACCAGGAACATCTGCCGGGGCTGGCGTCCGTGCCCGGCACGGTGCGCGCGATGCGCTTTGAATGTCGCGATGAATCACCGCGATACCTGGCGTGCTACGACCTGCACACCCGCGAAACCTTCGGCAGCCCGCCGTGGCTGGCCGTGCGCGCCACCGACTGGAGCAGCCGCGTGCGGCCTTCGTTTCGCAACACGCGCCGCACGATGTTCAAGAAAATCCTGTGACGGCGGGCCGGCAATGGGCCGGCAAGGAGGCATGATGAAAATGAAACAGCTGCTGACGGGGCTGACGATCAGTTGCGCGGTCGTGGCGTCGACGCCGGTGCTGGCGGATGCACCCAAACGCGTCAATGTGCTGGTCGGCAACGGCGCGTCGATTGAGGTGCTGGACCAGGGGCAGGGGCCCGCGCTGGTGCTGCTGCCGTCACGGGGACGCGGCGCGCAGGATTTCGACGAACTGGCCGAACGCTTCGTGCAAGCCGGCTATCGCGTGTTGCGTCCGCAGCCGCGCGGCATCGGCGGCAGTACCGGGCCGATGTCGGGCATCACCCTGCATGATCTGGCGGACGACCAGGCCGCCGTGATTCGCACCGTGGCGCGCCAACCGGTGGTGATGGTGGGCCATGCCTTTGGCAACTGGGTGGCGCGCGCCACGGGCGTCGACCACCCCGAGCTGGTGCGTGGCGTGGTGATCGTGGCGGCGGCGGCCAAGCAATATCCCAAGGGTCTGAGCGAACACGTGGATCGCAGCGCCGAACTGTCGTTGCCCGACGCCGAACGCCTGAAGTCGATCCAGTACGCGTTCTTTGCGCCCGGCAACGACGCGCGCGTCTGGTTGAACGGCTGGTACCCGGACGTCAGCGAGAGCCAGCGCCTGGCCGGCAAGGCCACGCGCCAGTCCGATTGGTGGTCGGGCGGGGCCAAGCCCTTGCTGGACCTGCAAGCGGAGCTGGATCTGTTCAAGCCGCCGGCTACGCGCAACGAAATCCGCGATGAGTTCGGTGACCGCGTGTCCGTCGTCGTGGTTCCCGGCGCGGGCCACGCGTTGGTGCCCGAAAAGCCCCAGGCGGTGGTGGACGCCATCGCAGCGTGGGAACGTACGCTGCGTTGATTGCCGTGTATTGAATGCGGCGCGGGCCGGCCACGCAACCCCAGCCGTCGCATTGCCGCCAAAGCAGCCCAAATGAAAAGGCCTGGATATCCGAAGATATCCAGGCCCTTTGCGCTTCCCGGCAGGCTTAGTTGATCTGGCCCAGCAGCAGGAATTCCATCAATGCCTTTTGCACGTGCAGGCGGTTTTCGGCTTCGTCCCAGACCACGCTTTGCGGCCCGTCGATGACTTCGCCGGTAACTTCCTCGCCACGGTGGGCGGGCAGGCAGTGCATGAACACGGCTTCGGGGTCGGCCGCCGCCATCATTTCGGCGTCAACGCACCAGTCGGCAAACGCCGCGCGGCGCTCTTCGTTTTCGGCTTCGTAGCCCATGCTGGTCCACACGTCGGTCGTGACCAGGTGCGCGCCCTGGCACGCCTGCATGGGGTCCTTGAACTGGCGCAGCACCTTGTCCGACGGCGAGCCGATGCGCGAGGCTTCAAGTTCGTAGCCCGCGGGCGTGGACACGTGCAGCGTGAAACCCAGCATCTCGGCTGCGTGCAGCCAGGTGTATGCCATGTTGTTGGCATCGCCCACCCAGGCCACCGTCTTGCCCGCGATGGGGCCGCGATGTTCGATGTAGGTGAAGATATCGGCCAGGATCTGGCAGGGGTGGAATTCGTTGGTCAGGCCGTTGATGACCGGCACGCGCGAATGCGACGCAAAGCGCTCGATGCGGGTCTGCTCGAACGTACGGATCATGACAATGTCGACCATGCGCGAGATGACGCGCGCCGTGTCTTCGATGGGCTCGGAGCGGCCCAGCTGCGAATCGTTGGAGGTCAGGTTGATGACCGAGCCGCCCATCTGGTACATGCCGGCCTCGAACGAGACGCGGGTGCGGGTGCTGGCCTTTTCAAACACCATCGCCAGCGTGCGGTCGTGCAGCGGCATATGGGGTTCGTAGCGCTTGAACTTTTCCTTGATCAGGCGCGCGCGGTCCAGCACGTAGGCGATTTCAGCGGAAGAGAAATCCTTGAACTGGAGAAAATGCCGCAACGGGCCGTTTTGAGTCGTGGGAGGAGTCATGGTGTTGTCGCAGGTCATTGAGCCCGGCCGGGCTGGTGGCCCGGTCGGTACGTTGATTATGGTTTTTCGGACAGGAAGCGTTGGATGAGCGGGACCAGGGTGGCGACGATCTGGTCCGCCTCTTGTTGGGTAAGGATCAGGGGCGGCAGCATGCGGATGACGCGGTCGCGGGTGACGTTGATGAGCAGGCCGGCTTCAAGGGCGTGCAGCACCAGCACGCCGCAGGGGCGCGCCAGTTCTATGCCCAGCATCAAGCCCCGCCCGCGCACCTCGGTAACGCCCGCCGTGTCTGCCAAGGCTTGCGCCAGGGCGTCCTTCAGGTAGGTGCCCACCGTGTGCGCGTTGTCCAGCAGCTTGTCGTCTTCCAGCGTGTCCAGCACGGCCAGGCCGGCGGCGCAGACCAGCGGCCCGCCGCCGAACGTGGTGCCATGGCTGCCGGGCGTGAACACCCCGGCGGCAGGCCCTGCGGCCAGCATCGCGCCAATCGGCACGCCGCCCGCCAGCCCCTTGGCCAGCGTCATCACGTCAGGCTTGATGTCGGCCCATTGATGCGCGAACCACTTGCCGGTGCGGCCGATGCCGGACTGCACTTCGTCGATCATCAGGAGCCAGCCGCGCTCGGTGCACAGCGCGCGCACCGCTTGCAGGTACGAGATGTCGGATGGGCGGATGCCGCCTTCGCCTTGCAGCACTTCAAGCAACACGGCGGTGGTGCGCGGCTCGGCGTCGCCCGCCGCGCGCACGGCGTCCAGGTCGTTATAGGGCACCTGGATGAAGCCGCTGGGCAGCGGTTCGAAGCCCTTGCGGGCCTTGTCGCTGCCCGTGGCCGCCAGCGTGGCCAGCGTGCGGCCATGCCAGGACGAATCCATGGTGATGATGTGGGCGTGCTTGTTGCCGCGCTGGTAGGCGTAGTAGCGAGCCAGCTTGATGGCCGCCTCGTTCGCTTCCGAGCCGCTGTTGCAAAACAGCGCTTCCTGCATGCCTGACAAAGCGCTCAGGCGGGCGGCAAGCGCGGCCTGCTGGGGAATTTCGTAGATGTTCGACGTGTGGATGACGCGCGCGGCCTGTTCGCTGATGGCCGCCACCAGTTTCGGATGGGCGTGTCCCAGGCACGACACGCCGATGCCGGCCAGTGCGTCCAGGTATTTGCGCCCTTGGGCATCCCACAACCATGCGCCGTGGCCGTGCGTGAACGCAACCGGCAGGCGGGCATAGATATTGGCCAGAGGCGAGGTCATTGCGGATCCTCCTGGGGGATTACCAAAAAGCCGCCTTCAAAAAGCCGCCTTCAATTCGATGGACCCCGGGCGAAAGCGGGGCGGAATCGGCTTTTGGAAGAGGGCAAAGGATCAATCATATACAATTCGCGGCGCAGGGCGCATGTTTGATCACGCCGAAGATCCGGCTTTCGTGAAAGGCGCGCTGTAGTGAAGAACTCATGGCAACTCGCGTCAGACAATTCGTAATTCATGGCGTTACCGAAAGCGGTAGCCGATTCCGCCCCAGCGATTGGGCGGAGCGGCTCGCTGGCGTAATGGCACAGTTCCGGCCCGCCGGCTGTGCTGGTAACCACCTCACTTATTCGCCCTATGTGCTGCCTGTCGTGATCGACGGCGTGCGCGGAATCGTGGTCGACCTGCGTTTGCGCGACCTGGAACCGCTGGCGTACAAGTTCGTGGTGGATTTCGCTCGCGACAACAACCTCAAGACGGAAGAACGCGAAATCTAAGTGCCCGAACGAAAAAGCGCCCCGACCGGGCGCTTTTCTCATTCGTGCCGGACCGGCACGCCCGAATGGGCGGGCCAGCGCCTACGCCGCGCCTGCGCGCGGCGAGGTCGGCCGCGCGGCTCAGGTGCCGTAGCGGTCAAGAATCTTGCGGATGTCGCGCACGCCCGACCCGTCGGTGCTGAGCAGCGCGCGCGCCGTCACGGATTCCAGATGATGTTCCAGCAGATGCAGCACGTGCTTTTCGTCGCGCGCGCGCAGGCCTTCCACTATGTCCATGTGTTCGCTGACCGCGCATTCGCTGGAATGCGGCCGTCCGTAAAGCGCCAGGATCAGCGAGCAGCGCGACACGATTTCGTTCACGTAGCGGGCATAGACCGCGTTGCCGGATAGCTCGGCCATCAGGATGTGGAATTCGCCCGACAGCCGGATGGATTCATTCGTGCTGTTGCGCTTGCGGGCCGCTTCCTCTTCTTCGACGTGACGCGCCAGGCGCGTCAGCCCGGCTTCGGTGATGTGTTGCAGCAGCCGGCGGGCGACGTCGCGTTCCAGGCAGCGCCGGGCCTCGAAGATATCGTGCGCTTCTTCCAGGCTGGGCCGCGCCACCGCCGCGCCGCGATTGGGGCGCAAATCCACCAGCCCTTCGCTGAACAGCCGCGTCAACACGCCGCGCACAATCGTGCGGCTAACCCCGAAACGCTCGCCAATGACGTCTTCGGGCAGCTTGTCGCCCGGCAGCAAGGCCTGTTCGATAATGGCGCGGCGTAAATTTATGTATACGATTTCGCTGCGGTTTGCGTCTTTCTTGGCGGGCTCGTTGGCCGGCGGCGCGAGAGGTTTCATCGTCTTCTTTGGCTCCAGGACGTGCGCGTTTTCATTGTAATGGGATAGGCCGCGGCACCGGCCGCCGCTGCGCACTGCGGGTGTGGGCAAGCATACTACAACGCCCGCTAAGGGTTAGCGATAGCTTGAAGCCAGATTTCAAGCGCGTACATTGTCGGCATAAATCGTATACAAACATTTATACGAAACGGAATTCGCTGAACGAATCCGTACGGACTGTTTGTATACAAACCGCCGAGGTTGTTTGATGCCAGCAATGCCCGCAATGCCCGCCATGCCCCACGCCGTCACCGTCGACCGGCCCGCCTTCACGCCATACCGCCTGCTGGTGGTCAACGGCAACACCACGGCCGACTTGACTCGCAGCCTGGCCGCCCAGGCGCGCACGTTTTTCGATGGCGCGGCCCACATACACGCCGTCACCGCCGTATTCGGACCCGCCTATATCGCCAGCCGCGTCGAGGCCGCCGTGGCCGCGCATGCCGTGCTGCAAACCGTGGAGCAGGAAGTGGCCCGGGCCGAAGCGCCGTTCGATGCCTGCCTGTTGGCCTGTTTCGGCGAACCCGGCATCGGCGCCGTGCGCGAATGCCTGAACGTGCCCGTGGTGGGCATGGCCGAAGCGTCGATCATGGCCGCCATGCAGCGCGGGGACCGCTACGCCATCGTCACCGTTGGGCAGCGCTGGCCCGGCATGTTGCGCGAACAGATCCGCCAACTAGGCCTGGAAGCCCGCTGCGCCGCCATCATCGCCTTGCCCGGCAACGCGCTGGATTACGTGACGCGCTCGCCCGAATCAGCCGCGCAAGTCAGCCTGGCGCTGGACGCCGCCGTGGCGCAGGGCGCCGACGTGGTCATCGTGGCTGGGGCCGCCCTGGCCGGTTACCTGCCGGTGCTGCCGCGCCGGCCCCTCGTTCCGATCATCGATTCCTATCGCGCCGCGCTGGCCCAAATGCTGGCCCTGGCCTCGCTGGACCGCGCGCAGCGCTTGTGCGCATTGAACTGACCCCGCCGGGTCCGATCGCCATGCCTACCGCGCCGGGCCCGACCCGGCGACATCAAACCGGGTATCAACCCGATAGACAAGGGAGAGTTGCAGCCATGAAGACGTTGCTTAAATGGACCGCCGGCGCGGTGATCGCGCTGTCGGCCATCACGGGGGCTTCGGCCGCCAACACGCTTAAGTGGGGCGCCGCGCGCGACCTGGATTCGCTGGACCCGTATTCCTACGGCAGCACCTTCAACCTGGCTTTCCTGAACCATGTGTACGAAGCGTTGATCCGCTACGACGACAAGTTCAACATCACGCCCGCGCTGGCCGAATCCTGGGAATCCGTGTCGCCCACGGTGCTGCGCTTCAAGCTGCGCCCGGGGGTCAAGTTCCACAACGGCGCGCCCTTTTCGGCGGACGACGTCGTGGCGTCGATGACGCGCGTGTCGGACGAGGCCTCGCCGCTAAAGGGCAACCTGCCGGCGTTCAAGGCCGTGCGCCGTGTAGACGACCTGACCGTCGACATCGAAATGACGCATCCGTACCCGCTGATGCTCAACGACCTGACCAATATCTTCATCTTCAACCGCCAATGGCTGGTCGATAACAACAGCACGCGTCCGACCGACGCCGCCAAGAAGATCGAAGGCTATGCCACGCACAACGCCAACGGCACCGGCCCCTTCAAGGTGGAGTCATACCGGCCCGATACCCGCACCGTGCTGGTCGTGAACAAAGACTGGTGGGACAAGCCCCGCCACAATCTGGACCGCATCGAATTCACGCCCATCGCGTCGGCGCCCACGCGCGTGGCCGCGCTGCTTTCCGGCGACATCAACTTCACCGAAAACGCGCCGCTGCAAGACCTGGACCGCCTGCGCGCCGCGTCCAACGTGAAGGTGCTGGCGGCGACGGAATTGCGCACGCTGTACTTCGGCATGAACCTGGGCGACAAGCTGGTCGGCTCGAACATCACCGACAAGAACCCGCTGAAAGACCTGCGCGTGCGCCAGGCGCTGTACATGGCGCTGTCGCCCGATCTGCTGCAAAAGCGCGTCATGCGCGGCCTGTCGCGCACCACCGGGGCGCTGGTGGCCCCGTCCATTCCCGGCTACGACATCAAGCAGGAAGAGCGCCTGCCGTTCGATGCGGCCAAGGCCAAGAAGTTGTTGGCCGATGCCGGCTACCCCGACGGCTTCACCTTGTCGCTGCTGTGTTCGAACGACATGTTCGTGAACGAAGAAGAACTGTGTCAGGCCGCCGCGTCGATGTGGGCGCGTATTGGCGTCAAGGCGTCGCTGGCCAGCGGACCGCGGTCGTTGCAGAACCCCAAGCGCTCGCGTGGCGAGTTCGACATCACCATCCACGGCTGGGCCAACGAGCCGCAGATCGATGCGCTGTCGATCCTGCTGCAAGTGATGCATAGCCGCACCGGCCCGGCGGGCGTCTTCAACTGGGGGCAGTGGGGCGACCCGGCATTGGACGCGAAGATCGACGCGGCCGCCGCCGAGATGGACCGCGACAAGCGCATCAAGATGATGGCCGAAGTGTTGCAGACGCTGCATGACGATGTGCGCTTCCTGCCGCTGCACCAGCAGCCCATGGCCTGGACCGTGGGCGACAAGGTGGGCGACGTGCTGCAAATGCCGGACAACAAGGCGCGGCTGTGGACGGTGCGCATGCAGTAGCACGCGCGGTTCATGCGACCGCCGCGCCCCGGTCGAGGGCGGCGGTTGCAACAGTCCGACATCGGGTCTGAAGGAGGCCGCACATGCTGGCATTCATTGTTAGACGGGTCTTTAACGCAGTCGGCGTGATGCTGGCGGTGGCGTTGCTGGCCTTCGTGATATTTCGTTTTGTCGGCGATCCCGTCGACATGATGCTTAACGAGCAGGCTTCGCAAACCCAGCGCGACGAGCTGCGCGAACGCCTGGGCTTGAACGCGTCGGTGGGCATGCAGTTCGTGCACTTCGTCACTAACGCCGCGCAGGGCGAATTCGGCATTTCTTACCGCAACCAGCAAGACGTGTTCGCGCTGGTGGCCGAACGTTTCCCGGCCACGTTCGAACTGGTGATGATGGCCACGCTGCTGTCGCTTGCGATCGGCGTGCCGCTGGGCGTGCTGACGGCCATCTATCGCAAGTCACGCATGGCGCAGGCCTTGCAGTTCGTGTCCATCCTGGGTATCTCGTTGCCCAGCTTCGTCGTCGGCATCATGCTGATCCTGATTTTTTCGGTGCAGCTGGGCTGGCTGCCGGGCTTCGGGCGGGGCGACACGGTGAAGATCGGCGGGTGGTCAACGGGCTTGTTGACGCCATCCGGCCGCGCCGCGCTGGTGCTGCCGTCGATCACCCTGGCGCTGTTCCAGATCACATTGATCATGCGGCTGGTGCGTGCCGAAATGCTGGAGACGCTGCGCACGGAATTCATCAAGTTCGCGCGCGCTCGCGGGCTGCCGGATCGCATCGTGCATTTTCGGCTGGCGCTGCGCAACTGCCTGATGCCGGTCATTACCGTGACGGGCATGCAGATCGGCAACCTGATCGCCTTCGCGTTGATTACCGAAACCGTGTTCCAGTGGCCGGGCATGGGCTTGCTGTTCATCCAATCGGTCATGTTCGTGGACATTCCCGTCATGGCCGCCTATCTGGTGATCGTGTCCTTCATCTTCGTGGCGCTGAACACGTTGGTGGACATGATGTACGGCGTGGTCGATCCGCGCCTGCGCAGCCAGCACGTCAAAGGAGGCGCCAGTGGCCACTAAACCTTTCTCTACGCCGTATTCGGGCGGTGCGCGCAGCCGGCTGTCACGCTTCTTGCAAAGCGATTTGTGGTGGAGCCTGCGGCACGATTATGTGGCAATGGGCGCGGGCATCGTGTTGTTGGTGGTGGTGTTGCTGGCGGTGTTCGCGCCGTGGATCGCGCCGCAAAATCCTTATGACCTGGCGCAGCTGGATCTGTTGAACGCCGAGCTGCCGCCGTTCTGGGTGGAAGGCGCCGACCCGCAGTTCCTGTTGGGCACCGACACGCAGGGCCGCGATGTGTGGTCGGCCATTCTGTATGGCTCGCGCATGTCGCTGGCGATCGGGCTGGCCACGGTGGTGCTGTCGCTGGCCATCGGCTTGCTGGTGGGCCTGGCGGCGGGCTATTTCGGCGGTTGGGTCGACAACGCCTTGATGCGCGTGGGCGACACGCTGCTCAGTATCCCCACCATTCTGGTCGCCATTCTGGTGACCGCGGTGTTCCGCCAACTGCTGCCGCCGGGCCTGCGCGAAACCTTGTCCGCCGTGATCCTCATCCTGGCCATCTCCATGACCAACTGGGTGCAGTACGCGCGCACGGTGCGGGCGTCGGCGCTGGTCGAGCGTGGCAAGGAATATGTGCAGGCGGCGCGGCTGATCCGGGTCAGTTCGCTGCGCATCATGCTGACGCACATCCTGCCCAACACGCTGACCCCCGTCATGGTGACGGCCACGCTGAACCTGGGGCTGGCCGTGCTGATCGAGGCCACGCTCAGCTTCCTGGGCGTGGGCATGCCGCCCACCGAACCGTCGCTGGGCACGCTGATCCGGCTGGGCAACCAGTTCCTGTTTTCGGGGCAGTGGTGGGTGGTGGTGTTCCCCGCGCTGTATCTGAGCCTGATCGTGCTGGTGGTGAACCTGCTGGGCGATTGGCTGCGCGACGCGCTCAATCCCCGTCTGCGCTGACGGCGCAATCTTCAATAGAGGTCAAGCATGGAAAACGCAACGCTGTACACCCACGTCCGCCCGGCGGGTGGCGAGATCACCACGGTGCTTGTCAAGGACGGCCGCATCCACGCGTTGGGGGCCGAGGTGCCCTCAGGCGTGCCGGTGGTGGACGGGGGCGGTGCGCTGATGCTGCCGGGGCTGATCGACGCCCACGCGCATCTGGACAAGACGATGTACGGCATGCCCTGGTATCGCAACGAGGTCGGCCCGCGCCTGATCGACAAGATCGAGAACGAGCGCGCTGAAAAGAAGCGCCTGGGCATCGACCCGTATCGGCAATCGGCGCGGCAGCTGGTGATGTCGATTGCCGACGGCACGAGCCACATCCGCAGCCATGTGGACGTGGACACCGACATCGGCCTGGGCGCGATCGAAGGCGTGATGCGCGCGCGCGAGGAGTACCGCGACCAGATCGACGTGGAACTGGTGGCCTTTCCGCAAAGCGGACTGCTGATCCGTCCCGGCACGCTGGCGCTGATGGACGAGGCGCTGCGCATGGGCGCGGAGGTGGTGGGCGGGCTGGACCCGGCGGGCATGGACCGCGATCCCAAGGGGCATCTGGATGCCATCTTCGGGCTGGCCGACAAGCACGGCAAGCCAATCGATATCCACCTGCACGAGGCCGGCGAGCTGGGCGCGTTTTCAATGCAGATGACGATCGACCGCGTGTTGGCGCTGGGCATGCAGGGCAAAGTGACCTTGTCGCATTCGTTCTGCCTGGGCATGCCGGACACGCAGGCGGTGCAAGCGCTGACGGACGGGCTGCTGGCCGCCGGCATTCACATCATGACCACCGGGTCCGCGTCGCGGCCGGTGCCCAATGTGGCGCGGCTGCGCCAGGCCGGCGTCACCGTCTGCACCGGCAACGACGGCATGCGCGATACCTGGGGCCCGTACGGCAAGCCCGACATGCTGGAGCGCACCATGCTGGTGGGCCTGCGCAACAACTTCCGGCGCGACGACGAACTGGCGATGGCGCTGGACGTAGCCACCTATGGCAATGCGCGCGTGATGCAGTTGCAGGACTATGGCCTGGCGCCGGGCTGCCATGCCGACTTTGTGCTGGTCGATGCCGAGACCGTGGCCGAGGCCATCGTGGCCCGGCCCGTACGCAAGCTGGTCGTCAAGCGCGGCCACGTGGTGGCGCGCGACGGGCGTGCCTTGGCGAGCGCGCCGTGATGTCCGCGATGATGTCCGCGATGATGCCCAACAGGGAAGGCCCCATCCTCTTGACCGCGCGCTGGGTGGTCGGCCATGAAAACGGCCGCCATTGCCTCTACGAGAACGGCGAAGTCGTGTTCGATGGCGACCGCATCGTCTACGTCGGCCATCGCTATCCGGGCAGCGTTGCGCGCCGCCATGACTACGGCCGCGCGGTGATCGGCCCCGGCTTCGTGGACCTGGATGCCTTGTCGGACCTGGACACGACCATCCTGGGTTTCGACAATTCACCCGCCTGGCGCAAGGGCCGCATCTGGCCCGAGACGTACATGGAAAAGGGGCCGTACGAGATGTACACGCCCGCCGAACTGGCCTTTCAGAAACGCTACGCGTTTGCGCAGCTGATCCGCAACGGCATCACCACCGCCTTGCCGATTGCGTCGCTGTTCTACCGCGTGTGGGGCGAAACGCGCGACGAATTCCTGTCGGCCGCCAACGCGGCGGGCGAACTCGGCCTGCGCGTGTACCTGGGGCCGGCCTACCGCAGCGGGCACACCTATGTGGATGCCGACGGCAATATCCGCTGCCATTACGACGAGGCGCGCGGCATGGCGGGGCTGGCCGACGCCGTTGCGTTCTGCGATGAGATCGACGGACGTCACAACGGCCGGGTGCGCGCCATGCTGGCGCCGGACCGTATCGAAACCTGCACGCCGGACCTGCTGCGCGCATCGGCGCAAGCCGCGCAAGAACGCGATATTCCCATCCGGCTGCATTGCTGCCAGTCGCGCCTGGAATACGACCTGGTGCTGGAACAGCACGGCATGAGTCCGCCGGAATGGTTGCAAAGCCTGGGCTTCCTGTCGCCGCGCGCCTTGCTGCCGCATGGCACCTATGTATCCGGTTCGCGCCACATCCCGCGCCCCGGGAATGACCTGGACATCATCCGCGATGCGGGCGCCAGCATCGTGCACTGTCCGCTGGTGTCGGCGCGGCACGGCGCCACGCTGGAATCGTTTGCGCGTTATCGCAAGCTGGGCATCAACATCGGCATGGGCACCGACACGTGGCCGCCGGACATGGTGCAGAACATGCAGGTGGGCATGATGCTGTGCCGCGTGGCCGAAGGGTCCACCGAAGCCGTGCGCGCCGAAGACTACTACGACGCGGCCACCGTCGGCGGCGCGGACGCCTTGGGTCGGCCGGACCTGGGCCGCCTGGCCGTGGGCGCGAAGGCGGACATCGTCGTCTTCGATTTTTCGCATGACCGCAACGGCCAGATGATCGACCCGATCCAGACGCTGATGATCAGCGGCAGCGGCCGCGATGTGTCGCAAGTGATCATCGACGGGCGTTTCGTCATGGTGGACGGGCGCATTCCCGGCTTTGACGCGCGCCTGGCGCAAGAGCAGGCGCAGCGGCAATTCGACGGCCTGGTTGCGCGCTACCCCGACCGCACCTGGGGCCATCCCCCGGTGCAGCAGATTTTTTCTTCCAGCTATCCGCGTCCCACAAGGAGCAGGAGCCCGTCATGATGGCAATCGACCTTAACGCCGCGCCGGCCGGCGTGCCGACCTTGTCGGTGCGCGGCCTGTCGGTGGAATTTCCCACGCGCCACGGCACGCTGGTGGCCACGCGCGACATCAGCTTTGACATTCAGCCCGGCGAAATCCTCGGCATGGTGGGCGAGTCCGGCGCGGGCAAGTCCTTGACCGGCATGGCGGTGATCGGCCTGCTGGAGCCGCCCGGCCGCCTGGGCGCCGGAGAAATCCTGCTGGCGGGCAAGCGCATCGACAACCTGCCGGCCAAGGCGCGGCAACGTTTGCGTGGCAAAGAAATCGGCGCGATTTTTCAAGACCCGCTGACCAGCCTGCACCCGCTGTTCACGGTGGGTGACCAACTGATCGAAACCATCCGCCATCACGACAAGGTGTCCGCCCCGGCCGCCCGCGCCCGCGCGCTGGAGCTGCTGCTGGCGGTGGGCATTCCGGCGGCCGACAAGCGCATCGACCACTATCCGCACCAGTTCTCGGGCGGCATGCGCCAGCGCGTGGTGATCGCGCTGGCCCTGGCCGCGCGCCCCAAGCTCATCATCGCGGACGAACCCACCACCGCGCTTGACGTGTCGGTGCAGGCGCAGATCACGGCGCTGCTGCGCCGGCTGTGCCGCGAGCAGGGCACGGCTGTGCTGCTGGTTACGCACGACATGGGCGTGATTGCGGAAACCGCCGACCGCGTGGCGGTGATGTATGCCGGCCGCATCGTCGAGATCGGGCCGGTGCTGGACGTGCTGCGTCGGCCCGGGCACCCCTATACGCAAGGCTTGATGAACGCCATTCCGGGCCTGCGCCATCGAGCCGCCCGCTTGAACCAGATCGACGGCGCCATGCCGCGCCTGCACGCCATGCCCGATGGCTGTGCGTTTCACCCGCGTTGCGCGTCTGCCGGGCCGCGCTGTGCCCACACCCGGCCGCCCCTGGCCGCTTCGCCTTCGGGCGCTACCGTCAGCGCCTGCTGGCTGCACCAGGAAGGAGTGGCCCATGCCGCGTAACGATGATGTGCTGTTGCGGGCCGACGACCTTGCCTGCTGGTTCGACGTGTCGCCACCCTGGCTGGAACGCACGCTGTCGCGCCAGCCCATGCAGACGTTGAAGGCGGTGGATGGCGTGTCGCTGGCGGTGCCGCGCGGCACGACCCTGAGCATCGTTGGGGAATCGGGCTGCGGCAAATCCACCTTGGCCAAGCTGCTGGTCGGCTTGGTCGCGCCCACGCGCGGCACGCTGCAATACGGGCGCAACCGGGCGGGCGGCGTGCTGTATCCGCAAATGATTTTTCAGGATCCCTACGCCAGCCTGAATCCGCGCTGGCGCGTCGGCAACATCGTGGCTGAACCCATCATCACCCTGGGCCTGCGCCGCACGCCCGCCGACACGCGCCGCCGCGTGGACGAACTGCTGGAGCTGGTGGGCCTGTCCGCCAGTGACGCCAGCCGCTTTCCGCACGAGTTCTCGGGCGGGCAGCGCCAGCGCATTTCGATTGCACGGGCGCTGGCGACCCAGGCGGAATTCCTGGTGTGCGATGAGCCGACCTCGGCGCTGGACGTGTCGGTGCAGGCGCAAATCCTGAACCTGATGGGCGACCTGCAAAAGGAATTCGGCCTGACGTATGTGTTCATCAGCCACAACCTGTCGGTGGTGCGGCACGTGTCCGACAGCGTGGCGGTGATGTACCTGGGCAGAATCGTTGAGCAGGCGCCAGCCGATCAATTGTTCGAATCGCCGCGGCATCCCTACACGCGGATGCTGCTGGACACGATTCCCGACCTGGACGAGCCCCGCCGCGACCGTGAACCCATGGGTGGCGAGGTGCCCAACCCGATCCGGCCGCCGTCGGGCTGTACGTTTCATCCGCGATGCCCGGAGGCGCGCGATGAATGCCGCAGCGAAGCGCCGCAGGTCACGCAAACGGGTGGCCGGCAAACCGGTGGCCGGCAATTGCGCTGCCACGCGGTGCGCTGGGAACGCGCGGTGGCGGCCTGAAGGACCCGCCCATCACGCACGCTGCGGTGATGGGCGGTGATGGCGGTAACCCCGCCTTTTTTTACTTCGCGTAGACCAGGTCGCGCAGACTCAGCGACAGGCCCGGCCAATACGTAATCACCAGCAAGCAGACGATCACCACGCCCACGAACGGAATCAGCGGTTTGACTATCCGCTCCAGCGGCAGCTTGGCCACCGCGCAGGCGGCGAACAGGTTCACGCCGAAGGGCGGGGTGATCATGCCCAGCGCCAGATTCA
Source organism: Achromobacter sp. LC458 (assembly GCF_001005835.2). NCBI lineage: Bacteria > Pseudomonadati > Pseudomonadota > Betaproteobacteria > Burkholderiales > Alcaligenaceae > Achromobacter > Achromobacter sp. LC458. The sequence goes on from NZ_LBHW02000017.1 coordinate 101,227, forward strand.
CCACCATGATGATGCCGAAGTGCACCGGTTCCACGCCAAACTTCAGCGCCACGGGCAGCAGCAACGGGGCCAGCACGACGATGGACGCCGACGTTTCGATGAACATCCCGATCAGGAACAGCGCGGCATTCACGCCCATCAGGAACGAGAACTTGGTTTCGAAGATCTGCGACAGCCACGTGCCCAGCGCATCCGGAATGCCGGCGCGATTGAGCAGGAAGCTGAAGACGCCCGCGTTGGCGATCACGAACATGATCACGGCCGTGGACACCACGGATTTGTGCAGCGTAACGGACAGCTGCTTGAAGCTCAGGCGGCGGTAAATGAACTTGCCGACCACCACCGCATACATCACGGCCACCACCGACGCTTCGGTCGGCGTGAACACGCCGCCGTAGATGCCGCCCAGGATGATGACGGGCATCATCAGCGCCAGCCAGGCGCTCTTGAACGCGGGCCACAGCGGCAGGCGGCCTTCGCCGTCGCGCTTGCCCAGGTTGTTGCGCTTGGCGTAGAACCACACGTAGAACATCAGCGCCAGGCCGATCAGGATGCCGGGCATCACGCCGGCAATGAACAGTTCGCCGGTGGATGTGTCGGTGGACACGGCGTACAGAATCATCGGGATCGACGGCGGAATGATCACGCCCAATTCGGCCGCGCTGGCTTGTAGCGACGCGGCAAACGGCGCCGGGTAGCCGTGCCGGACCATGGCGGGGATCAGGATGGCGCCCACGGCGAAGGTGGTCGCCACGCTGGAGCCGGCCACCGCCGCGAAGATCATGCAGGTCAGCACGCAGGTGCAGGCCAGGCCGCCCTGGATGCCGCCCACCACGCTCTTGGCAAATTCCACCATGCGCTCGGAAATGCCGCCGGCTTCCATCAGGTTGCCGGCCAGGATGAAGAAGGGAATGGCGACCAGCGGGTACTTGTCCAGCGCGGCGTACAGCTGCTGGGCAACCACCACCCAGGGCAGGCCGGAGCTGCCGACGCCCGCCAGGCTGGCCAGGCCGATCGACACGGCGACCGGTACGGACAGCCCGAAGAAGATCAGCATCGAGACAATCATTAATTGGGACATGGCGATATCTGCTGCGTAGGTTCGATGGGGGCGGCTTAGCCTTGTGCGTCGTTGCGCACGGGCACGTCGTCTTCTTCGCCGGCGCACCAGCGGGCCAGCACGGCGATGGCGGCCAGCGTGGCGCCCACGGGGATCGCCAGGTAGATCCAGGAAATCGAGATGTCCAGGCTGGGCACCGTCTGGAAGCGCACGCGGTAGGTCATGTTGCCGCCGATCCAGGCCAAAAAGCCCAGGAAGCTTGCGCAGATCAGGCCGATCACGGTTTCCAGCACGCGGCGCTTGGCGCCGCCCAGCAGGTTGCGCAGCAGTTCAACGCTGATCATCGCGCCATGGCGAAAGGCCAGCGCCACGCCCAGCAGCACGGTCCAGATCAGCAGGGCGCGGGTCAGCACCTCGCTCCAGTCGGCGGGCGAATGCAGGACGAAGCGGGCAATGACCTGGTAGAAGGCGGCAGCCGCGGCGGCTACCAGCAGAAGTTGGGCAAGAACCGAGACCAGCTTGAACAGGCCGCGGTCGAAAGCGCAGAGCAAACGCATGATGAATCCCGATGGCGTGATACGCACAGGGTGGAAAACGGCAGGCGGCGGGATCAGCATCCCGCCGCCTGATGGCGCCGCGCCCGCATGGGGCGCGCGCCGCTTACTTGGTGTCGCGGATCGCGTCGATCAGCTTCTTGTCGAACTTCTTGTAGTACTCGGGGTAGGCGGGCTCGACGGCGGCGGCAAAGGCGGCGCGGTCCACTTCGGACACTTGCATGCCTTCTTTCTTCAGCTGTTCAACGCCGGTTTTCTCGATGTTGTCCACGTAGGCGCGCATGGCCATGGCGGATTCCTTGCCGGCCTTGTCGAAGTTGGCCTTGTCGGCGGCCGACAGGCCGTCATAGACGTTGGCCGACATCAGCACCAGCGCCGGGCCGTACACGTGGCCGGTCAGCGACAGGTACTTCTGCATTTGCGACAGCTTGGCCGACGTGATGACCGACAACGGGTTTTCCTGGCCGTCGATGGTGCCTTGCTGCAAGGCGGTGGCCACTTCGGGCCAGGCCATGGGCGTGGGCAGGATGCCGATCTGGCGGAAAGCCGTGATGTGGATCGGGTTTTCCGTGGTACGGATCTTCAGGCCCTTGGCGTCGGCCGGGGTCTTGACCGGGCGCACGTTGTTGGTCAGATGACGAAAGCCCTGCTCGCCCCAGGCCAGGGCAATGATGCCGCGGCTGGGAAACTTGGCCAGCATGTCCTGGCCGATCTTGCTGTCCAGCACGGCGCGCGCGTGTTGCAGGTCGCGCAGCAGGAAGGGGATATCGAAAACCCCCGTCTCGGGAACAAAGTTCAGGGTGGCCCCGGTCGAAACGATGGCCAGGTCGATCGTGCCGATCTGCAAGCCTTCGATCACTTCGCGTTCGCCGCCCAGCGCGCTGTTGGCGAATTGCTGTACTTTGTATTTGCCGTTCGACGAGGCCTCGATGGACTTGGCCATGGCGTCGGCGCCCGCGCCGTAGTGCGACGAGGTCGACAGGGCGTAGGCCATCTTCAGGGTGGTCTGGGCTGCCGAGGGCAGGGAGGTGGCGGCCGCGCAGGCGGCCAGAATCGTGGCCGCAAGCCAGGATTTACGCATTGTCTTCTCCGGTATTAGGTATCTTTATGGGCGGCGTTGCCGCCCGCCCCGGGATGATATCGGGATTCGGACGGCCAATAAGCGGTTTTTAACATTGATGAATGATGGATTTCCCTGATATGTCACAGGCCAAGCGCCCCGGTTTCTGGTCCACCCTGCGCCTGGGCGCCAGGATGATGATGCGCGACGCCCGGGCGGGCGAACTGCGCTTGTTGGTGCTGGCCTTGGTGGTGGCCGTGGCCGCCGTGACCAGCGTGGGCTTTCTGGCCGACCGCGTCGGGCGGGCGCTGGAACGCGATGCGGGCCAGATGCTGGGCGCCGACCTGGTGCTGGACGCCGACGAGCCCGTGCCTGCCGCGTTTCTGGACCAGGCGCGCGAACGAGGCCTGACGCTGTCCAGCACCTGGCAGTTTCCGTCCATGGTGGGGGCGGGCGACGGCGCCCAGCTGGCCGCGCTCAAGGCCGTGGAACCCGGCTACCCGCTGCGCGGCGCGTTGCGCGTGGCCAACGCCCCGTTCGCGCCGGACGCGCCCACCCGCGACATCCCGCCCCAGGGCGCGGTGTGGGTCGATGCCCAGTTGCTGGCCCTGTTGAACCTGAAAGTGGGCGACACGCTGAACGTGGGCGACGCCCATCTGCGCGTGGACCGCGTCATCACGTACGAGCCGGACCGTGGCATGCAGTTCGTCAACGTGGCCCCGCGCGTGCTGCTGCGCGCCAGCGACCTGCCCGCCACGGGCCTGATCGCGCCCGGCAGCCGCATCGGCTACGCCATGCTGGTGGCCGGCCAGCCGGACGCCGTGGCCGGTTATGCCACCTGGCTGAACCAGAACATCAAGCGCGGCCAGAAAGTGGCCACGCTCGAATCGGGCCGGCCTGAAGTGCGCCGCACGCTGGACCGCGCGCAGCGCTTTCTGTCGCTGGTCGCCTTGCTGGCGGTGCTGATTTCGGCCGTGGCGGTCGCGCTGGCGGCCGGCCGCTACATGACGCGGCACCGCGACGGCATCGCCGTCATGCGCTGCCTGGGGGCGGTGCAATCGCAGGTCTCGCGCATGCTGACGCTGGAGTTTGCGCTGGTGGGCCTGTTTGCGTCGGCGGCGGGTTGCCTGCTGGGCTTTGCCGTGCACCAGGTGCTGGTGATGCTGCTGGGCTCATTGATCGACACGCGCCTGCCCGCGCCGTCCGCGATACCCGCGTTGCAAGGGGTGCTGACGGGCCTGTTGCTGTTGCTGGGTTTTGCCTTGCCCGCGCTGGCGCAGCTGCGCCATGTGCCGCCCGCCCGGGTGCTGCGCCGCGACGCGGACACGCTCAGCGCCCGCAGCGCGGTCGGCTACGCGGTGGGCGCGGTCGGCTTCGCCTTGCTGATCTGGTGGTTCGCGGGCGATGCAAAGCTGGGCACCGTGGTGGCCGGGGGCTTCCTGGGCGCCTTTGCCGTGTTCGCGCTGGTGGCCTGGCTGTGCATCCTGGGCCTGGCGCGTGTGCGCGGATTGGCCTCGGGCCTGCCCGCGCTGCGCTTTGCGCTGGCGGGCGTGGTGCGCCGTCGCGCCGCGACGATCACGCAGGTGTGCGCGCTGGCGGTGGGCCTGATGGCGCTGTTGCTCTTGACCATGACGCGCACCGACCTGATCCAGGGCTGGCAGCGCACGATGCCGGCGGATGCGCCCAATCGTTTCCTGATCAACGTGCAGCCCGACCAGCGCCAGCCCGTCACCGACGCGCTGACCCGCGAAGGGCTGGGCGGCATCACGCTGTCACCGATGGTGCGCGGGCGGCTGATCGCCATCAACGGCAAGCCGGTCGGCCCGGACGACTACGAAGAACCGCGCGCCAAGCGCCTGGTGGACCGCGAATTCAACCTGTCGTACGGCGACGAGATGCCGTCCTCCAACAAGATCGAGCAAGGCCGCTGGCTGAAGCCGGGTGCTTCCGAGGTCTCGCTGGAATCCGGCCTGGCCAAGTCGCTGGGCCTGAAACTGGGCGACAAGATGACCTTTGACGTGGCCGGCCAGCAGGTCCAAGCCGCCGTCACCAGCACCCGGCGCGTGGATTGGGATACGATGCGCGTCAACTTTTTCGCCATCCTGACCCCCTCGGCGCTGGCCGACATGCCCCAAAGCTGGATCACCTCTTTTTACCTGCCGCCCGACAAAGCGGCCGTGCTGCCCGCGCTGGTGCGCCAGTTTCCCAACCTGACCGTGTTCGACGTGGGCGCCATCCTGCAACAGCTGCAATCCGTGCTGAACGAAGTGGGCAAGGCCGTGCAACTGCTGTTCCTGTTCACGCTGGCCGCGGGCGTGCTGGTGCTGTCGGCCGCGCTGACGGCCACGCGCGACGAGCGCATGCGGGAAGCGGCGGTGCTGCGCGCGCTGGGCGCCACGCGCTCGCAACTGGCCCGGTCGCAGCGTATCGAGCTGTGGGCCGTGGGCGGCCTGGCCGGCCTGTTGGCGGCCGCGGGCGCCACCGCCATTGCCTGGGCGCTGTCGACCCAGGTGTTTGACTTCACCATTACCCTGAGCCTGTGGCCGTGGCTGGCCGGCATCGGGGCAGGCATGCTGGGCGCCTGGGCCGGCGGCGCCCTGGCCCTGCGCGGCGTGTTGCGCACGCCGCCGCTGGTCACCCTTCGAGAAACCTGATGACAACCCGAGTCCATACCATTAGCGAACCCGTGGAAAATTCCCGCAGTATCTTTGACCTTCTGGGTGGCGAACCCGGCGTGCGCGCGCTGGTCGACCGCTTCTATGACCTGATGGACATGGAGCCCGACCTGAAAGAACTGCGCGCCGCGCACGGCCCCAGCCTGGACGAGGCCCGCAACAAGCTGTTCTGGTTCCTCTGCGGCTACTTTGGTGGCCCCGACCATTACATCGAACGCTTCGGCCACCCCCGTTTGCGCGCGCGCCACCTGCCGTTTTCCATCGGCCAGGTCGAACGCGACCAGTGGGTGACGTGCATCGGGCGCGCCATGGAAGACCAGGGCATCGACCCCGCGCTGGTGGAGCGGCTGCTGGAATCGTTCTACGGCGTGGCTGACTGGATGCGCAATCGTGAAGGCTGAGGACGCACGCTCGGGCGCGGTGCGCCAGGCCTGGCCAGCGCCGCTGGCCGGCGCCATGCTGAGCGATGCGCGCCTGGGCAACGCCGGCCCCGACATCTTCAACCCCGGCCACTATGGCGACCGCGCCCGGCCCGTGGACGCGGGCGGCCGCCAGGCAGCCTGGTTCGTGCAAGGGCAGGGCTGGCAGGGCGTGTTGCGGCGCTACCGACGCGGCGGCATGATCGCCCGCATCAGCCGCGACGCCTACCTCTGGAACGGCGAAGACCGCACCCGCAGCTTCCGCGAATTCCGCCTGCTGGCCGCGATGCGCGCCCAGGGCCTGGCCGTGCCCGCGCCGCTTGCCGCCGCCTACTGGCGCCAGGGCCCCATCTACCGCGCGGCCATCATCGTGGAACGCATCCCCGGCGTGCGGCCCCTGGCCCATGCGCTGGCCGAGCCGCTGTGGGGCGCCGTCGGGCAGGCCATCGTGCGCATGCATCGCGCGGGCGTCTGGCACGCGGACCTCAATGCGTTCAACATCCTGATCGGCGCCGACAACCACGTCTGGCTGATCGACTTCGACCGTGGCACGCAGGGCGCCCTGTCCGAGCGCCAGCGCCAGGGCAACCTGGATCGCCTGCGCCGATCACTCGTCAAGGTGGCCGGCGAAGAGGGCGACCGCTACTGGATGAAATTGCGCGACAGCTACTGGACCGCCTGGGGCGTGGGCGTGCAGCCCTGACCCGGGGCTTGGCCCCGCCCGCGGTCGGCCGCTAATTGCGCGAACTCGCCGGTAAAGTTGGGCAGGTCATCGCTAAAAAGCTTTATCATTTCGCCTTTTGGTAGTCCTGACATACACGGCATACGGCAAGGGGCATGTAATGGAACTAAGGGCGGGAATGCGCTGGGCGCTTGGGGCGGTGTTGGTCGCGGCATCGGCATCGTCGGCGGTCGCGCAGAACAAGGTCGTCAACGTCTACAACTGGGCCGAGTACACGGCGCCGGACACGATTCCGGGTTTCGAAAAAGAAACCGGCATCAAGGTCCGCTATGACGTCTACGACAGCAACGACACGCTGCAAGCCAAGCTGCTTGCCGGCAAGTCCGGTTACGACGTCGTTGTACCGTCCACCCATTACGCCTCGCGCCAGATCGAGGCCGGGCTGTTCCAGAAGCTGGACAAGTCCAAGATCCCCAACTGGAAATACCTGGACCCCGAAGTGATGGCGCTGGTCGCCTCCGTCGATCCCGGCAACCAGTACGCCATTCCGTGGGGCTACGGCACCAATGGCCTGGGCTACAACGTCACCAAGGTCAAGCAGATCATGGGCGACAACGTCGACCTGGCCAACTGGGACATGATCTTCAAGCCCGAGAACGCCGCCAAGCTGAAAGAGTGCGGCATCTCGATGCTGGACGAAGCAGCGCAGGTGTTCCCCGCCGTGCTCAAGTACCTGGGCAAAGACCCCAACAGCACCAACGCGGACGACTACAAGGCCGCGCTGGACGTGCTCAAGCAGATCCGCCCGTACATCCGCCAGTTCAGTTCGTCGGGCTATATCGACGAACTTGCCGTGGGCGACCTGTGCATGGTCTACGGGTTTTCGGGCGACGTGATGATTTCCCGCAAGCGCGCGCAAGAAGCCAAGAAGTCGTATGAAGTGAACTACTTCATCCCCAAGGGCGGCGCGCCCGCGTGGTTCGACCTGATGGTCATCCCCAAGGATGCGCCGCATCCCGAAGAAGCCCTGGCGTTCATCAACTACATCGAAACGCCGAAGGTGCACGCCGCCATCACCAACACCATGTTCTACCCCAACGCCAATAAAGAGGCGCGGCAGTACGTGGTGAAAGACGTGGCCGAGAACCCCATGATCTATCCGCCGGCCGAGGTCTCCAAGACCTTGTATGTGATCAAGGCGCTGCCCTTGAACATTCAACGCCTGCAAAACCGGATGTGGTCCGAGCTGAAGTCTGGAAGATAAGTCATGAGCGATAGCCGTTACTCGGCGCCGCATACGGTGGACCCGGACGAATTCGTCCGGGTGTCCGATGTGGTCAAGATTTTTGGCGATGTGGTCGCCGTGCGTTCCGTCAACCTGTCCGTCAAGCGCAACGAGATCTTCGCGCTGCTGGGAAGCTCCGGCAGCGGCAAGTCGACCTTGCTGCGCATGCTGGCCGGTTTCGAGGACGCCACCTCGGGTCAGATCCTGCTGGACGGCGAGGACATCACCAGCGTGCCGCCTTACCGCCGGCCCGTGAACATGATGTTCCAGTCGTACGCGTTGTTCCCGCACATGACGGTCGAGGCCAACGTGGCGTTCGGACTGAAGCAGGAAGGCGTGGACCGCGCCGAAATCCACGACCGCGTCTTCGAAGCGCTGGATCTGGTCCAGATGGCCGGCTATTCGCGCCGCAAGCCGCACCAGCTGTCCGGCGGCCAGCAGCAGCGCGTGGCGCTGGCGCGCAGTCTGGTCAAGCGCCCCAAGCTGTTGTTGCTGGACGAACCGATGTCCGCGCTGGACAAGCAGATTCGCCAGAAGACGCAGATTGAACTGGTAAAGATCCTTGAGCAGGTGGGCGTGACCTGCATCATGGTCACGCACGACCAGGAAGAAGCCATGACCATGGCGCATCGCCTGGCCGTCATGACCGAAGGCCAGATCGTCCAGTGCGGCACGCCGCAGGATGTCTACGCCTTTCCGAATTCGCGATTCGTGGCCAGCTTCATCGGGTCGACCAATATGTTCACCGGCACCATCGTGGTGGACGAACCCGACCACGTCGCCATCGAATGCGCCGAGCTGACGCGGCCGCTCTTCGTGAACCACGGCGTCAGCGAACCGCTGGGCATGGAAGTGCACGTGTCCATCCGGCCCGAGCGCCTGCTGGTCTCGCGCGACCAACCCGACGGCGAATACAACTGGGCCCACGGCATGGTCAGCCACATGGCCTGGATGGGCAGCTACGCGCTGTATCAGATCCGGCTGGATTCCGGCAAGACGGTTGAGGCCAGCGTGCCCAGCCTGCTGCTGGCACAGATGGACGCCCCGGGCATCGACGAAGAAATCTTCGTCAGCTGGGGCGCCGACAGCGCGACGGTGCTGGCGTCATGATTCGTTTTTCGCCCCGCGACTGGTTGCCGTCGGGCCGGGCGCTGGCGGTGGTGCCGCCGTTCACCTGGCTGGTGCTGTTCCTGCTGCTGCCCTTCCTGCTGGTATTGAAGATCAGCTTTGCCGAAGTCAAATTCGGTATTCCGCCGTATACGTCGCTGGCTGAATTCCAGGATGAAGCCGTGCAGTTCAGCCTGCACCTGCGCGGCTACATCCTGTTGTTCACCGACAGCCTGTATTTCAAGACCTACCTCAGCTCGGTGAAGATCGCCGGCATCACCACGCTGATCTGCGTGCTGATCGGCTACCCCATCGCCTATTACATCGCGCGCTCTTCGCCGCGCGTGCGCAACCTGCTGTTGCTGGGCGTGATCCTGCCGTTCTGGACGTCGCTGCTGCTGCGCGTTTACGCCTGGGTCGGCATCCTGCGCAACGACGGGCTGTTGAACAACCTGCTGCAAAGCCTGGGCATCATTTCCAGCCCGCTGGAAATCTATCGCACCGACGTGGCGGTGTATATCGGCATGGTCTATGCGTATCTGCCGTTCTTCATCCTGCCGCTGTACGCCACGCTGGTGAAGATGGACCTGCGCCTGCTCGAAGCCGCTTACGACCTGGGCGCCAAGCCGTGGCAGGCGTTCTGGCAAATCACCGTGCCGCTGTCGCGCCAGGGTGTGATCGCCGGGGCCATGCTGGTGTTCATTCCGGCGGTGGGCGAATACGTCATTCCTGAAATGCTGGGTGGCGCCAATACGCTGATGATGGGCCGCGTCATGTGGAACGAATTCTTCAACAACGCCGATTGGCCGATGGCGTCCGCGGTGACCTGCGTGATGGTGTTGCTCTTGCTCGTGCCGCTGGTCGTCTTCCAGTACAACCAGGTCAAGCAGCAGGAACTGGCCAACGGAGGCCGCAAATGAAGGGCCCCAACAAAACGTTGCGCGCCGTGGTGCTGGGGCTGGGATATTTCTTCCTGTACGTGCCCATCATCAGCCTGATGGTGTTCTCGTTCAACGAGTCGCCCACCGTCACGTCGTGGGCAGGCTTTTCTTTCCGCTGGTATCACGCGCTGGCCAATGACGATGCGCTGCTGCGCGCGGCGTGGCTGTCGTTTCGCATCGCCGCGATGACGGCCACCGCCGCCGTCATCATCGGTACGTGGGCCGGCTACGTGCTGGGCCGCATGGGGCGGTTTCGCGGCTTTGCGCTGTACGTGGGCATGTTGAGCGCGCCGCTTGTCATACCCGAAGTCGTGCTGGGCATTTCGCTGCTGCTGATGTTCGTGGAGCTGCGCGGCAGCCTGGGATGGCCGTCGGAAAACGGCGTGTTCACCATCTGGGTCGGACATGTGACGCTGTGCATGGCGTTCGTGGCCGTGGTCATCCAGACCCGTATTCGCGACCTGGACCGTTCGTTGGAAGAGGCCGCGCTGGATCTTGGCGCCACCCCCATCACCGTGTTTTTCAAGATCACGCTGCCCTTGATCGCACCGGCGTTGGCGTCGGCCTGGCTGCTGTCTTTCACGCTGTCGCTGGACGACGTGGTGCTGGCCTCGTTCCTGTCCGGCCCCAGTTCCAGCACGCTGCCGATGGAAGTGTTTTCGCGGGTGCGGCTGGGGCTCAAGCCCGAGATCAACGCGCTGGCCACCTTGTTCATCCTGGCCGTGGGCACGTGCGTGATCCTGGCCAACCGCCTGCAATGGCGCAAGGAGTCTGAATCCAAATGAAGCAAACCACCCTGTATGGCCTGACCAAGTGCAGCACCTGCGTCAAGGCGCGCGACTGGCTGTCCGAACATGGCGTTGACCATGCCTTTGTCGACTACCGGGACAACCCCGTGGATGCGGCCACGCTGAAATCGTGGTCCGACCAGGTCGGCGGCTGGGAAAAGCTGGTCAACCGTTCGTCGATGACGTGGCGCAACTTGCCGGAAGACCGCAAGTCGGCCCATACCGACAAGCAGTGGAGCGACCTGATCGCCGAATACCCGGCGCTGGTGCGCCGCCCCGTCACCGTGACACCCGACGGCGAAGTCACCGTGGGCTTCAGCGAAAAGCGCTACGGCGAGCGCTTCGCCTGACGCCAGGCGGCTTGCGATGACGGCTGCAAAGTCGGCTTCCCCCAGCTCGGTATCGCGCGGCGCCGGCCGGGCGCTGCCCGATGCGTTTTTTGACCGCGATGCCTGCACGCTGGCGCGCGAGCTGTTGGGCAAGGTCATCCGCCATCGGGTTGACGGGCTGTGGCTGTCGGTGCGCATCATTGAAACCGAGGCTTACTACCTGGAAGAAAAGGGCAGCCACGCGTCCCTGGGCTACACCCACAAACGCCGCGCGCTCTTCATGGACGGCGGCGTCATCTATATGTATTACGCGCGGGGGGGCGATTCGCTCAATTTCAGCGCCGGGGGGCCGGGCAACGCCGTGCTGATCAAGTCCGGGTATCCCTGGACGGACGCCCTATCCGGCCCGGACGCGCTGGCCCGGATGCAGGCGTTGAACCCCGATGCGCAAGGCCAGCCTCGCCCGCCATCGCGGCTGTGCGCGGGGCAGACGCTGTTGTGCCGGTCGTTGGGGCTGAAGGTGCCGCAATGGGATGCGCGCCGCTTCGATTCCGATGCGTTGTATGTGCAAGACGTGGGCGATTCGCCCGACGCGCTGATCTGCACCACGCGCCTGGGCATTCCGCCGGGGCGCGACGAACATCTGCATTACCGTTTTGTGGACCCGGCGTACGCCGCGTTATGCACGCGCAACCCCTTGCGGCGAGGCCAGCGCGCCGGCCATGATTATGTGTGGGTGGATCGCCAGGGCATCGTGCTGCCCGAAGCGCCCGGAATGCCCGAAGTGCGCTAGGCGCTTGGGGCGCCCGAGGCGGCCCGGGCTTTGTTGGCCGCCTCGATGCGCGCCTGCAACGACTTGCGCATTCTTCCGTACTTGCGGGCGATGCGCTTGCGGTTAAGGCTTTTGCTCCACGCGTAGACCGGCACCAGCGGCAACACGCCGAAGCCGTCCACCAGATACATGCCCGGTTTGCCATCGGCGTTCAGGCCACAGGCGATATTGCTGGCCGATATGTCGTGCAGCACGACGTGCGCGTCGGCCAGGTCGTCGAAGAATTCGTCCAGCTGTTCGAAGAACTTGGCGTCCACGCGGCCTTGCCTGGCCAGGTCCGCCACGGTGGGCGCCATGTTGCCGTCGGCGTCCGTGATTTTCTCGACAACCAGCCCCAGGCCCAGCGAGGTCTGCGCCACGCCCAGAATGCGCGCCATCGGCACCTGCCAGACGCCCGAGGGGCGCGTCGTGGTGGTGACGTATTCGGCAATCTCGTTCAGGTAGACGCGGTAGGCGCTTTCCCGCTGGTACTGCTTGTACCAACGCTTGAACGGCCGCGTTTCCAGGTAGACCGCTCGGGCCTGCATGTCCATGACCTTGACCAGCAAGGCGGGAAAGTTCGGGTGCTGGAAAATGTGGCGATCACCGCCGGTGACCAGCGGCTTTTGCGTATCCAGGTCCAGGGGGCCGAATACGGATTGGAAGCTTGAACCGGACTGAGCGGAGAAGGGGTTGGCGGAATTCAAATTGGGTCGAACGTTGTGTTCAGGGTTCGGGAAGTTTAATCCCGTTGGGACGGCGGCGTTGGGCGGCATGCGACACCGCTTGTCGTTTGGTTACAACGCGACGATGATGCGGCCTACAATTTGCGCCTTTGGAGATGCCTGTTTTGAATGACATTCTGCTTTGGGTCGCCGCGGGTGGCGCGGTGCTGGCTTGTGTGGCGGCCTTGTTGGCGTGGCTGCGGCCGTCGGCCGATCATGCGCGGCTGGATGCGCTGCTGGAAGGCCTGGAAAGAACCGAACGCGCGCTGCGCGCGGATATCGCGGAAGGCCAGCGTGGCCTGCGCAGCGAATTTTCGGAGTCGACCCGCGCGTTGCGAGTGGAACTGGGGCAGTCGCAGGGCGAACTGCGCGCCGGCCTGGCGCGCGACGCGCAGGCCGCGCGCGCCGAATCGGCCGAGTCGCTGGCCCGTTTCGCGGCCGGCTTTGGCGAGCAGTTGCAAGGGCTGATCCAGATCAACGAACGCCGCCTGATGGAGGTGCGCGCCACCGTCGACCAGCGCCTGCAATCCCTGCAAACCGACAACAGCGCCAAGCTGGACGAGATGCGCCGCACCGTGGACGAAAAACTGCACGCCACGCTGGAGCAGCGCCTGGGCGAATCCTTCAAGCTGGTGTCCGACCGCCTGGAAGCCGTGCATAAGGGGCTGGGCGAAATGCAGGCCCTGGCCGCCGGCGTGGGCGATCTGAAACGCGTGCTGACCAACGTGAAATCGCGCGGCACCTGGGGCGAAGTGCAGTTGGCCCGGCTGATCGAAGACAACATGACGCCCGACCAATACGCCAGCAACATCAAGCCGGTGCCGGGCAGCGACGCGGTGGTCGAATTCGCCATCCGCTTGCCGGGTCGTGGCGATGGCGGCGAGCCCGTCTGGTTGCCGATCGACGCCAAATTTCCCAAGGAAGAATACGAACGCCTGATGGATGCGCAGGACGCGGCCGACGCGGAAGGCGTGAAGGCCGCGGGCGCCGCGTTGGGCCGCGCCGTGGAACTGCAAGCGCGGCTGATTGCCGGTAAATACGTGTCGCCGCCGCACACGACGGACTTCGCCATCATGTTCCTGCCCACGGAAAGCCTGTACGCCGAGGTGCTGCGCCGCCCCGGCTTGCTGGACAAGCTGCACGACCTGCGCATCAACGTCGCCGGTCCCAGCAACCTGGCGGCGCTGCTGAACAGCTTGCAGATGGGCTTTCGCACGTTGGCGATCGAGCAGCGCTCGTCCGAGGTGTGGCAGGTGCTGCGCGCCGTCAAAACCGAATTCGGCAAGTTCGGCGACGCGCTGGCCAGCGTGAAGAAGACGCTGGACACGGCCAGCAACAAGATCGGCCAGACGGAAGTGCGTACCCGCGCCATGCTGAAAAACCTGCGGAACGTTGAAGCGCTGCCTGAAGCGGATGCGTTGCGCTTGTTGGCGGATGGCGCGGATGGGGCAGACAACGGGGACGGCGGCGACGACGCTGACTTCGACGGCACCGACGATGCCGCCCAACGGCCGTCTTCCAACGCCAGCCAGCCGTAGTCGGCCGACATGGCGCCGGCCCCGCTTGCGGCGCCGGCTTGTTGCTGAGCCGGACTGTCGATATCCTGGCGTGTGCGGCATGTCGCCGTCGAACCCCTGGAGCATCGCAAGCATGAGCACCGCTGACCGCCATGATTCCTCATCCCTCGACGCGACGGCGCTGGGCGCCGATATCGCCCAGGGGGTCACTACCGCGCTTGCTGCAATGCAGCAGGCCGTGGAGCGGGTGGCGGCGCGCAATCCCTCCATCAACGCCGCCTGCGGCGTCCAGGCCGAGACCGGCTTGCGGCTGGCCCAGGCGCTGGACGACGAGCTTGCCGCCTTGTCCCCGGAACAACGGCGGGCGCGGTTGGACAGCCGGCCCTTCCTGGGCGTGCCGACTCTGCTCAAGGATCTGGGCACGGCGGCGCTGGGTTTGCCCAGCGCCATGGGGTCGGTGCTGTACGGGCACGTGCAATGGGATGTGGATGCCGAAATCGTCAAGCGTTACCGCCGCGCCGGGCTAATTCCGTTCGGCCGCACGACCAGCGCCGAATTGGGCCTGAGCCCCACCACCGAATCTCCCGTCTACGGGCCGGCCACCCAAAACCCCTGGAAGGCCGGCCATAGCGCGGGCGGTTCCAGCGGCGGCGCGGGTGCGGCGCTGGCCAGCGGCATGGTCCGAATCGCGCACGGCAGCGACGGCGGTGGCTCCATCCGCATCCCCGCTTCTTGCTGCGGCGTGCTGGGCTTGAAGCCGTCGCGCGGGCTGATGCCCTTGGGGCCGTTGAAGGGCGAAGGGTGGGGCGGCCTGGCCACCGAACACATGATGACGATTTCGGTGCGTGATTGCGCCGCGTCGCTGGACATCAGCGCAGGGGCTGACGTGGGCGCGCCCTACGCCGCGCCCGCGCTGGCCACCCCGTCGTACCGGGCGGTCGTTGCCCGCGTTGCCGCCGACCCGCACAACGCGCCGCGCCGCCGCATCGCCTTCATCAACACCACCTATGAAGGCGGGGCCATCCACCCCGAGGTTGCCGCCACCGTGGATGAAGCCGCGCGCTTTTTTGCGTCGCTGGGGCACGAGCTGGTGCCGGCGTTGCCGCCCGTGGGCTCGGAAGAGGTGCTTTCGCCCATGCTTCCGCTTATTGCCAGCGCCGCCGCCAACGCCATCGACGGCTTTGTGGCCGCGCGCGGGCGCCGGCTGGCCGCCGACGAACTGCAACCCACCACCTTGGGCGCGCGGGAATACGCCCGGGCCATTTCGGGCGCGCAGTACGTGGCGTGCGTGGACACCTGCCACGAAATCACTCGCCGCATCGGCCGCTTCCTGCATCGCGATGGCGCCCAGGGGCATGATCTTTTCCTCAGCCCGGTGTTGGCACAGCCGCCGGCGCCACTGGGCCGTTACGCCATGGACAACGCCGACTACCTGGCCTACCGTCTGGGCAAGAAGGGCGTGATCGGCTATTCGCCGTTCGCGCCCTTGGCCAACCTGACCGGCATGCCCGCCATCTCGATTCCGTTCGGCATGTCGTCCGACGGCCTGCCCATCGGCATCCAGGTAATGGGCCCCTTGGGCAGCGAAGCGTTGCTGCTGGAATTGGCGGCGCAGGTTGAAGCCTTGCGGCCATGGGCACAGGTGGCGCCCATGGCCAGATAGCCTTTTATTCAGGAGCCGCCATGTCTTCCTTTGCCACGCGGGTTACGTCGGCCGCGTCTGCCTCGTCCGCCACGTTTTCCACGCACACCGTGCAGAACCAGGTTCCCGTGCTGGAAGACTATTCGCTGTACGACACCGACCCCGCCTTGCAGGAAGCGGTGCGGCGCGAAGGCGCGCAGGCCTGGCACGGTGACCTGGCCGCGCACGGTGCGTGGCTGGGGCGCGCGCAAACCCTGGAGGCCGGGCAAGAAGCCAACCGCTGCCCGCCCCGGCTGATTGCCTATGACCGAGGCGGGCACCGCATCGATCACGTGGAATTTCACCCGGCTTGGAACCTGCTCATGAGCGGCATCCTGGCGCGCGGCTTGCACAGCCGCGCCTGGGCGCAACCGACGCCCGGCGCACAGGTGGCGCGCGCCGCCGCCTATCTGATGCAAGGGCAGGTTGAAGCCGGCACGCTATGCCCCACCACGATGACGTTCGCCGCCGTGCCGCTGCTGCAACGTGAGCCCGCCGGCGCGGTGGACTTCGCCGGGCAATGGTTGCCCGCGCTGTATTCGCGCGACTTCGATCCGGCGGACGCGCCCTTGGCCGCCAAGCGCAGCGCGTTGATCGGCATGGGCCTGACCGAAAAGCAGGGCGGCTCCGACCTGCGCGCCGCAACCACCCGCGCGGCGCCCCTGGGCACGCCGGGCCGGGGCAATGCGTATCAGCTCGTGGGCCACAAGTGGTTCTTTTCGGTGCCGCAAGCGGACGCCCATCTGGTGTTGGCGCAGACGGACGAAGGGCTCAGCTGCTTTTTCGTACCCCGCTGGATACCGGACGGGCCGCGCAACGCCATTCGGGTGCGCCGCTTGAAAGACAAGCTGGGTAATCGCAGCAACGCCAGCGCCGAAGTCGAATTTGAAAATGCCTGGGGCGTGATGGTGGGCGAGCCGGGGCGCGGCCTGGCGGTGCTGCTGGAAATGGCGGCCACCACGCGGCTGGACTGCGTGCTGGGCAGCGCGGCGTTGCTGCGTCAGGCGGTAGTGCAGTCGCTGCATCATGCGCAGTATCGGCATGCCTTCGGCAAATCGCTGATTGCGCAGCCGCTGATGCGCAACGTGCTGGCCGACCTGGCGCTGGAAAGCGAGGCGGCGATGGTGCTGGCGCTGCGGCTGGCCCGCGCGGTGGACGAACGCGCTGACGCGCAGGCCCGCGCGTTGGTGCGGGTGGGCACGCCCGCCGCCAAGCTGTGGGTGTGCAAGCGCGCCATCAACGCCATCGCGGAATGCATGGAAGTGTGGGGCGGCAACGGCTATGTGGAAGAAGGGCCGATGCCGCGCCTGTACCGCGAGGCGCCCGTCAATTCCATCTGGGAAGGCTCGGGCAATGTCATGGCGCTGGATGTGCTGCGCGCCTTGCAACGCGAGCCCGACGCGATGCCCGCGTTGGATCGCGAATTCGCGCCGGCCGCCGGCCATGCGGCCTTTGCGCGCGCTCTGTCGGCGTGGCGCGCGCTGCTGGCCGACCCCGCACAGGCCGAATTCCAGGCGCGCCGTATCGCCTGCGGCCTGGCGCGGTTGTGGCAGGCCGCATTACTGATCCAGCATGCGCCCGCGGCCGTTGCAGAGGCCTTTGTGGCCAGCCGATTGCAAGCGGGCGGCGGGATGTTCGGCGAACTGGGGCCGGACACCGATACAGCCGCGATCCTGGCGCGTGCCTGGCCACCCGCCGCCGCATGCTAAATTTCCTGGCTTGAACAACCTTACCGCATTCTTCCCGCCATGCTCTCCCAGCAAGAACTCAAGCAACAAGCCGCCGACGCCGCCCTGCAATTCGTAGAACAGGTCGCTGGCCCGGACGTCATCATCGGCGTGGGCACGGGCTCTACGGCCGATCTGTTCATCGACGGCCTGGCGCGTTTCAAGGGCCGCATCGGCGGCACCGTCGCCAGCTCGGAGCGCAGCGCGGCCCGCCTCGCGGGTCACGGCCTGAAGGTGCTGGACCTGAACGATGTGTCGACCATGCCCATCTACGTGGACGGCGCCGACGAAATCGACGCGGACCTGTCCATGATCAAGGGCGGCGGCGGCGCGCTGACGCGCGAGAAAATCGTGGCCTCGGTGGCTGAACGTTTCATCTGCATCGCCGACGAATCCAAGCTGGTCCAGACGCTGGGCAAGTTTCCGCTGCCGCTGGAAGTGATTCCGATGGCGCGCGAATCCGTGGCCCGCGCCCTGACGGCCCTGGGCGGGCAGCCGCGCCTGCGCGAGGGATTCGTCACCGACAACGGCAACATCATCCTGGATGTGTCGGGCCTGGCTATCTCGGATGCGCGCGCGTTCGAGGCGCGGGTCAACAACCTGCCCGGCGTGGTCACCTGCGGTTTATTCGCCCTGGCCGGCGCCGACGTGGCGCTGCTGGCCACACAATCGGGCATCCGCCGCCTGGACCGCGCGGCGTAACGTGGGCGGGCTGCCCGGCCTTGATTCATAATCCTGTCACACTTGGGTCATAACCTTGCCGGTTGTGCAGGCCCATCTCGTAACTCTCTTATTTCGGGGCAATGCAATGAGATCAACCACGCAGGGAGCCCGGATGACGGAGCATACAAACAAGCAGTTCGACGCCGACCTGGAAAGCGTCCGTTCGCAGTTCTTGCAAATGGGCGGCTTGGTGGAAGCCATGATCCAGGAAGCGATCGACGCGCTGGCCACCGGCGACCTGTCGCTGGTGGAAAAAGTCCGCGAGCGGGAAAAAGAAGTCAACCGCCACGAAGTGGAGATCGACGAGAGCATCAGCCGCATCCTTGCCCGCCACCAGCCCACCGCGATCGACCTGCGCATGCTGATGGCCGTGTCCAAGATGCTGACCGACATGGAACGCTCGGGCGACGAGGCCGAGAAAGTTGCCACCGTGGCGCGTCGCATCCACGAAGCCGAACTGCGCCACATCCCGGTGATTGAACTGCGCCACATGGCCGCCGCGGTGCGCACCATGCTGCATCAGGCGCTGGACGCGTTTGCGCGCCTTGACCCGATCCAGGCCGCCGCCGTCGTGCGCAGCGACAAGGAAGTGGACAAGGAATGGAAGGGCGCGCTGCGCCACCTCATCACCTACATGATCGAAGACCCGCGCACCATTTCGCGCGCTATCGACATGATCTTCATTGCGCGTGCGCTGGAACGCATTGGCGACCATGCCAAGAACATGTCCGAACGCGTGATCTACATGGTCAAGGGTGCGGACGTGCGTCACACGGGCGTCAAGAACACCGAGCGCCTGGCGCGCGGTGAAGAAGAGTCGGAAGAGGACGCGTAAACCAACGGCTTGCGGCCCGACGGCTTGCGGCCACGCAGGCGAATAGACAAAACCCGGCACATCGCGCCGGGTTTTTTATGGCCTGCATCGCACTGCGGCGCACCGCGCTACAGCGGCAGCACGGCGCCCTGGCATAGCCGGGGGTCGGGCACGCCGGGCTTGCCGGCGTCGATACGCCCCGCAAGCCTGCGCCCGAAAGCCGGCAGGGCAGGCGCGCTGACCTGCACGTCGTACCAGCCTTCGCAGCCCACATACTTCAGCTCCAATGCGCCGCCCGCCTGCACGTGCGCCATCGTGCGCCAACCGTCGCCCATGTTCGATTCCAGCTTGACGGGCTGCGGCGTATCGCTGTGGTTGACCAGCCGGATGCGCAGGCCGGAAGTCACCGGCACCAGCTGCGCTTCCAGCATGCCGGCATCTTGCGCATCGCCCTTGAATTGGCGATGGAAGCCGTCCGGACCCAGCAGCCATAGATCGTAGGCGCCGCCCGTGCCCAGACGCCAACCATCGTCCAGCCGGGCGCCGGGGCCGATGGTGTAGCGGCGGGGCGCGCGCGCCAGGTCGTGGCGATCGTAGACGTGCAGCACAGCCGCCGCGCTGCCGGGGTTGCGCAGGGTCAGCCGATAGTGCTCGGCGTCGGCGGTCATGCGGCCCACGGCTTCCAGCGCGTACGGCAGGGCGCAGGCGTGGCGGTTGCTGTCGGGATGATGCGGGCCCCGGTCGCCGCTGAAGTCGAAAGCGGATGTCAGGTCGCCCGCCACGGCCCGCCGCCATGCGCTGATGTTGGGTTCGGCCACGCCAAAGCGCGCTTCCAGAAAGCGGATCACCGAGGTGTGATCGAACACCTGCGAATTGACCCAGCCGCCTCGGCTCCAGGGCGATACCACCAGCATCGGCACGCGCGGCCCCAGCCCGAAAGCGCGGCCGTGCAGGGCGGCAGGATCTTCCGGCGCGGCGCTGGGTCCGCATCGGGCATCGTGGTATTCGCCGTCCAGTTCCACCGTGGACAGGCCGCCCGAATAGCCATCGTCGTGGCGCGCGGGGGGCGCCGGCGGCGGTGCGTGGTCGAAGAAGCAATCGTTTTCGTCATAGGTAACGAGGAAAACGCAGCGGCTCCAGGTGTCGGGGTTGCCGGTCAGGATGTCCAGCACGCGCTCGGTGTAGGCGCCGCCCTGCCTGGGCGACGACACTTCGGGATGTTCCGAATCGGCCGTGGGCGCGATGATCCACGACACGGCCGGCAACTGGCCGGTGGCCACGTCGCGCGCCAGGTCATCCAGCGTGTGGGTGGACAAGGCGCGGTCGCGCAGCGGCGCCGACTCCGCGCTGCTGGCGTAGGCTTGGCGATACTGCCGGAAGCCTGCCAGCGGATTGTCGTGAAAGTTGTCGGCCATGTCCTGGTAGATGCGCCAGTCCACGCCGGCGTCTTGCAGGCGTTCGGGGTAGGTGGTCCAGCCATAGCCTTCTGTGGCTGGCCCCAGCCGGTCGTAGGTGTTCACCAGCGCCGGGCCGCCGGCGGTGCCGGTGGGGTCATTCGTGCCCGTCCACAGGAACAGGCGGTTGGGATTGGTGCCCGCGTGCAATGAACAGTGGTAGGCGTCGCACACCGTGAATGCGTTGGCCAGGGCGGTCTGGAACGGCACGTCCTGGCTGGTGTAGGCGCCCAGCCCCAGGCGGCCCTTGGCCGGCAGCCAGTGGTCCATGCGGCCGTCGTTCCAGGCGTCTTGCGCATCCAGCCAGGTGTGCGGCGTGATATAGCCGACGGGCGTGTCGCTGGCATGTTCAGCGCGCAGCGCATAAGGGCGGCAGGTGGCCGCGCCATCGGTCTGCGTCAGCACGTTGCCGGCGATGGTGGGCACGGGATGCGGATCGGCAAAGCCTCGCACGCCAGGCAGTGTGCCGAAATAATGATCGAACGACCGGTTTTCCTGCATCAGGATGACAACGTGCCGGACATCGCGCAGCGTACCCGTCTGGCGATCGGGTTCGATCTGCATGGCGCGCTGGATGGACGACGGCGGATCGGCGGGGAGAGGCAAGCGCGATTCTTCTTTCATGACAGCATTAATACGGCCGGCAAACTTCGATCTTAAGGGCAGCTTCAGCTTGCGTGTCCGTGATCACGCGACAGCGAGCCAAAATGCAAAGCCCCTCGCGAACGAGGGGCTTCGTGATAGGCCGCGGAGTGCCGGATCAGGCCGACGGCGGAACGTAGCCGTGGGCTTCGACGGTGCCGTCTTCGAACAGGAAGCGCTCCATCTGTTCTTTCAGGTACTTGCGGGCGCGGGCGTCAGCCAGGTTCAGGCGGTTTTCATTGACCAGGCGCGTCTGGATGGCTTTCCATTCTTCCCAGGCTTCCTTGGAAATGCTCTGCCAGATCTTCGTGCCGAGTTCACCGGGGTAGGGGGGGAAATCCAGCCCTTCGGCTTCACGCTTCAATTTCACACAGTTGACGATACGGGACATGGTTCGCTGCCGAATAAGGAATAACGCCGTATTTTAGCGGGCTTGGCGCGGCTAGGGCGCCAAGCCCCTTCGAACGCTGGGGACGGTACGGTGGGAACGGCCCGCCGGCAGCGTTACAGCTTCTTGATGAAGACGAGGCTGTTGCGCGACCGGTTGTAGTTGTTCTGCTTTTCACGCGGCAGGTCGGCAATGCCGCCTTGCACGAAACCGCGCTTCATGAACCAGTGCGACGTACGCGTGGTCAGCACGAACAAGCGCTTGGCGCCCGAAGCGCGTGCGCGGGACTCCATATGGCGCAGCAGGATTTCGCCTTCGCCCGAGCCTTGCCATTCCGGGTGCACGATCAGGCAGGCCATCTCGGCCATCTGCTCGTCGGCAAAGGTGTGCAGCGCCGCGCAGCCGTAGATGACGCCGTCGTGCTCCAGCACGGTGAAGTTTTCTACGTCGCGCTCGATCACGCTGCGCGGGCGCGGCACCAGCGTGCCGTCCGCTTCCAGCGGTTCGATCAGGCTGAGGATGGCGCCAACGTCGTCGATCGTGGCGGCGCGCAAATCGTCCAGCGTGTCTTCGACCACCATGGTGCCCACGCCGTCGTGGGTGAAGATTTCAAGCAGCACGCTGCCGTCCAGCGCAAAGGGCAGCAAGTGGGCGCGCGCCACGCCGCGCTTGACCGCCAGCGACGCGTATTGCAGGAAAGCGTGCGTTTCCTCGTCAAGTTCGCCGCCGGCCAGCAACGCGTCGGCATCCACGCGCGCCAGTTCGGTGTCCAGCGTGCCGTCATCGTTCAGCACGCCTTGCGAGGTCGACAGGAAGATCAGTTTTTCAGCGCGCAGAGCCACGGCGACGCTGGTGGCCAGGTCTTCCATGGCCAGGTTGAACGCGTCGCCCGTCGGCGAGAAGCCCAGGGGCGACAGCAGCACCACGGACGAGCCTTTTTCGATGGCGAACTTCAATGCCTCGACGTCGATCTTGCGGACCTGGCCGGTGTGCTTGTAGTCCACCCCTTCGAGCACGCCGGTGGGGCGGGCGGTGACGAAGTTGCCGGAAATGACGCGGATGTGCGCATGCGACATCGGCGTGTTGGGCAGGCCCTGGCTGAACGCGGCTTCGATGTCCAGGCGGATTTCGCCCGCGGCTTCCTTGGCGCATTCCAGCGCGGCCGCGTCGGTGGGGGCCAGGCCACGGTCGAACTGCTGGGTGTAGCCCTTCAGGCGCAGCTGTTCATTGACCTGGGGCCGGGACCCGTGCACCAGCACCAGCCGGATGCCCAGGGACGACAGCAGCGACAAGTCCTGCACCAGCGCATTGAGCGCGCCGGCCTGAACCAGTTCGCCGCCAAACGCCACCACGAACGTCTTGCCTCGGAATGCATGCACATAGGGCGCCACGTCTCGAAACCATCGGACGAATTGGGCGGGTGCGAATTCCGGGGCTTCAAGGGCGGAGACGGTGTCTGGTTCCAGGTCGGGCATGATGGGCGGAGGGATTCCTGAGAGTCGGTAAAAACGCGGCGCCTTGCCGCGTCATAGCGCCGTCGCATGACGGCGTGGCGAAATTATATGGCCCACGGGATGGGGCGCAGGCGGAAAATCAAGGCTAATTTAGTGCCGGATTTCGATGCGTTCCCAACGGGTCGCCGGCAGGGGCGCCAGAGAAATTTATAATGCCGGGCTAACCGGACTATCGTACATGCCTGATTCATCTCGCCCGCGGGCGCCCAAAGCGGCTTCCCCGGGGGCCCCCGACGCGCCAGCCGCCCCGGCCGAGGCCGCCCGCGCGCCCCGCCGGCCCGCAAGGCCAGCGTCCGCCGAACGTCCTGAACGCCCGGCGCGCGTAGAGCGCCCCGAACGTCCCGAGCGTCCCGAACGTCCCGAGCGGCCTGCCCGCGCGGATCGCCCCGCACGCCCCGAGCGGCCGCCGCGCGCGGATCGCCCCGAGCGGCCGATTCCTGCCGTGAATTACCCCGAAGACCTGCCCGTCAGTGCGCGGCGGCAGGAGATCGCGCGCGCGATCGCGGGCCATCAGGTGGTGATCGTCAGTGGGGAAACCGGCTCGGGCAAAACCACGCAGCTGCCCAAGATCTGCCTGGAACTGGGCCGGGGCCGTCAGAAGATGATCGGCCATACCCAGCCCCGACGCCTGGCCGCCACCTCGGTCGCCAAGCGCATTGCCGAAGAGCTGAACACGCCCCTGGGCGAAGTGGTGGGCTATCAGGTGCGCTTTAACGACCGCACCGGCCCCAACGCGTCCATCAAGCTGATGACCGACGGCATCTTGCTGGCCGAGTCGCAGCGCGATCCGCTTTTGCGCCGCTACGACACCATCATCATCGACGAGGCGCACGAACGTAGCCTGAACATCGATTTCCTGCTGGGCTATCTGAAGCAGCTGCTGCCGCGCCGCCCGGACCTGAAACTGATCATCACGTCGGCCACCATCGATGCCGACCGTTTTGCCAAGCACTTTGCCGCCTCGGAAGACAAGCCCGCCCCGGTCATCGAGGTGTCGGGCCGGCTGTACCCGGTGGAAGTGCGCTATCGCCCCGTGCGGGAAGAACCGGCCGAAGACGCCGCCGCGCCCGCCGCCAAGCCGGGCCGCGACCGCGAACGCATGTCGGGCGACGAAGAACGCGACCTGATCGACGCCATAGTCGACGCCGTGGACGAGTGCGCACGGCACGGCCCGGGCGACGTGCTGGTGTTCTTGCCCGGCGAGCGCGAGATCCGCGAATCCGCCGAAGCGCTGCGCAAGCGCCATCCGGCCGGCACCGAAGTGCTGCCGCTGTACGCGCGGCTATCGCAGGCCGAGCAGGAACAGATCTTCCACCCGCGCACGAATGCGCGGCGCATCGTGCTGGCCACCAACGTGGCCGAGACCTCGCTGACGGTGCCCGGCATCCGCTTCGTGGTCGATAGCGGGCTGGCGCGCATCAAGCGCTATTCGTGGCGCAACAAGGTTGAACAGCTGCGCATCGAGCCCATCAGCCGCGCGTCGGCCAACCAGCGCGCCGGCCGCTGCGGCCGCGTGGGGCCGGGCCTGTGCATCCGACTCTACGACGAGCTGGACTTCAATAACCGGGCGCCGTTCACCGACCCGGAAGTGCTGCGCTCGTCGCTGGCGTCCGTCATCCTGCGGATGAAGTCGCTGAAGCTGGACGATATCGAACAGTTTCCGTTCGTCGAGGCGCCGCCAGGCCGCGCGGTGGCCGACGGCTACCATCTGCTGCAAGAGCTGGGCGCCATCGAACTGGCCTCCGCATCCGACGACGAAGGCGAAGGCGAGGCGACCCGCACCGGCGCGTCGTTTGTGCTGACTGAAACCGGCCATGAACTGGCCAAGCTGCCGGTGGACCCGCGCATCGGCCGCATGATCCTGGCCGCGCGCGAACACCAATGCCTGGCCGAAATGCTGATCATCGCCTCGGCCCTGTCGGTGCAGGACGCGCGCGACCGCCCCATGCAAGAGCGCGAAGCCGCCGAGGCCGCGCACGCCAAGTTCGCCGATGACAAGTCGGAGTTCATTTCTTTCCTGAAGTTGTGGCGCTGGTATGGCGAACAGGTGCAGCACAAGGCGTCCCAGCGCAAGCTGGTGGGCTTGTTGCGGCAGAACTTCCTGTCGCCGATCCGGCTGCGCGAATGGCACGACGTGCACACGCAGCTGGCCGCGCTGGTGGGCGAGCAGGGCTGGCGCGTGAACCAGACGGAAGCCACCTACGAACAGCTGCATCTGGCGCTGCTGTCCGGCCTGTTGGGCAATATCGGCTTCAAAAGCGATGAAGGCGGCCACTATCAGGGCGCGCGCGAAATCCGCTTCCACATCCATCCGGGCTCGCGCCTGGTCAAGAAGGCCGGCCGCTGGATCATGGCGGCTGAATTGGTCGAGACCACGCGCCTGTATGCGCGCTGCGTGGCGCGGATCGACCCCGTGTGGCTGGAAAAGGTGGGTGCCCACCTGATCCGCAGGAATTGGTCGGACCCGCGCTGGGAAAAGAAGGCCGGGCAGGTGGTGGCCAACGAGCGCGCCACGCTGTACGGCCTGACGATCTACACGGGCCGACGCATTCAATACGGGCGCGTCAACCCGACGCAGGCGCGCGAGCTCTTTATCCGCCAGGCGCTGGTGCCCGGCGAGATCGACACTCGCCTGCCGTTCGTGGCGCACAACCGCAAGCTGATCGCCGGCATCGAAAAGCTGGAACATCAGACGCGTCGCCCCGACATTCTGGTGGACGACGAACTGATCTTCGCCTTCTACGACCGCCAACTGCCGGCGGATATCTCGCAGACGGCCACGCTGGAAAAGTGGGTGTCCAGCCTGGACAAGGCCGCCGCCGCCAAGCTGATGCTGACGCGCGACGAGCTCATGCGCCACGAAGCCGCGGGCGTCACCACCGATGTCTTCCCCAAAAAGGTGGAATGGCAGGGCGTGACGATGGCGCTGGACTATCACTTCGAGCCCGGTTCCCCGCGCGACGGCGTGACCCTGTCGGTGCCCTTGTTTGCGTTGAACCAGATCGACCCGGCGCGCTGCGAATGGCTCGTGCCCGGCATGCTCAAGGAAAAGGTCCACCTGCTGTTGAAGTCGTTGCCGCAAAAGCTGCGTCGCCATTGCGTGCCGTTGCCTGACTACGCGGCCGGCTTTTACGACCGCTGGTTTGAACGCCAGGCCGATCCGCAGCAAGGCTTGGTCGAGGCCATCATTGCCGACATGTGGGACCAGGTGCAGGTGCGCCCGGCCGTGGGCGACTTCAAGCTGGAAACCTTGCCCGCGCACTTGTTCATGAACTTCCGCGTGGTGGACGAACACGGTCGCATGCTGGCGGCCGGGCGCAACCTGGCGCAGTTGCGGGCTGAATTCGGCAAGCAGGCGCAGGCCACGTTCCAGCAACTGGCCGCCAGCGATACGCAGGTGGCCCAGGCGCTGGCGCACGAAAACCTGACGACGTGGTCGTTCGGCCCCTTGCCGGAAATCATGGAGATCAAGCGGCGTGGCCAGTCGGTGATCGGCTATCCCGCGCTGGTGGATCGCGGCACGCATTGCGACCTGGACGTTTTCGACGACCCTGACGAGGCGCGCAAGCATCACCGCGCCGGCCTGCTGCGGCTGTTCCGTCTGGGCCTGCGCGAGCAGGTCAAGTTCCTGGAAAAGAACCTGGCTGACCTGACCAAGATCAGCATGCTGTACATGACGCTGGGCACGCAGGAAGAATTGCGCGACCAGATCATCGACTGCGCACTGGGCCAGGCCTGCCTGGCCGAACCCTGGCCGGTGAACGAGCAGCAGTTCGATGCACGCCGCGCGGAAGGCAAGGGCAGGCTGGGGCTGTTGGCCCAGGAGGTTGCGCGGCTGGCCGGCGCGGTGCTGACCGAGTACGCCGCCGTGCAGCGCAAGCTGCCGCAAGCCAAGCCCCACGCGTCCGCCTACGCCGACCTGCAACAGCAATTAAGCGCGCTGATGCCCAAGTGGTTCATCCGCGACACGCCTTATGCCCAGTTGTCGCACTACCCGCGTTACCTGAAGGCCGCCGTGGCGCGTATCGACAAGCTGCGTGCCGACCCGGCGCGCGACGCCAAGCTGGTGGCCGAAATGGCGCCGCTGCTGACGCAATATCAGCGGGCACGGTCGGCGCTGAAGGGGGCGCCGGACCCGCGCCTGGACGAGTTCCGGTGGTTGCTTGAGGAATTGCGGGTGGCGTTGTTTGCCCAAGAGCTGCGCACGCCGATGCCGGTTTCGGTAA
>NZ_LBHW02000018.1:0-126716 GCF_001005835.2 Achromobacter sp. LC458
GATGAGGCATGAAGACGGCGCCCTGGCGGCGCTGCGCTTGTTGCCCCGGCCGTTGACGCGCACCCTGAGCATCCTGGTGCCGCATGCGGATGCGGCCGCCCGCGCCGCTGAACGCTTTCTGGCGATGTGCCTGGCGGTCGGGGCGGCGGACGGCGGGTAGCGGTCAGGCTTTGACCAGGCGCTTCAAGGCCAGCTGGACCCAATACGTGCCGCCCAGCGGCAGCAGTTCGTCGTTGAAGTCGTAGCTGCCGTTATGCAGCATGCAGGGGCCCAGGCCGTGGCCGCTGTCGCGGTGTTCTCCCGTGCCATTGCCGATCCAGACGTAGCAGCCCGGCAGTTCCTGCAGCATGAACGCAAAGTCTTCCGCGCCCATCGTGGGCTGCACGTGGTCGTTGACGTTGGCCTCGCCCACGATGTCGCGCAGCACCTCGGCGCAGAACGCGGCCTCTTCGGCGTGGTTGATGGTGGGCGGGTAGTTGCGCTGGAACGTGAATTCCACCTCGCAATCCATGGCGGCGCAGGTGTGCCGCGTGATCTCTTCCATACGGCGTTCGATCAGGTCCAGCACGTCCAGCGTGAACGTGCGCACGGTGCCGCGCAGTTCAGCGTGGTTGGGCACGACGTTGTCGGCGCTGCCGGCATGGATCTGCGTAATGCTGAGCACCGCGGCGTCCAGCGGATTGCGGTTGCGCGTGATGATGGTCTGCAACGACTGCGCCAACTGTACGGCCGCCATGACCGGGTCGATGCCCAGGTTGGGCATGCCGGCGTGGGTGCCCTTGCCTTTGACGACGATCGAAAATTCGTTGCTGGACGCCATGATGGGGCCGGGCGTCAAGCCGAATTGGCCGGGCTTCATGCCGGGCCAGTTGTGCATGCCGAACACGGCTTCCATGGGGAAACGCTTGAACAGGCCGTCGTCGATCATGCGCTTGGCGCCGCCGCCGCCTTCTTCGGCCGGCTGGAAAATCACATAGACGGTGCCGGCGTAATCGCGGTGTTGCGCCAGGTATTGCGCGGCGGCCAGCAGCATCGCGGTGTGGCCGTCATGACCGCAGGCGTGCATCTTGCCGTCGTTCTTGCTGGCGTGCGCAAAACTGTTCACTTCTTGCATGGGCAGCGCGTCCATGTCGGCGCGCAGGCCCACTGCGCGATCGCCGGGCTGGTTGCCGCGGATGATGCCGACCACGCCCGTGCCGCCCAAGCCACGGTCGACCTCGATGCCCCATTCTTCAAGCTTGGCCGCCACCACGTCGGCGGTGCGGAATTCTTCGAAAGCCAGTTCGGGATGCGCGTGGATGTCGCGGCGGATCTTCGAAATATCCTGGTGCCAGGCGACGATGGGTTCGAGCAGTTTCATGGGGAAAGGTGGGGCGAAAAAAGGGAACGCAACAAGGTTATCATCATTCAAAAATCTATTTAATGGAGACAAACACCATGACGCGTCCGTGGCTTGCCCATTACCCGCAGGGGGTGCCGGCAGAGATCTCCACCGAGGGTTATTCCTCGCTGGCCGACCTGCTCGACCGCGCTTGCAAACAGTACGCCACGCGCATCGCCTGCACGGCGATGGGCAGCGATATCACCTATGCGCAGCTGGATCGGCATGCGCGCGCCTTCGCCGGATGGTTGCAAAGCCTGGGCCTGGAAAAGGGCGCCCGCGTGGCGCTGATGATGCCCAATGTGCCGGCCTACCTGGTCGGCATGCTGGGCACGCTGCGCGCGGGCATGGTCGTGGTGAACGTGAACCCGCTGTACACAGCCGACGAACTGGAACGCCAGTTGCAAGACAGCGGCGCGTCCGTGATCCTGATCCTGGAAAACTTTGCCCACACCTTGCAGGGCGTGAAGAATCGCGGTCGGCTCAAGCATATTGTCGTGACGGGGCCGGGCGATCTGCTCGGTGGGCTGAAGGCGCCGCTGGTCAACTTCGTGGCCCGCCATATCAAGAAGATCGTTCCCGCCTGGAACATCGATGGCGCGCAGTCCTTGCCCAAGGTCTTGGCCGCCGGCGCCAACCTGCCATTCACGCCGCCCGCGCTGACGATGGATGACGTGGCGGTGTTGCAGTACACGGGCGGCACCACAGGCGTACCCAAGGGCGCGATGCTGTCGCACCGCAACCTGACGGCCAACGTGCTTCAAACCGAAGCCGTCGCGCAGCCCGTCGTGCACGATCTGGCAAATTCCCAGCTCACCATCATCAGCGCGCTGCCGCTGTATCACGTGTTTGCGATGACAGTTTGCGGCTTGTATGGCTTGCATGCGGGCATGCGCAACGTGCTGATCATCAACCCGCGCGACCAGCCTTCGCTGATTGCGGCCTGGCGCAAGGTGCCGATCAATCTGTTCCCGGGCGTCAACACTTTGTTCAATGCGCTGGCCCACAACGCCGACTTTGCCAAGCTGGATTTTTCGGCCCTGCGCTTGACGCTGGGCGGCGGCATGGCCGTGCAGCAACCGGTGGCCGAACGCTGGCTGAAGATCACAGGCCGCCCTTTGATTGAAGGCTATGGCTTGTCGGAAACGTCGCCGGTGGCGACGGTGAACCCCACCAACGCCACGGCGTATTCCGGTTCGATCGGCCTGCCGTTGCCCTCCACCGACGTGGCCATTCTTGACGATGCCGGTCACGAAGTGCCGCTGGGCGAACGCGGCGAAGTGGGCATACGCGGGCCGCAGGTCATGCTGGGCTATTGGCAAAAGCCCGAAGAAACGCAGCAATCGATGACGGCCGACGGGTTCTTTCGCACAGGCGACATCGGCATCATGGACGACAAGGGTTATACGCGCATCGTGGACCGCAAAAAGGACATGATCGCGGTGTCCGGATTCAAGGTCTATCCGAACGAGGTCGAGGCCGTGGTGGCGCAGATGCCGGGCGTGCTTGAATGCGCGGCTATCGGCGTGCCGGACGAACACTCCGGAGAATCGGTGAAGGTGTTCGTGGTCAAGAGCGACCCGTCGTTGACCGAGGCGCAGGTGCAGGACTGGTGCCGCGAAAAGCTCACGGGGTACAAGCGACCGCGCTTCGTGGAATTTCGCGACGAATTGCCCAAGAGCAACGTGGGCAAGATCCTGCGCCGCGAATTGCGGCCCGACGCGTCTTCATCCGCACCCGCCGCGTCGCCATCTGGCGCCAACCCAGGCGCGAACACAGGCGCAAATGCGGGCGCGACCGCTCGCTAGGCGGCTGCCGGCCCGTTGTCCAGATGCGGCGCAATCATGTCGTGCAGGGCGCGTTCGATGGCGGGGTTGCCCGCCACGACGCGTCCACCGATAGGCCAGGGATCCAGCTTGTGCATGTCTGAACACGTGCCGCCCGCTTCGCGCAGGATCAGCGTGCCGGCGGCCACGTCCCACGGCGCCAGCCCCATCTCCCAATACCCGTCGTAGCGGCCGCAAGCCGTCCATGCCAGGTCCAGCGCGGCCGCGCCCATGCGCCGCACGCCGCGCGCGCGCTTGATGGCGTCGTTCAGCATGGGCATGTATTGGTCGGCAAAGGAAAAGTCGCGGAACGGAAAGCCGGTGGCCAGCACGGAATCTTCGATGGTCTGCGTGCGCGAACACTTGATGCGGCGGCCGTTCAACCAGGCGCCGATGCCGTACACGGCGGTAAACAGTTCTTCGCGATTCGGGTCGTACACCACGCCAATAACGGGCGTGTCTTCGGCAAGCGTTTCGGTGGCTGATACCGCCGTGCCCGCGTGCGCGATCAGCGCGATGGAAACGGCGTAGTGGGGAATGTCGTGCAGGAAGTTGGTGGTGCCATCAAGCGGGTCGATGTACCAGGTGGCGCTGCCTTGCGGCTTGCCGCCCGTCTCTTCGGCCACGATGCCGAACTTGGGCGTACGCTCGCGCAGTTCCTGAATAATGACGGCCTCGGCTTCGCGGTCCGCCTGCGAGACGAGATCGTTGCGCGCCTTGCGGTCGATCACGAGATCGGCGCGATGATGCGCGTAGGATTGCAAGATGGCCGCGCCGCCATGCGCTGCGGTAACTGCCGCATCGATCGCGGCGCACAGGTCGATGGGCTGGGCCAGTGAGCGGGGCTGATCATAGGTGTCCATGCAAACCAGTGTAAGCCCATGATTGCGTCAAACCCGCGGCAGCCGCGCGAAAGCCGGGCGCCGCGTGGCGTCCATCCAACGTCTGCGCGGCGGCCCGTCGATAATTCGCGTTTGTCACAACTCTGTCCATTCTTTCGAAAAACCCCATGTCCGCGCCTTACGTTCCCCTGACCCCCGCAGTGATCGAATTCGACGCCGACGGCAAGCTGTACAGCGCCGTGTACGGCGACGTCTATCACCCGCACCCCGGATCGGTGGGGCAGGCCGAACACGTGTTCCTGCGTGGTAACGGGCTGCCGGCGCGCTGGCGTGGACGCGACGCATTTACCGTTTGCGAGACCGGTTTCGGCCTGGGACTCAATTTTCTGGCGCTGTGGCACGCCTGGCGGCAAGATCCCCAGCGGCCTGCCGCGCTGCATGTGGTGTCGATAGAGGGGCATCCCTTTACCCGCGATGACCTTGCCGCCTTGCTGGCTCGCTACGCCGCTACGCCACTGGCCGAGTTGGCGCAGCGCCTGGTGGACCAATGGCCCGCGCTGCTGCCGGGGCTGCATCGGCTGGAATTCGAGAACGGCGCGGTGACGTTGACGCTGGGCTTTGGCGATGCCGAAGCAATTGCACCGCGCCTGTCTGCGCGCGTGGACGCCTTCTTCCTGGACGGCTTCGCGCCAGAGCGCAATCCGGGCATGTGGTCCGCGCCATTGCTGCGCGATCTGGCGCAACTGGCCGCGCCTGGCGCCACGGTAGCCACCTGGGCATGCAGCGGCGAGCTGCGCCAGGCCCTGCAGGACGCGGGTTTTGACGTGCGGCGCACGCCCGGCTACGGCGGCAAATGGCATATGACCGAGGGCATCGCCCGCGCGCCGGGCCAGGTAGCCGCCGCCATCGCCGGGCCGGTGGCCGTCAAGCATGCCGTGGTGATCGGCGCAGGGCTGGCGGGGGCCGGCATCGCGCAGTCGCTGGCCGGGCGCGGTTGGCGTGTAACGGTGCTGGATGCGGCCCGGGCGCTGGGCAAGCCCGCGCATGCGGGCCATGTGGCCGCCGCCCTGACGCCCGTGGTGGCACGCGACGACAATGCACGCGCACGCCTGTCCCGCGCCGGAAGCCAACGCGCGCAGGCCCGCTGGCAAGGGCTGGGCGGCGATGCCGCGCCCCGGGTTTGCGGTACGGTCCAGGTTGAACGCGACGCCGGCAAATCCGCCGCGCTGGCCGGCACATTGCAAACCTTGGCGTTCCCGCCCGATTGGGTGCGGGTGGTCGACCGTGACGAAGCCAGCGCCTTGGCCGGCCTGCCGGTGGCCCGGGGCGGCGTGTACTTCGGACAAGGCATGCTGGTTCAGCCCAACCGTCTTATCGACGCGTTGCTGCAAACGCCCGGCGTCGGCGTTGTGCCGGGCAACGCGGCCCGTGTCGAGGCGTCGGGGCAGGGCTGGCGCGTCTTGGACGCCCAGGGCAAAGAATTGGCGCAGGCGCAAACCGTCATCCTGGCCAACGCCTTTGGTGCGCAAGCGGTATTGAAGCAAAGCGGGTTGCTGGACCCTCTGCCGCGCGTGGCGCAGATGCACGCGCTGGCGGGCGAAGTCACGCTGGTGCCCGCTGCGGCGCTTGACGGCGGTCCGCGCTGCATTGTGGGAGGCGAAGGCTATCTGCTGCCGGATGTGGGTGCAGGTTGCGTGGTCGGCAGCACTTACGAACACGGCGCGGCCCAAGCCTTGGTCACCGAGCCGGGCCAGCGCACCACCTTGGCCAAGGCGGCGGGGCTGCTGGGCGGCCACTTTCCGGGTTTTGAGGCCTTGATGCCCGGGTCGCTGCCGGGGTGGGCGGGCTGGCGCGCCGTGTTGCCTGGGCGGCTGCCCGCCGTGGGGGAATTGCGGCACGCGCCTGGGCTTTGGATAGCCGTAGGCTATGCGTCGCGGGGCTTGTCGTGGTCGGCGCTGATGGGCGATGTGATCGCGGCACGCCTGAGCGGCGAGCCGGATGTGCTGGAAACCGATCTGGCCCAACTTATTTCACCAAGGTGAAAAAAAGTTCGGTCTCTGGCAGGGGCCGGAGCCAGGTGGCGTAGAATTGCGGTAATTGCCAGGATTTGGCGCCAAATAGACCGTAATGGGCCTGATGTTGGCGTTTCGGCGGCGCGCGGCTCTAGGCCGAGAGGCGTTGGCCGAGGGCTTTACGACCCCTTTTTAAGGATGAGAAACCCATCCAGAAGAGGGACCGAGTTTATTTCAAAGCTCAAATCCGTCAAAATAGCGTCTTTTGATGGTTTTTGGCTTAAGCCGGGGGATGCTCTGTGCCGCCCAAGTTCGACTTTGCCCATACTACCCAGCTCGACAACATCGAGCTGCTGACGTCCCGCCCCAGTCGTTTTGATTTCGACGCGGGCGATGGGTTGCACCTGGTAGTCGAGGCGCATGCGCCTGGTGTTTTTCGCCTGCGCTGCGGCGAGGCGAACCACCTGAACGATGACAAGCCCGGCGCGCGTGCGCGCGCCGTGGCCGAGATGCTGCTCGCGCGCCAAGAGGCCGTGGGCGAAGCCACCATTGCCCCGCGCGATGGCGGCGATGGCTGGCGCATCACCCAGGGCGACGTCGCCCTGGAGATCCAGTCCAACCCCGTGCGCGTTGCGATGTATCGCAACGACGAACGGGTATTCGAGTCGGAAGTCTCGGCGCATACGCCCGCGTTCGGGCATAACGCGCTGGACAAGGAAGACGACGCAGTCTGGACGGCGGGGTTCACCTTGCTGGCCGACGAGCGTGTCTTTGGCCTGGGCGAAACCCCGGGCGACTTGAACCGCCGCGAAGAATCTGTTGTCTCTGACGACCCCGAGCATCGCGCCTTGCCATTGGCATGGAGCCCGCGCGGCTGGGGCGTCTACGTCAACACGATGCGTCGCGTAGAACATGCCGTGGGCGTCGCGCCGGCGGATTCCGCCTACGTGCTGACCGTTGACGATGCCGTGCTGGACGTGTTCCTGTTCGCCGGCGAGCCCGCCGAAATCCTGAACCAATACACCGCGCTGACCGGCCGTGCCGGCCAGCCCGTGCTGTGGGCGATGGGCGCGTGGCTGACCCAGGCTGCCGGCGAAATGCCTACGCAGACGGTCGCCCTGGTGGCGCGCATGCGCGAAAACCAGATTCCGGTGGACGCCGTCACATTGGCGCAGCCGGTGGCGTGGGGCTTCCAGTCCGACAAGGCGGTTTTCGAATGGGACGCCCAGCGCTTCCCTGACGCCAAGCAGATGCTGGCGCTTTTCCATAAGCACAACGTGCATGTCGCGGCCTCCGGTTTCCCCGGCGTGCTCAAGAGCAGCCCGTTGTTCGAGGAACTGGAAGATCGCGGCTGGCTGCTGGCCAAGGAAGACGGCGCCGCGCAGGTGTTCGACGGCATCGCCGCCACCTCGGGGCAGCCCTTCGGCTTGCTGGACCTGACCTATCGCGACATCTACAACCTGTGGGTCGAGCGTCATCGCCAGCTGATCGACGACGGCCTGGACGCGCCCGCTTGCGACGCCCAGATCGCCATCCCCGATGGCGTGACGGCACGCAATGGCGAAACGGGCCCCGCGTTGCGCACGATGTACCCGCTGCTGGTGCGCCGCGCGTTGTTCGATGCCGTGGCCGGCCTGAAAGTGCCGCCCGAAGGCGTCGTGCCCAGCTCTGACCTGTTCCCCGCCGCGCAGCGCCTGCCGTGGCAGGTGGGGCCGCAGGCGGAAAACTCCTGGGATGGCCTGCGCCATACCTTGCGCACCGCCTTGTCGATCGGCGCCAGCGGCCTGCCCGTACAGGTCCATGGCATTGGTTCGGCCTCGCGCGATCGCGCCGGCATGACATCCGAACTGTATTTGCGCTGGTTGACCGTGGGTGTGTTCTCGGCCAACTTCTCGTTCCAGGGCGTGGAAGGCCTGATGCCTTGGGACTTCGACGAAGACACCCTGGCGCAAGCCCGCACCTGGATGCAATGGCGTTATCGCCTGGTTCCCTATGTGCTGGGTGCCATCGAGGATTCCGCCCGCACCGGTTTGCCGGTGCAGCGTTCCATGGCGCTGTCGTTCCCGAACGACCCGCACGCCCACGAATGGGATCTGCAATACCTGCTGGGCCCGGCCCTGCTGGTGGCGCCGGTTACCGAACCGGGCAAGCAGGTGCGCGTGTATCTGCCCAAGGGCGAAGCCTGGTGGGATCTGAACACCGGCCATCGCTACGAAGGCGGCACCACCTGGACGATCGACTGCGAACTGGGCCAGTTCCCGGTTTTTGGCCGTGAAGGGCACATGCTCTGTCTGGGACCCGCCGCGCAGCATACGGGCGAATTCAATTCGGCCCGTATCCTGGACGAAGTCTGGATGTTCGGCATGCCGGTGCACAACCCGGTTGTCATGCGCAACAAGATCCGCGTGATGCAGATGCAGGGCTCCAGCTACATCAAGGGACTGGAAGGGCTGCGTATTTCGCCGTCCGAAGGCCTTGAGGTCAAGCGCCGGGGGGCCGAAGTCCGCATTTCGCGCGCACGCTGACATCGGCGCGGCCGGCTCCCCGGTCATCGTCATAAAAGGGGCAGTCAGGAAGGCTTTCCTTCCTGACTGCCCTTTACGCGTTTTGCCGTGTCCGTATCGCGATCCTTCCTGCGGTGACGCGGGCCAATGAATCGCGGGCGCGGTACGCCGCGCCATATTACTTATAGTTATTAAAAATGAAAAAAACGGTCGTTCTCTTCAGAAGAGAAAAGATACAAAATCGCTTGCCATGATTCACATCGAGAACCTATCCAAGACCTATGCCACGCCGCATGGACAATTCCAGGCGCTGCGAGGCATCAACCTGCACATTGAGCAGGGCGAGGTCTTCGGCATAATCGGCCCCAGCGGGGCCGGTAAAAGCACGCTGGTCCAGTGCATCAACCTGCTTGAGCGCCCGAACGAAGGCACGATTGCCATCGGCGGACAGCAACTTACCGGACTGAACGAGGCGCAGCTGCGTGGTCAGCGCCGTCGTATCGGCATGGTGTTCCAGGGCTTTAACCTGCTGTCGCGCCGCACGGTGTACGGCAACGTTGCGCTGCCGCTGGAAATCGCCGGCGTGGCCAAG
This sequence comes from Achromobacter sp. LC458, assembly GCF_001005835.2. Lineage (NCBI taxonomy): Bacteria > Pseudomonadati > Pseudomonadota > Betaproteobacteria > Burkholderiales > Alcaligenaceae > Achromobacter > Achromobacter sp. LC458. Next base: position 9,158 of record NZ_LBHW02000018.1, read on the forward strand.
GCCGAGATCCCGGCCCGCGTCGAGCGCTTGTTGGCGCTGGTGGGCCTGGAGCATCTGCGTGACCGTTATCCCAGCCAGATCAGCGGCGGTCAGAAGCAGCGCGTCGGTATCGCGCGCGCCTTGGCCAATAACCCCGACGTGCTGCTCAGCGATGAAGCCACGTCCGCGCTGGACCCGGAAACCACGCACAACATCCTGGCGCTGCTGCGCGACATCAACCGCAAGACGGGCGTGACGGTGGTGATGATCACGCACCAGATGGAAGTGGTGCGCGAAGTGTGCGACCGGGTGGCCGTGCTGTCGCAAGGTGAAGTGGTGGAAATCGGCAGCACGCGCGAAGTGTTCGCGCAGCCGCGCCATGACGTCACGCGCGGCATGGTGTCGGCCGCTACCGCGTCCGACCTGACCGACGCCACCTTGGCCGCCGTGAAAGAACGCATCGCCGCGCTGGCCGCCGCACAGCCCGGCCAGGCCGTGCGCTTGTTGCGCCTGTCTCTGACCGGCACGGATTCGTCGGGCTCGTTCCTGACCGATCTATCCAAGCAGTTTTCGCTGGACGTGGGCCTGGTGCAGGCCCGCGTTGAAGACATCCAGGGTGTGGCCGTGGGCACGATGTTCGTGCTGGCCCAAGGCACGCCCGCCGCGGTCAAGGACGCGATTGCCGCGTTGACCGCCCGTGACATTACCGTTGAAGAAATAGCTCATGAGTCCGCAACTGATCGACCTGCTTATTACGTCGCTGCTTGACACCTTGTTGATGGTGGGCGTGGCCAGCGCGATAGCGGTGGTCATCGGCATTCCGCTGGGCGTGACGCTGACCGTCACCGCGCGCGGCAACATGCTGGAGAACCAGCCGGTGAACCACGTGTTGGGCGCCATCATCAACGCCACGCGTTCGGTGCCCTTTGTGATCCTGATGGTCGCCATCATTCCGTTCACGCGGCTGGTGGCGCAGACGTCCATCGGCACCACGGCCGCGATCGTGCCGCTGTCGGTGGCCGCGATTCCGTTCATGGCCCGCATCGCTGAAAACGCCATGCGCGAAGTGGACCCGGGCCTGATCACGGCGGCGCGCGCCATGGGCGCATCGCCGATGCAGATCATCCTGAAGGTACTGTTGCCCGAAGCCTTGCCTGGCCTGATCGCCGCCACCATCGTCACCGTGGTCAGCCTGATCGGCTATTCGGCAATGGCCGGCGCCATTGGTGGCGGTGGCCTGGGCGACCTGGCCATTCGCTACGGCTACCAGCGTTTTCAATCCGACGTCATGGCCGCGGTCGTGATCGCGCTGATCGTGTTGGTGCAGGCGATTCAAAGCCTGGGCGACCGTTTCGTGCGCCGCATGTCGCATCGCTGAACGCGACATCGCTTCACTCTTGCTTCAATCTTCTTTCTACTTCCGTTACTCGGGATATCGCAACATGAGCATCAAGGTTTTGAAGTCGCTGGCTGCATTCGCGCTTGGCGCCGCCGTATTCGCCCAGCCCGCGCTGGCACAGGACAAGCCGTTGAAGGTTGGCGTCACCGCCGGCCCGCACGCGCAGATCTTTGATGTGGTCAAGGCCGAAGCCGCCAAGCAAGGGCTGAACATCCAGATCATCGAATTCACCGACTACGTGCAGCCCAACGTGGCACTGGCCGCGGGCGACCTGGATGTGAACAGCTACCAGCATCAGCCCTATCTGGACAACGCCAACGCCGACCGCGGCTACAAGCTGGTCAGCATCGCCAAGACGGTGATTTTCCCGATCGGCATCTACAGCAAGAAGATCAAGTCGCTGGCCGAACTGAAAGACGGCGCGCGCATTGCGCTGCCGAACGACCCGACCAACGGTGGTCGTGCCCTGTTGCTGCTGCAAGCCAATGGCTTGATCAAGCTGCGTCCGGAAGCGGGCCTGAAGGCGACCCCGATCGACGTCGTGGAAAACAAGAAGAAGCTGCGCTTCATCGAACTGGACGCCGCCCAGTTGCCGCGTTCGCTGGACGACACCGACGCGTCGGCCATCAACACCAACTTCGCGCTGGAAGCCGGCCTGAACCCGACCAAGGACGCCATCGCCCAGGAATCGCCGGATTCGCCCTACGCCAACGTGCTGGTCGTGCGCGAGAAGGACAAGGACCGCGCCGAATTCGCCAAGCTGATCAGCATCTATCACAGCCCGGCGGTGAAGCAGTTCATTGAGACCAAGTACAAGGGCGCCGTGGTGGCCGCCTGGTAATCCAGGACGCCGCACCGCTCGAAAACGGCCGCCGCAAGCGGCCGTTTTTTATGGACGCACGGACGGCTTGAGCGGAACGGGGCGTCATTATTTTGACAAGTCCGAAGAAATCCGCCATAATTTCTGGCTTCGGTCGGGCTGATAGCTCAGTCGGTAGAGCAGCGGACTTTTAATCCGTTGGTCGCGAGTTCGAGTCTCGCTCAGCCCACCACCAAACTCCCGCAGTATCAAGAACTTACGCCGCTATCACTAGCGGCGTTTTTTCTTTCTGTTCCGACTTTGACCAAAATTCGACCGTGTTCGAATGGTGGGCCAAGTGTGACGGGGCCAAATGGGCATAGCGTTGAACCATGTCCAGCGTCTCCCAACCCCCCAGATCCTTTAGGACCATGAGTGGTGTTCCGGCTTGTACATGCCAGCTGGCCCAGGTATGGCGAAGGTCGTGGAAATGAAAGTCGTCAATCCCGACCTCGGCGCACGCACGACGCAAGCAGCGAGCATCGACCTGGCTGATCTTCCGCACCACACCATCTCTTGATGGTCGTTCGAAGACAAACCTCTTGGCTTTGGGAATCCGGCGCTGCAGCACTGCCATCGCGTCCGCGTTGAGGGGCACCGACCTGGCATAGCCCGATTTCGCCTCTTCCGCAATGACCCATGCGTTTCGCTGGGGCATATCCACGTTGCTCGGCCTGAGCGAAAGCAATTCGTCTTCCCGCATGCCAGTCGCCACGGCAACGAGGCTGACATCGCGCATCCACTCAAGCGTCATCGCGCTTATCAGCCGACCGATGACGGATGGGGGTTCCCATCGCACACGATTATCGGGTTCAACGAACTCCGAAAATTTCGGGCACTTGTCGATCCAGTCCCAGTCTTCACATAGCTTGAGCATCCTGCGAAGCGTGGCTAGGTAGCGGTTTTTGGTCGCTGCACTTACCGGCGTGGGTTTGCGATGCTTATGGGTAGTATGCGTCGGCAGTTTGTCCGCGATCTCGTCGAATTTTAAAGAGCGAATGGCACGTCCAGAGAACTGAGTACGCCAATATGCGACGTGCCGGACCTTGCTGTCATAGTCGCGTAGTCCGTCCCATAGTCGAAGACAACGCACCGCGGCCTCTTCAAAAAACCGGTCGGGTTGCTCGCCGAGCTTGGCTTGACGCCAGAGGTCGGCTTTCAGCTTGTCGTGGTATTCCTGCGCGGCTTGCCTGTCCGTCGTTCCAGAAGAGCATCTAACTCGCGGGACGCCTGGGACGCGGATATCAACTTGCCAAATACCTGAGGTTTCATCTTTGCGGATGGGCATTGTGCATCTCCCACAACCCGCAGCGATAGCTGGGTGACATTGTTGTTCTTTTCCGAAAATGCAGCAAGGCGCGATGGCCAAATGCGCCATGCGCCCCTCGCCCTAAGCTGAAAACCAAGCTCTTTGCGATAGCTGAATATGGTGCTGTAAGAAATGTTGAGGCGCATTGCTGCTTCTTGCAGGGTGAGCGCCTTTTCATCCACGTTCTCTGCCGGAGGCATGGAGGACATGCGAACTCCTTTATCGGGGCGGGGAAATATCGGGGTGGCCCAGTAAAGCCAGAAGGCTAGGGACCGTTCGGGGTCATTGCTTAACCGTGCGATCTCAGTGGTGCCGGGAAGTCCGGTACCGGATCACCGATGGACGCGTTCCAAGACCACCAGCCTTCTTTGCCGTACGTCTCGTCGTAGTGCGCGCCCTTTTCTGCCTTGCGCGCCAGGTATTCCGGCGTGCTCATGCCCCACACCTCCAGCGGCGCTGGCGTGTGCCTGTCGCGCAACCAAAAATCCGGGAAGCCTACGTCCTCGCCAGCGTCAAACCGGAGCGGCTTTTCGAACCGGCGCTTTTCCGCCACGAGCTTGTCAGCGACCAGAGCCTCGTAGCCTGAATCGACTGGGATCCAGTCGCGCGTTGTCTGCATCAGGGCGATATCGACAACTTGCGCTCGCATGCTGCCACCAGAGGACTTGGGTGGATCAGTCTGTACGACAGCGATGACGGCATTCCCAGCCCGCCAAGAGTCGATTTCTCGCGCAAAGCGGCGCTCCAAAGGTTCCCAGACGTTTTCATCGAGGTTCAGGTACGGGATTCCATGAAACCCCGCGATAGGCAGCGTGGCGCTGCCGTCCATTCCCTCTTGGTGCTGTGCGAGGGGGGCAACTACAACCAAACGCCGTCGTTGAGTAACCGCCTCCAGGGCCTTGGCCTTGTTGTGTCCCGCTTGCTGCCCGCTTGCGGTCGGCGTGGAGATCAGGAGGTTTTGAGCCAGTCGAACACGCCCCGCATAGGTAGTCATGGCCGAGCGCAGCAAGTGGTAATGCACCACACCAAGATTGCGCTTTCCTTCCATGACTGGCGACCATGCGTGCAGGCCTGCTTGTGTCCAGAGAAAATGCAGGAGGCCGAGCAACGTCATGCTGGTTTGACCGGTTCGCGGGCGCGTCGCAGGCATCGACGGTGCGGTGGCGGACGAGACGTCGCCTTCTTCTGGGGCGGACGTCGCACGCTGTTGAAGCCCGACCTTCAGCTTAATCTTGACCGCGCCGTCGTCGAGTTCTTGGACCACTCCGCGCCGGTATGAACCAAGACCGGACATGTTCGGATCTACACCGTAATAAACGCAGTCTTCGCTGTGCTCTGACCCTGTCTCGGGAAAGCGGGCAAGGTGGAATCGATCAGAGTTGGAACGGCTGTGGATCGACAAGCGCCGTTCGCCCAATCCAGGGCAAGTACACCTCACGTCTGCCTTGCCATGCGCCATCAAGAGTACGCGTTTCCAGCCGTCCTTGAACTGATCAGCTGTTTGAAACTCCGGCGAGAACGGTCGGGTCATTCCGGCTAGCGTGACCTCCACGGTATATATCTTTCGATCCATCAGTGGCCTCCGCCCTCGATCCCATCAGCCTGACTGCAAAATTGGTACTTGCTGTTGAAGTCGCGCTTTCTTTGAAGAGCGTTCATGTGTGTGTAGACCTCCGTGAGATGGAGCCATGTGCCATCCGAATCGGAGCGCTCGATTTCCGTATTGTTTAGCAGGTAAACACCGGGAAAAACCTGGTGAACGCCGATTCGGATGCCGCCGCCGAGATACCACAACGTTGGCGGCTTCCTGCCGACTTGCACGGCGCGGGCAAGTTGAGACCCTGCCCGGTGTTCGCCCAACACGTTATTCGCCACGTGGGGCTTGTCCTACTTAGGCGCTCGTTTGAATGCCCGACCCCGCAATAGCGCTCGGTCGGTCAACGTCTGCAGGGATGGACAATCCAACCGTTGCACGAGATCAATGCGCCCGCCAGGCTCTGCACCTGGCCAGATTTGTACGTCAGCGCTTGTTGCGAAACGGGCTTCACGGGCCTCGTCTGGCGCATTGATTCTTGCCGCTTCTTTAATGCCCGGGGCCAAGCTTTCGCTCGCGGCTATCTCCCCTACTGCGGCCGCAGGGGCCGCAGGACAAGTTCATGTTTCGCAGTGTTAAAGAGCTAGACCGAACATTTCTGTATCGGCCCTAATAATATAACTAAAGTCATAAGAATGGGCAACACTCTAGTTATATTTCAGCATCTTTATGTTGCGTCAGTCTCTCTTGGTTACGCTGGCAGGAAAAAAAGACAACGGCGGTACTACGGACAGGGTGGTCCGCCGGCTTGAGAGATTGGGATTGGGGTTAGGCGGCAGACCAAAGGGGAATTTGGGACGCACCTGTGGCAAGCACCTAAGCGACTCTTTTGCTATCGCTTTGCTCGCTCGCCCCGGCGATGAAGTCTGCGAGACGGATGTCCAATTCGTTCTGCTTGGCTGGCGACAATTTCTCGAACTCGCTCAACCGAGCTACTTTGAACGGCCAATAGCCTTGTTCTGACTGCGCCAAGTCGTCGCTGCCATATACGAGCCAGTTAGTGCTGGCACCGAGCGCACGGGCGATCTCGGTGGTGTGCCGCGTGGCTCCGCCGCGCTCGATTTTCGCGATCGCTGCTTGGGAGATGCCGGCGCGGGCCGCGAGCTGCTCCTGAGTCAGCTCTAGCTCTTTCCGACGCTGTCTGACGCGTAATCCGATCGCCTTGAGGTCCATGCGCCGAAGCGTATTCGTGTAGTTGTATTCCGTCAAAAACTCAAAGAATAAAAATCATTGACCTAAAAATAACTAAAGTTATAAAATTAAAGGATGATGATCTATGAAGCTTCCGACCAATATGGGCCTTCGTATGAGGCCCTCAAAAAAGCCATCGCACTGGCGGGCACGCAAGAGGCATTGGCGCAGATGCTCGGTGTTACGCAGCCGGCCGTCAACAAGATGCTTAAGAGTAAGGCGCCCCTCGGCGCGCATCACTGCGTTCGCATCATGACTCATCTCGGTATTTCGCGGCAGGACCTACGACCGACCGACTATTGGGAGGTCTGGCCTGATCTCCCCGAGCCCTCGGACCAAGGCCCCACATGCGAAGCCGCGTCGAAGCGGTTTCCCTAATTTCAGTTTTTAGCGGCTAAACGCAAACCGCTTAGGCCGCTAGACGCTCGCACCTCAATGCAAAAGAGGAATGCATATGGAAATGAAAATTCTCGCAGTCGCACAACAAAAGGGCGGCGTTGGTAAGACCACGACCGCCGCCAATACCGCATTTGAAGCTGCGGAAGCTGGTGCTAGGGTCTTAGTGATCGACCTGGATACCGGTGACCTTTCGAAGACGCTGGCTCGATTCAGATTAGCAATACCTGCAAGCGCACTATTTCTCGACGACGTGCCAACTGTGCTCATGCCCGAATCCGACATCTCCTTGATCGCCGCAGATCAGCTGCTGGCGAATTTGATTTATATGCCGCTTGAAACCGCGCTGAGAAATTTCCGAGCAAACCTGTCGACCTTCGCTCAACAGGGCTATGACCTTTGCGTGATTGATACAGCGCCGGGCGTAAGTATCGCCTTGGCAGCAGCGCTTCACGCTGCCGATGCGGTCATATCCCCTGTGGAGATGGAGGATTACAGCATCGAAGGGATCAAGAAGATGATGCGCGTGATACTCAATGCGCGGCAGCGAAATCCTAAGCTGAAATTTCTTGGGCTTCTTCCTAGCATGGTGGATCGGCGGAATCCGCGCCAGGTGCGACATCTCGAAGAAGTCCGCGCTGCACACGAGAAGCTGCTTGCTCCCGTCACCATCGGTCTGCGCAGCAGTGTCGCAGAGGCGCTGGCTAGCGGCGAACCGGTCTGGAAAAGCAAGAAGACTTCGGCACGCGCCGCCGGGGCCGAAATGCGCGCCCTGGGCCAGTACATCCGTACCAAGATGGGAGTAAAGGCATGATGGATCTGAAAGGACTGGGAGATCTGGCTTCCATCTTGGATATGCCTTCCGCTCCAACCGGCGAACCGATGATGTTCGATATCGACCTCATCGACGAAGATTGCAACGTCCGCTCAGAAGACAATCCGGGGTTCAGCGAGGAGAGTATCGGCGAACTGCGAGCATCTCTTCGCAGCGATGGGATGGAAAGCCCGATATCCCTATACCCCAACCCTGATCAACCTGGTCGCTTCATAATCAATTTTGGTCACCGGCGCTTTCGCGCCGCCAAGGCCGAGGGTTGGCTTCAAGTGCCTGGCTTCTTGACGCCAAAGAAAATCAGCCGCCGTGCCCAAGCCGCGGAGAACATCCAACGGGAAAACCTAACTGCTCATGAGATTGCCCTCTATATCCGCGACGAATTGGCAGATGGGCATAGCCAGACCGCAATCGCTGAAAGCCTTGGTAAGTCCAAGGCCTGGGTGACCCAGCACGCCAAGATGTTGGATCTGCCGGACCCTGTTGCAGAAGCCGTTGCCACCGGCAAAGTCACGGACGTGACGTTGGCAAATGAACTCGCGGTCGCGCATCGGGAGGATCCGCAAGCCGTCGCCGATCTGTTGAAGACGCCGGAGAAAAAGCCCACGCGCGCCGCCGTAAAAGCCATTCGGCAAGGCGCCAAGCCAAAGGACAAACCGGCCGAGCCCAAGGGCCCTACGGAGGCCGAGGAACTTGTCGAAGATCTTCGGGAGGGTCAGAAGGAAGAGCAAGTCGTGGCGCTTGCTTCCCTTGCAGATTCGAGCGGCCCCCACTTTCAGCGTGAAGTCACCGACGAGGTGAAAGCCGAGTTTCAACGCCATCGCGATCGGCTGGCGCAGGATCGAAAGGACGCCGCGAACCCCGCGCTGCGAAAGCAGGGGACTGACGCTCTTGCACGCCTCATCAACATCGCAATGAGCGACACTGGCCAAAGCAGTCGAGTGGCGAGTTTCTTGCTCTCTTGGTGGAACGCGACAAGCTGCGGCGGTTTCGACCTTGCGGACTTTTGGAGCATCGATGCCGAGATTGGCGACGACATGCTGCTGGTGATCGGTCTGATCAGGCAAACGCGCGCCTATCCCGACACCTTGGGATCCGAGATTCACGGCCAGTTCAAGACGCTTGTCGGCCTTTGGCGACCCAATCTGGTAAGCGATTGAGCCCAAGGCCCGGCCTCGTTTAGCAGCTAAACACCATCGAAAGGCAGCTACGATCAGTATGAGCACTCACAAAGAAGGCGGTCGCTCGCAGCTAATGGAGCTTCGGACCGAGCAAGATTGCAGCAATGATGCAGAGAAGATGTACTACTCATTCAAGATCCAATCAACGCGGCGGCGGCTCCAGGAAGCGATGCAGACAGTCGTCGTAATGCAGACGCCCGCGGATCATTCCGAGAATGAGATTGCCATCGCAACGAAGCGGATGGTCTCCCACGCCAAAGAAATCGAAGCCGTGTGCATGACGTTGCGGGTGCAAGGATGCGACGAAGGACGATTTGTAGAATGCCTTCAGAGTATGACGGCGGAGCACGTGTTTGTGGAGCTGAGCCAGGCCAGTCCAGAGGACCTGGTCATCGCACGCCAATTCAGGGACCTTGAATCATTCTGAACACCCGTGAACGTCGTGATCCGCTCGCGGCACGAGGTCGCCCCTCATCTGCTCTCATTAGCCGTCCAACGTGTTCAAGGAAGTCGCTATGCAATCCACGAAAGCTCTGGCTAAGCTCACCGCACAAATTCAAGCCCTTGAGCGGCGAGCCACAGCGCTCCGCACCAATGCCCGGGCGTCGACCGTACGAAAGATCGTCGCGCAGATGCACGAGTTTCAGATTTCTCCTTCAGATGTTCTGGCCGCGTATGGCGCAATGAAGCCCACCCGTGCCAAACAAAAGAAGGCGCTTGAACGGCCCAAGCCTCGTCGCGTCGTGCCGGAAAAGTATCGTCATCCCGAAACTGGCGAGACCTGGACTGGCCGTGGGCGTGCGCCCCGGTGGCTCGCTGCGTCCGAGCGAGCCGGCGCCAGCCGTGAGCAATTCCGAGTCTGAACACGGCGAATCCCCCTGTCTGGGGGGGGCTACCGCGTTAAAATGAAGTTCCCCTGGAGGTCCACGCTTGCTAAGTGCCCACGACCTGAAAAAACGACGCCACGCCGTTGTCAATGTGGTTGCCAGCCAGCGGCTTGAGGGCCTGGAGCCGGATGCACGTACCGTGGCGGATCTCATTCGAGCATCGGCTGGAGAGTTGATCGTGGCGGACGTCCTTCGAACTCTGAAGGATCGCATCGCAGCTGGCGAATTTCGTTCCCCCTCCGCCACCGAATAGCAGTGACCGCCTCACGGGCGGCCATTTCGCTACGGCCATGGCAAAGTATCCAATTAACGCAAAAGCCCCCTACGTAGACCCTGATGCGTTCTACGCAACCGATTTGGCATCAGCGACCAATCCGAATTGGACAGGGTCGAAGCGACCTTTGCTGCCGTGCGGTCTTATGAACGTGCGGTATCGCCCGTTCGAGGCGAGTTCAACCCGGCGCACCTTCAACAGATCCATCAACGGCTGTTCGGCGACGTCCATGACTGGGCCGGCAAGATCCGCACCGTGGACATTTCGAAGGGCACAACGAGCTTTGCCAGTCACGAACAGATCGCGAGCTATGCGCCACAGATCACGAGCCCACTTTCGCGCGAAGGTCCCCAACCAGTTTGGCTTAGCCGCTAAACACCCAATTTAAACCACGTTTATCCGAACCCGTGGATATGTGGATGATCGCTGCGCGACCACCCGGCTCGCTTCGCTCGGCCCGTTGACAACCGCTGATGGACAAACGGTGGACAGGCTCAGCCTGACCACGCGCTTGCCCACAGGGTATGCCTACCGGCTTCCCGGATTTCACCCACATACCCACCGGCCCCCATCAAGCGGCCATAGGATAAATAACTTCAATACATACCTCGGAGGTACTACTGCACGTCATTTCGCAGAAGCAAAGCCATGCCCCGTGAAATCGGAGGCATGGGTGTGGCACGAGTTCAACTTACTGCGGGTAGGGTGCTGCGGAGGGGAGAGTTCGCTCGGGCAGTAAGGCGGCCATTTGGGCGATGCGCGCCGCCAACACGATTCCGCAGAACGCCAGGTGGGACGAGCGGCGGATGTCAGATATTTCCCTACCGCGTTGCTGACCAACTATTCCGCTAGCCAACGCATGTATGCGGTTTCTACGCTCTCGGCCATTCCGGCAATCGTGAACTTGCGTTCGCTGCGAATGTAGGCTGCTCCAGCCTTGCCCATGCGCGTTCGAAGTGGGCCGTCCGCCGCCAGTGTGTCGAGGGCGTCTCGCAGCTGATCAACATCGCCGTATGGAACAAGCAGGCCGGTCTCCCCGTTTTTGACGACTTCTGAGACTCCCCCGACTGAGGTGGCGACGACAGGAAGCCCGCACACAGCGGCCTCGATAAACGACGTACCTAGCGCCTCGAACTCAGTGGCAAGTGCAAAAATATCGCACCCGGACAGGACGTTTTCGATATCGTTACGGCGTCCTAGGAAATGAACCCGACCCTCGCATCCGAGGGCCCGTGCTTGCTCTTTCAGGCTCTCAAGCGCTGACCCGTCTCCCGCAACGACAAGGTGGTTGTCCGGCCCGCTTGTCAACAATGGGGCAATGGCGGTCAGCAGCAAGCGATGCCCTTTTTGCGGACGCAAGTGACCGACGCAACCGATGACCAGGGCATCACCCTCAATGCGCAGCTCGGCACGCAGTGTGGATTGAATGGCAGGCGTCAACGGGGCAACCGCGGTAAACACGGTATCAAGGTCGTTCGGCCGCACGCCACGGGCAAGGAGTTGCTGCGTCACGTAATCGCTGATTGCAATTACCTTGTGGGGGAGCCCCGTGTAGCTCCAGAGCGAGCCCGGCCGCTTTGCCAGATGTCTGGTACGCACAATCAAGGGTGTGCCCGCCAATCGCGCCGCTGCTGCCGCGATGACGGTGTCGCGCCGACTATGCGTGTTGATAACGTCGTATTGCCCCGATGAAAGAAGCCGCCAGACGCGATAGACGCCTTTGACGTAATTGACCGATCCATCCATGGAAAGGGGGTGCACCGTAAACCCTTCATCGGTCAAGCGACAGAACAGTCCACTGCCGGGTTGGCAAATTGCTTCCATTTGATGACCGCGTTCGCGCATGCCTCGCATCTCCTTGAGTATGCGATGCTCCTGTCCGCCAAAGCCGGTAGCGGCTTCCGAATGAATGACGCGCAGGGACCTGGATGGGGCCGCCTTCATGCGCGCAGCTCTCTGCCGTCACTCAATATCAAGGAAGGCTGGGCCTTGATGTTCACGCTAAGTCCCCTTCCCGGCTGCAATCGATCAGTTTTTCACGGTATGACAAGAGGGTTTCGGCATAAACGCAGTCAGTCTCTGTAACTTTTCCCCACGGCGTCGTATTGCCCACGACAAGGGCGAAGGAGGTAAACCCTTTCCTTGCTATGAGTTCGGTAGGCTCATGGGAAAAAACAAAACCGGCTTCATGAAGCGAACGTACAAGGTCTGGTGGACGTATCAGAGCCACGTAATAAGGAGATCGGCATTGCTTGGTCTGGGCAGGCACGGCATCGCGGTGCCATATATCAACCAGCCTTGGTGGTTGGCCATCACCGGGCTGAAAAGTGTATCGAAACAATGGGGGGAGTTCGTTGTTGATATGCCGCGTCATGTCGCCGGCATGGGTCGCGTTCGCGGCATGCATGCGAAGCAAGTCAGTCCGAGGCTGCCTCCCCGTGTATTGACGGTCCAATCGTAGGGATCCAGGCATGACCCACTCGTGCGATGGCCCGTCTTCAGTAGCTGACTGTTTGCCCGTGTGCAGGGCGCGCAGTAAAGGGGGTTTCGATGTCATCTATGCTCCTGAAAGCGTTCGTGACGCCAGTTTGAATGGACCGACGACCTTCCTCTGTTGGGATGCGATCGCCAACAGCCGAATATGGAGGTGTACCGACGCGGCGGGGGGCAACGTGGACAACCTCGGCGTCGTAGCCGCGTAGATGGCACATGCCGCTCATTTGCCGCCTTCTTCCAAGAAGAACAAGTTGACTGCCTGAGGTCGGGCTTCGGTTTCAGGTGTAGATAATTCGAAGCCAAAGCGCTGCCCCTTCTTGAGTGCTTTTCCCCCAGCGCGCTGCAATTCCTGTAGTGAGACGTACACCTTCGGCAGCCTGTCGTCTCGTGAAATCATCCCAAACAGCCCGGACCGCGCAACGAATTTCACTGTCCCTATGATCATGGGTGCTCCCTCCGGATAATTGTCGCCAGCCTACGTGTCGAACTCAGATGGAGCCGGCCTCTGGCCGGCTCCCGTTCAACGTTGGCGATCTATTACCGAATGATCAAAACCGGCACCGAACTTGTTCTCAACATCGTCGCAGTTGTACTACCCAGGATCATGTGGCGAATTCGAGAATGTCCATACGCGCCCATGACGAGCAGGTCACAATTGCTCTCTGAAGTTTGCGCTGTAATCACCTTCTCTGGCTCACCGGCCACGATCGCAGTGTCAATATCGAATCCGGCTTCTTCCAGGGTTTTGCTGGCCCACTGCGCCTGATCACGGATATTGGGTGTGTCTTCGTCGGCGATGACCACGCGGCCAGCCAAGCCCTGCAAAAGGGGGCTGCAGGAAACGGTTTCCACCATCTTGCGGCCTGCTGCGCTTCCGTCAAATGCGAGCAGGAAACGGCGAGGCGCAACGAATTTCCCGCCCACTGCCAGGACAGGACGCTGAATCGTACGCACGACGCGCTCGGCGTGATGGTCGATATGCCAAATTGATGGGCTTTCGTGAGCGGGGGCAACATGCTGGCCCAGAACGACCAAACGCGTACTTGCCTGAAACTCGACAAGGGTTTCCACGAGAGATCCGTGGCGCTGTAGCGTATCTATATTCTCGGCGCCCGCGGCCATGGCGCGCTCTCGCGCGGCTTGCAGAATCTGTCGTCCATGTTGCTGGGCGAGTTTGCTGCGCTGCTCGTCCAGGGACGTCAACTCTTGAAGCAGATGTTCCTGCGCGTCGAACCCAATGGCACCGCTATAGTCGCTGACGGCGGCTCGCTCTGGATGACGATCAAGCACGTGCAGGAATTGCAGGGGCGTTTGCAGGCGCAGCGACGACCATACGGCGTAATCACAAACGGCTGTTGACCTGGCGGTTCCATCGATACATGCGATTATTTTTTCCATATCTTCCTCCTTAGTGGCCCATCAACCTGTCCATCGCGTCGGGCTTGTCGTGAATAGCAAACCGATCAACTAGCGTGGTGCTGGCCTCGTCCATTCCGATGACTTCCACTTCTGCGCCCTCGCGCCGGAATTTGAGCACCGCGGTGTCAAGTGCGCCAACTGCGGAAATGTCCCAGAATCTCGCGCGGCTGACGTCAATCTGCACGCGTTCTATAACTTCTTTGAAATCGAACGATTTCACAAAGTTCTCGGCAGACGCGAAGAAAACCTGGCCAACGACCGTGTACGCCCGCACCGTACCTTCCTCGCGGACTTCGGAAGTAATGCGCAGCACGCGTCCGACCTTGTGAGCAAAGAAAATGCCGCTCAGGAGGACGCCAACAAGCACGCCCTTTGCAAGATCGTGCGTACCGACCACCACGATAACGGTCGCCACCATCACAATGCTCGAGGTTTTCGGATGTTGGGCAAGTCCTTTGATTGATGCCCAGTTAAACGTACCGATCGACACCATGATCATGACGGCGACCAGTGCGGCCATGGGAATCTGCTTTACCCACGGTCCCAGGAACACAACCATGATCAGCAGGATCACGCCAGCAGCAAAAGCTGACAAGCGGCCTCGACCGCCGGACTTCACGTTGATGACGGACTGGCCGATCATCGCGCAACCCGCCATCCCACCCAGGAAGCCAGAGGCAATATTGGCGATGCCTTGGCCAGCGCATTCGCGGTTGCGGTTGCTTGTGGTGTCGGTCAGTTCGTCAACAATGGAAGCGGTCATCATTGATTCGAGCAGGCCCACGACCGTCAGGGTGGCCGCGTACGGGAAAATGATCTGCAGGGTTTCCAGGTTGAACGGCACATCCGGAATCAGGAAAACGGGCAGGCTGTCAGGCAATTCACCCATGTCTCCAACCGTTCTGATGTCCAGCCCCATGTACATGGAAATACCCGTCAAAACCACGATGCAGATAAGGGGGGAGGGAATCGTCTTGGTCACATAGGGGAACAGGTAGATAATCCCCAAGCCCGCCGCCGTCATCGCGTAGACAATCCAGCTTACGTTCGTCAACTCAGGCAGTTGTGCCAGGAAAATCAAGATTGCCAGTGCGTTGACAAAGCCTGTCACGACAGACCGCGAGACAAAGCGCATGAGCACGCCCAGGCGCAACGCGCCAGCAAGAATCTGAAGCACGCCGGTCAGCAGGGTGGCCGCCAGCAAATATTGAAGGCCATGATCTTTCACGAGGGTGACCATCAACAAGGCCATTGCACCCGTTGCGGCCGAAATCATGCCGGGCCGGCCGCCAGCGATGGCGATCACGACTGATATACAGAAGGACGCATAGAGGCCGACCTTGGGATCGACCCCCGCAATGATGGAGAACGCGATAGCCTCGGGAATCAGGGCGAGCGCGACAACGATGCCCGCCAGCACATCGCCGCGGACGTTTGAGAACCATTCTTCTCGAATTTTTTTTAGGGACATTGGATGCATGCAATGGGTCCGTACAGGCATACTGGGCACATCGGCCAAGAGAGGCGTGCGCGCGGCATGAAACCTGAACCGAAACGGTTCTAGCGGTTCTTATACGGACTGGGAAACGGGAAGCTCAGCGGCCTACATGCGGCGCTGAAGGAAATGCTGGACGCGGAACGCGGGCGGAGCCACGTTGGACGGTTTGCTACATTGGATAATGTCGTCTAGAGTGAGACGTAGGAGCGCATCATCATAACAGCTTTCTTAGCTTGATGCGCCTTGCAATCATTCCCATCCCCCCTCCTTGCCGATGTAAGCCACTTCCTCCCCCTCCCAGTAGCCTTACCGATCGGTCGCCGATTTTGAGCGGACTTTCACCCCATGCTTGGCGGTCTGTTGCGACGGTATCGGTGGATTTCAGTGTATTTGGGCTGGGCCGATTTGATGGTTGCATGGCGCATGCGCAACGCCGCAGCGCCTTGGCGAATGTCTCGTTGGCCCTGATTTTGGCCCTACCGAGGCGGAGAATCATGCTTACTTTGCAGCAAGAGCGCGCACGTCGTCGCACGTTCGCGATCATTTCGCATCCTGACGCGGGCAAGACCACACTCACCGAAAAACTACTACTTCATTCCGGGGCGATTCACATCGCCGGGAGTGTCAAGGCGCGCAAAGGAAGGCGTCATGTCGTCTCGGACTGGATGGACATTGAGAAGCAGCGCGGAATTTCCGTCGCGAGCTCGG
The DNA here is from genome assembly GCF_001005835.2 of Achromobacter sp. LC458. Classification (NCBI taxonomy): domain Bacteria; kingdom Pseudomonadati; phylum Pseudomonadota; class Betaproteobacteria; order Burkholderiales; family Alcaligenaceae; genus Achromobacter; species Achromobacter sp. LC458. The sequence continues at coordinate 25,180 of NZ_LBHW02000018.1, forward strand.
TGATGCAGATGGAGTATCGCGGCCATGTACTGAATCTGCTTGACACCCCCGGCCACCAGGATTTTTCCGAAGATACGTATCGTGTCCTTACCGCAGTGGACGCGGCACTGATGATTATCGACGCGGCTAATGGCATCGAAGCTCAGACCCTGCGTCTGATCGAGGTTTGCCGCGCGCGACAGACTCCCATTATCACTTTCGTCAATAAAATGGACCGCGAGGTGCGCTATCCGTTGGAACTTGTTGATGAGTTGGAACAAGTGCTCGGCATTCCTATCGTGCCTTTTTCGTGGCCCATTGGAATGGGGCGCAACTTTCACGGCGTCATTGATGCAGCGCGCGCGACAGTGAAGACGTTTTCTCCGGGGTGGCACGACAAGCTCATCTCGCCCGAGGCGGTCTATGGCTTTCATGAAGTCACTAATACGTCGTCGGGTGACGCTATCCGTGATGCACGGACGGAACTTGAGTTAGTACTGGCGTCCGCGCCGGCGTTTTCTGAAGTCGCGTTCCATGAAGGTCGGCAGAGCCCCCTTTTTTTCGGTTCGGCCGTGAACAACTTTGGGGTTCAAGAGGTACTGGATGCGTTGGTTGATATCGCTCCTTCCCCTCAGCCGCGGCCGGCACTTGAACGCACGGTAGAAGCGATTGAATCCGAATTTACAGGAGTAGTGTTCAAGATCCAGGCGAACATGGATCCCCTGCACCGCGATAGGATCGCATTCATACGTGTTTGCTCGGGCCGATTCGGCAGGGATGCCAAGTATCTGGTGACGCGCACTGGAAAGATGATCCGTGCCGGCGCACCGGTATCGTTCCTATCTCAGCGCAGGGAAGCTATTGAGCAGGCCTACCCGGGCGATATTGTGGGACTACCCAACCATGGAGCGCTCCAGTTGGGTGACACACTCACCTCTGGCGAACCTCTGCATTTTCTTGGACTTCCGTTTTTTGCTCCGGAGATATTCAAGCGGGTCGACATCGACGATCCAATGAAGGTGAAACAGCTAAAGTCCGCCCTGCTTCAACTTGGGCAAGAGGGTGCGATCCAGGTATTCCGGGACACTTCTGGTGCTTCGGTACTGCTTGGCGCTTTTGGCGAATTGCAGTTTGACGTTGCGCTGGAGAGACTGCGCCATGAATACGGAGTTCCGGCTCGATTGCACGAGACAGCATTTCGTACAGCCCGATGGGTGTCTGCGGCAACCCCGGAAGAACTTGCCAAGTTCGTCTCTCACCATCCGGGGCGGATTTATCAAGATGCAGTTCAAGCGCCTGCCTACCTTTTCAAGACCCGATCCGAATTGGACGTGATCAGTGAACAGTGGCCGATGATCCGTTTTCATCAGATGCGCGAGAGTATTGGCCGACTTGCCCTCACTCAGCTCTAAACCCTCGTAGGACGTTCCACAACGCGAAACACATGGTGTTTCATTGAAAAACTACATTCGATTCCTGCTTGATTGCCCCAATCCGCTGGTGTTCGGCATGACGCTTATGCTGGCGTCCAGCCTAGGGCAAACCTACTTCATCGCCATCTTCGGTGTCAGCCTACGTAGCGAGTTCAGCTTGACGGACGGTTCTTTAGGAGCACTTTACGCGGGAGCGACCGTGATTAGCGCGTTAACCCTCAGTCGCGTCGGCCGATGGATCGATAGAACTACCGTCCCGCGTTTCACGGTAGCTGTCGTATCGATGTTGGCCTTGGGATGTCTGACGATGTACCTATGTACGGGTCCGGCTTCGCTCGTCGTCGCATTCTTTCTACTCCGGCTCTGCGGGCAGGGCTTGATGGTGCATACGGCATTGACCGCTACGGCGCGTGCTTTCTCCGTGAATCGAGGCACGGCTATCAGCGTCGTCGCGCTCGGATTGCCGCTCGGCGAGGCAGTTTTACCCAGCTTGACGGTGTTCGCGATATTGACCCTGGGTTGGAGGAACACGTGGATGCTGGTGGGAAGCAGCCTGCTGCTGCTGGCGTTGGTCTCGCTACGGCTGCTGAGCGAACCTCGAAAAGTTAAAGAGGACTGTGTCCGCACGCGCATGGAAGAGGCGAGGGAGCAGAAACTTCAACTGCCCACGCCGGCTAGCGGTGAGACGTCGCTTTGGCGGGATCGCCGGTTTCAACTTTCGATGCCTGCTATCTTGGCTTCGCCCTTCATATCCACAGGCTTCTTCTTTCACCAGGTGCGTCTGGCCTCAGAAATGAGGTGGTCGATGGCCTGGGTTGCCACGGCATTTGTCGCCTATGCAGTAGCCCGCGTCGCGGGCATGATTGCTGCCGGCCCTTTGATCGATCGATTTGCAGCAAGCAGAGTGCTTCCGGTTGTTCTTATTCCGCAGATGATCGCGCTCTTGTTGGTTGCAATGCTAGGTGGTGACTGGGTCGCGATCCCGTATTTCACGCTATTCGGTATTACCTCAGCGCTTGTCAATGTTCTGGCTACGGCGCTCTGGGTAGAAATGTTCGGCCCAACCCGTTTAGCTTCGGTGCGCGCCTCCGTGGAGGCGATGAACGTACTGGCGACCGGCGCTTCACCGCTAATGCTTGGTCTGTTGATTGACGCCGGGGTCGGGCTTGCGCATCAAGCGCTGGCTTGTGCCATTTACTGCTTGTTGGCAAGCATGCTCGCGTATCGGCTTGCAAGCGAGTCCAGGGGCGTCGCGCCGTCGGCAGGTCACAGATGCTAGAGACGTCGACTTCGCAGCTCGCTGGGACGCTCAAACACCAACATATTGACGGCAGATTCCTGCCAGAAGAAGCTCTACGCGCTTGCCTCCCTTGACGTATCCGATCTGCACCAATTGACCGTACTCAGCCCACTGGAACAGTGAGAAGCATGACAGCTCTCCGAAGAGGCGTATGCCCGCGCCTGGGTGAGTGGCAAGTTGCAGCAATGCCCGCTCGCAGACTGCCCTGGCTTCCTCTGGCAATGTGCGGACCTCACAACGATAGGCTTCGGACTCAGCAACCAATTTCTCGTCATTTAGTGCGCGTGTATGCCATGCCAACTCAGATGGCTCGGTCAGCTGCGACAGTAATAACTGCGAGATAAGTATCGGATTGACACTGGGATTGTCCAGGCAGGATTTGCCCAAGGTGGACCAGTACGCAAGCAATTGTTCGGGGCGAGAAAAGTGCTTATCTTGGTTTTTCACCGCGGCGGCGTACAAGGCGTCCGGAATATCAATGAGCATTGGGGTCTCCATGTAAGCCCACAGGGGATCGGTTCATCGGCGCGGATGCGTCTGTTTCCGCGCCTGGACTGGAAAAGGGTGGCCGCGATGGCATTGCTAGATGCGCGGCAAGATCTTGGCGGGCGTCGCGTGCTCTCGCCAGGAGTTCATGCAGAACGGTCAGAGGGGTTGGCGAACGAAGGTCCAACTGCAAGGCAGTCACGCCCACTGCGGTGCCTGCCATTCTTGCCTGTGCGTCCAAGGCGAGCAGTTCTGGTCCAATCGCATCTAACAGCACATAGTTGCGCTGACGGTTATGAAGAGCGCCAGCGCTTATGCCAACGACCGGATGTCGTAGTGGCACGCCGGCGTTCTGCAATGCCAGGCTCGCCGCGCACACGCTATGCATCGGAATCGGGTCGGACGATTCGCGCACCTCAACCGCAAGCCGGCATGTCCTTGGATAAACACTCTTCGTCGGCAGAACGGCAGCCAGCGCATTCTTGATAAATGCCGCCAGTTGCCAGTCGCGATGTTCAAGCATGCGATCACGTTCAACTTCGCGCGCGTCGAGCGTGGGCATTTGGACGTGAACGAGGAATCGCTCTCTTGATCGATTCAAGGAGGAGCTTAGCTGCGGGGGGACGCTGGCATCTCCGAGGGTGACTGAGCACAGCGTCTGGTTTTGGCTTTGCGAGACAAGGGCGGAACCGTGCGCCTCGGGAAGCAAGCCAAAACACGTCGATGATGGGAGCAGATGAAGCGCATGCCTGCCGTCTGTACGCAATTGACCGCCCAGTAGCCGGGTACGAACCAGTTGAGCATCGAACGCCTTCGCTGCCGCCATTCGCGCGTATGCCGCATCACGGGAGCGCGCCGTCGTGCGCATAGCTTCTACAGCGCGCCAAAGCGGGTAGCGATCGAACGAAGCAAGCGCTTGTTTTGCCGTAGCGACCGGCAGCGCCTGCTCGGCGAAGGCCTCAATTTCCTTGATGCAGGCTTGCATTTGCAGGTGTGCAAAAGCGATTGCATCGATGACGACATCTTCTGGCATTTCTGCCGCCTGGGCGTTGACCATTGTGAGCGTCTGCGCCGTCCCACTCGCCAGAACCGTCAAGTCCGCCTGCCCACGGATATCGGAAGAAGGGTTTAGCGTAAAGCGCCCTTTCGACAGAGCTACCCGAGCTGCGCCTAGCGTCGCGATTACAGGCAGATCCGATAAGCGCAGCACAGCGGATGTCACCAACAAGGCGCCGAGTTCCGCATCGCAACCGGGGTCCAAGGACACTATGTTTATGACTATCTGAATCTCGTCCCGGCAGTGAGGATCGAAGCAGTGTTGAATAGCACGATAGACGGTGTGTGCTATGCCGCTTTCGCGCGGTGTCATGCCGCTCTCTCGACGCGTGTTGACGGGGGGAAGACCGCTCGCCCCAGCATTGCATTCGTAGTAATCCACCCTCAACGCTAGGCCGTCGGGCTTGAGCCAGTCCGGCGCGCGGCGTGTCACCGTTGCCGACAACAGCATATCGCCGATTTTGAGCTGAACTGCCTTGTCGGCAAGGTCGTCGAAATTGGCGTGCAGTAGCGCACACGGCAACTGTCCGTAATGGAACACTTGGTCAAAGGGCGTGCGCATGCACGTTCTCCTAAGTCAACGAACAAGCGCTGAGGTGCGTACCAAGCGGCTACTAGAGGGAGAAGGGGAGCGACACATTGCTCACGCAATGTGCATATCACTTCAGAAGCAAGCATGGCACTGAATGCGTGATTCAGCGCTTAAGGAAATCTCCAGAGATGGAGTCTTGCCTGAGTGAATTTGAATTTACATGGGATGAGGAAGGGAGTTTTGTTTATTCTACCTAGCACATTGACATCGGTGCAAACGTTGCCCAAGGTGCTTATCGTCCCCCATTCCTTGGCTCAGGGGCTCTTCAGCCTCACCAAGGCGGTATACAGGAGCCATGACGTATGAGTCGTATAGGCGAACCGGAGATTGTATTTGTCGTCTCTACAGTCGCTCATGAACAGCCTCTGGTACTCACTATGGGATCTTCGGAGTCGCTGCCGTGGGAAAAAGTCTCGGCGCAGTTCCCCTCTTTATCCGCGCAAGTCCGCGCTTGGCTTGAACACCGGTTGAACACTTCTAGCAGCGTGGAGCAGTTGTATACCCATGCCGAACGGTATCTCCTAGGAGAGCCGGAAGCCCCTGTCTTGTCGGTGAGCTATCTATCAAATATCCATCTATCGAAGACACCTGGACGCGACTGGAAATCTTGGTATGACTACTTGCCCTGGGAGGATCGTCGTGAGAACGATACTAGGACGCCCTTCGACATCAGCGCGTTGGTATCCTCCCTAGAGCGGTGGTGTCCTACCGCGCGCTCTCCTCTACACCAAGCACGATTGCGCAATCGAATAGCGATCTTGTTTGGTTTGCCGCCCCATACGTGGCGAGAAGACCGGGCTCTCTCACGCTTGCAACTACTCCACGCGGCAGGCTTGATATCCGACATGGAAGGCGGCGCACTGCACGACCACACGGTCGCGGGGCGAGCAATGGAGCACGATCATCGCCGAATACTGGCGACTGCGGTCTCCCGTGTACGGGCCAATTTGTTCAGTCACGTCATGCTCTTTAGCTTTGCTCCACCCAGATTCACATTGTTGGAATTGCAGCTAATTGCCGAGGCGGTTTTGGGGAGGCGTGTTCACAAACAGAACTTTCGCCGATGGGCTGAGCCTTATGTGGTTCCTGTGATTCCCAATGTGTCGCGCGGTTCACATGGCAGGCCTGCGCGCATGTTTTCTATTCGTGCTTCGGCTTATCGGGACGAGCCGGCAACCGGTCCGGCGCGCCCACGATCTGATAGAATTGTTTTCACTTAGTTCAAATCCCGCGTCGTACTTACACCGATGTAAACACTATTCCGCATCCTTCCTGGGTCTCGTCTTATGGAAGTTCGTCAGTTCCAGGCTGCCCGCTAGGGCGCCGTCTGACTCGATGTGGAACGCAACGCGGGTTTCTCGGCAGGTATTCCTCCCACCTCGCTTTTTCTTTCGTCGTGCACGCGCACGTCGACGGCTGTCCGCTTCCCCCTTTTCTCTTCCTGATCAGACTTCCGCGCGCTGCAGTCCGGCTGCCGTTTCTTGACGTGCAGAACGAGGCTTCGAGATCCAGGTTCGTGGCATTCCGATGATTACGTAATCCGAGCGCGGATGTGCTCGGCTCGTTTCTGACTGGATGCCGTGTGTCTAACTCCTAATGCGGAGAACACGATGTCAGAAAAAGAGATCGTTGTTGGTATCGATGCATTGATTCGCATCGCTCGCGGTGCGGAACGGATGGCCGGCGTGGCAGCGGTAACCCTTGGCCCGCGTGGCAGGCCGATCATTCTGGAACGCGCTCACGGAACCCCCATGATTTCCCGAGATGGCTACGAGGCAGCATGTTCTGTCGAATTTGAGGATCCTGTCGAGAACCAAGGTGCGCAGACCTTGCTGCAGGCGGGTGCTCGATCAAGGGACCTCACCGGAGATGGCGCGACGACCGCGATGCTGCTGGCCAGCGCGACGCTGCATGAATGCGTCAAGGCTATCGTGACCGGCGCAAATCCGGCGCAGGTGAAACAAGGCCTTGATCGCGCAACCGGGGCGGTTGTGGAGCATCTTCGCGATGCTGCTCAACCGTGCCGACAGTTGCCAGCGCTTGAGCGCTTGGCATGGGCTGTTTCGTATGGTGATCAAGGGGTCGCTAGCCTATCTGCCCAAGCCATTCTTGAATGCCCGGATCCTGGCGCTATCACGATAGAAACCGCAGAGCGAGTCCAGGACACCTTGCTTCGCCCGACAGGATTGCGCTGGAACGCCGGCCCATTGTCCTCCCGCTTCGCGTCGGACGCGATGCGAGGCATGGTCGTCCTGAACAATCCCTACATTGTCGTGTCGCAAGATCCCTTGGATAGCACGGAAGACATGGCGCTGATGCTGGAGCGTGCAGCGCCGCTGACGCAGCCATTGGCGTTCATCGCGCCTGCGATCTCGGCGCCTGTTTTGGCGATGTTGTTGTCGAGTCGGGCGTCTGGCTTGGTGAACTGTTGCGCCATTGGCGTTCCAGAGAACGCGCAATCCGAATGGCTGCAAGACATCGCCACGGTGTCAGGTGCAACGCTGGTCCAGCGCCTCACAGGACAGGGCCTTGGAGACTTGCGCATCGATCAATGGGGAATGGCCGAGCGCCTTGAATCCGGGCGGGGCACAACGCAAGCCGTTGGCATGTTGCCGCCCGAGGAGGACATGGTTAGAAGCCATATTCAAGTCATGCGTGCAAACCTGGAAGCAACACCCGACGCTACGCAACGCGAGCTGATCGGAGCGCGAATTGCACGCTTGTCTCGCCAGGCTTGCACCCTGGCGCTGGCCGACATGGGCGATGAACACGGCCGTATGCGTGTGCATCTGGCTCAGAGAACCCTGCAGGTTTTGCGCGCCGCAATGCGTGAGGGCGTTGTGCCGGGAGCGGGCGTGGGTCTGGTCCGAGCGCGATCGTCGCTGAACGAATTGCAGCACGCCTCTCCTGACGAGTCGGCGGGAGCGGAGGCCCTCCGTGTCGCACTTGTCCAGCCGTTGCTACGAATTGCCCGTAACGCCGGTGAGGCGCCGCACGTCGTTATGGAAGCGGTGGAACAAGGCGAGGGTGCTTTCGGCTTCGACGCGGAGCGCGGTGATTTTGGTGATCTGGCTGCGCGCAATGTGATAGACAGCGTGGATGTTGTCGTGAACGCGGTGCGCGTCGCCACGCGCACCGCCGGTGTCTTGCTTGGGACCCTTTGCGCGGTCGTAGACGCGCCACAGCACGAGTTCGTAAGAACAGGGGAGGTACATGACTGAATTTAACCGAACCGTGTTCTGGGACCGTCTCGAGCACGAGTTGGCAGCGTTGAACGCTCAGCTTGACGACGCCAGGGAGGCCGCTTCGGTGGTGCATCTGGACCAATCCAGCGTTGGCCGCTTGACGCGAATGGATGCCATGCAACAGCAAGCGATGGCGCTTGATTTTCGGGAGCGCCTAGCCACACGGCGACGCAGGGTGGTCGCGGCGCTGCAGCGCGTGGAAAACGGCACATTCGGACTGTGCTGCCGGTGTGGTGAAGATATTGACCCGGCCCGTCTCGATGCGGATGCAGCCACCGTCTTCTGCCAAGAATGCATGGAACCGTAATGCGCGTGAAGACAGATGGCTGGTCGCGCATCCATCACTTCGGACTAACAGATGCGTGAGCCAACTTTTGGTGGTCTTGTCGACGACGCGCTTGGGCCTAGTGATCTGCACCGCAAGCGGATTGAATACGTCAGGGGCTACATAGAACTTGTCGGCGCCCGCCGCGTGCTGGACCTGGGGTGCGGCGAAGGTGATCTCTTGTTGGCGCTTGCCTCAATGGAGCAGTTGGAACGATTGATCGGTGTGGACGTGAGCCGGCAGCGGCTCGGAATCTGCCGTGCCGCGCTGGATTCGATTACACCGGCCCCGGCGGCAGTCGTGGAGCTTGTCGCCGGGTCATACGCAGATGCTCGTGTGGCATTTCCGGATATCGATGTCGCGATCATGCTGGAATCCCTGGAGCATTACTGTCCGCGCAGACTCTCACGCATTGAGAAGACGATTCTCGCTGGTTACCGCCCCAAGCGCCTTCTGATCTCTACGCCGAACAAGGGTTACGACATCGAGAAAGGTCTATCCATGCATCATCGACGCCATGCTGAGCACCATTTCGAGTGGTGTCAGGCACGCTTCAGAAAATGGGTGCAGGGCGTTGCGCGCCGGACCGGATACAAGGTGCGCCTTGATGGTATCTGGCGGCCAGACTCAACGTGGGAACCCACAACTCAAATAGCAATTTTTGAAGCTATCACGGAGTAGCATGAAGAATAATCAAGTCTCCAAGACCGTAGCGTCGCTTCCTTCGCACGCCAGCACGCCGCCGATACGACGAGCGCGCGACACCTTGGCCGCATTCTTGTCCGAGGCCGGGATAACGGTGAATGGACCCAACCCTTGGGATATCCAGGTGCACGATGACAGCGTGTTTGATCGTGTTTTGGCGAAGGGTAATCTTGGCTTGGGCGAAGCCTATATGGACGGGGCGTGGGATGCCGAGCAGCTTGACGCTTTCTTTCACCGCGTTCTGCGCGCCCGGCTGGACCAGCGTGTAGTTCCTGGGCGGTTATTGATCCACGCGCTTACGGTACGGCTGCTAAATCGGCAAAGCATGCGGCGTGCGTGGCAGGTAGGAAAGACGCATTACGACCTGGGAAATGACTTCTACACTGCAATGCTCGACCCGCGCATGACGTATACCTGCGCCTACTGGGATGGCGCGAATGATCTCACCACCGCGCAGGAGCAAAAGCTGGACCTGATCTGCAGAAAGCTGGATCTTCGTCCCGGGATGCGCTTGTTGGATATTGGTTGCGGCTGGGGAAGCTTGATGGGTTTTGCCGCAGAGCACTACGGCGTACAGTGCGTGGGCGTAACTGTATCTAAAGAGCAGGCGCAATGGGCGCAGCATGCTTACGCAGGCCTGCCGCTGGAGTTTCGCTTGCAGGATTACCGCACGATAAATGAGCGATTCGATCGCATAGCCAGCGTGGGCATGTTCGAACATGTTGGACGAAAGAACCTGCGGACCTTTATGGAAGTGGCACACCGTTGCCTGCACGTCGATGGTCTGTTCTTGTTGCACACGATCGGCAAGAACCAGACGGACACCACGCCTGACCCCTGGATCGACAAGTACATTTTTCCTAACGGCGACCTCCCCTCAATTACCCAGATCGGTTCTGCTTCAGAGGGCCTGTTCGTCACGGAAGATCTGCACAACTTCGGAGCGGATTATGACAAGACATTGATGGCTTGGTATCGAAATTTCGACCACGCCTGGCCCCGCTTCCAGGCTAAGTTGGGGCAACGGTTCTACCGGATGTGGAGTTATTACCTGCTATCGTGCGCGGGCGCATTCCGAGCGCGAGATATTCAGTTATGGCAATGGGTACTCACGCGCGATGGCTTGGAGGGAGGGTATCGACGGCCAACGCTCTCCGTTACGTGAACGACAGAGCTGCCATCGTGACCGAAGCGAGAGCAGCGCCGCGGTACCTTAGCCAAACTTTGCGAGAAAGTTGGGTTAATCCAGCTCTCTTATATGCAGCGCTTAGTTTTGCCACCTTGCTCGGGCGCAAGCCGTAAACGTGAAGAGCGCAGTGCCGACAAGACCGCGGATCCGAAAGCCTGGAATGTTCCGGCGGGAAGCTCCACGACACGTGCCGGCCCTCAATGTGGAGGATGATGACTGGAGCGGGTGCATTCGTGTGTGAAATCCAATCTAAGGCTCCCCATGCCATCTGCCTCCTCGCGGTCAAAGCGAGCTAGGCCGGCTTAGCGATCGGGCGTTGCTTGTTCGTACGGCAACAGACTAAAAGCCGCCCAGCCCGCTGTTTTTTTCAAACCGCTCCACCTGTCGAACTCCTGTCTTCCCCGTTCAGACAGAGCTGCAATTTCTACATCGGGGCTACCAGAAGCGGAGGAAGTTCGTTGGTAGGCGGTTGTGACCAGGTCCAATGCACGTAATTTCTTGAAAAGCTGATCGCGTGCCTGAACCAGGGGATCTGACGCAGGCGCACATGCCGTAACTCGGCAAGTACCTGGCCGTTCGAAACGCCCATTCAATTCCTATTTCAATGACGGCGTGGGAGCAAGCATGTTGGGCCATCTGTTTAGCTGCTAACCAACCTATTCAACACACGTTTATCGGAACCCGTGGATATGTGGATGATCGCTTCGCGAGCACGCGGTTCGCTTCGCTCGACCCATGGACAACCGCTGATGGAAAAACGGTGGCAGGCCGCCTGACCACGCGCTTGCCCACAGGGTATGCCCACCGGCTTCCCGCGCTTCTCCCACATACCCACCGACCCCCATCAATCAGCCATAAGATACTCAAGTTCTGTACAGGCCCCCGTAGGCACCACTGTGCGTCGTTCCGCACAAGCAAAGCCTAGCATCTTAGTCATCACAGCCGCCGCTATTGGCCCTCCTAGCCAATGGCCTTCATCGCTTATTCGAGTTTGCCAGTGTATGTACTCCAGTTTCGATCACTGCATGCTACGTGGAAGGAAGCGGCAAAGCCAAGCCAGCATCATTGTTCATTTCGCAGTCGAACTGCATTCTCGCGCCGTCTGACATGCCACACGGTCATGATTCGACGCATTGCATCCTCCTGCCTTGGTAGTAACGCCGCCCGTCGATTTCATTGAGTCAGCAAACGCTCGTGCTGCGGTCCGATGCAAACGTCAGCAACTCTGGCTGTCACAGTTCGGGTATCGCGCTCTTGTCGGTGGCTCCGAACTTCTGAAGGCCATCCCAAGTCATGACCCGGATGTACCTTCATGTCATCTCGCATGACCGCGGACATCCGGCCGAGATGAGGCCGCCGCGTCGGCCGGACTGTTTTAGAACACGGCCTCTAGATCCCGCTAGGCCCCAGAGATTCCGCGATCCCTTCTTGCGCATCGAGCAGGAAGGCGCTGGATTCGGGCGTCTGGATCATTGATGGCACGGCCAGTTCAACCAGGCAAGTGAGCAACTCAGTGAACCACCATTTCGCATCGACTCCAACCGGAGCGACATGCGTATAGGTCAAGTAGCTGACCGCGCGTGTGACTATGTTGGGATCTCGACCACATTCGATCACGTCAGCGACCTGCGTAGCTACGATTCGCATGAATTCGCCCACAAGCTTCGCCACGGCGATTTCGGGTGTTCCCTGTTCTGACCATAGGGTGCCTCTCGCCAAATTTCGGCAGGCGATTTGCAATGCAGCAAGGTCAACGTCTTTCAAGGGCCTTCCTTGCAGGGTTGGTGTGACAGGACCGAGATTGGCCCGGGTCTGGCGGCTGACAGTACTTGTATTCCGCCCAGCAAATTCCGGCAAGTTATTGTTCAGGTCGAAGAAAATCGGCGTGCAGGGGCGATATGCGGCATAGACAGCACACCCAAACGATTCCACGTCTGGCGCGCACGTGGCAAGCAGAGTAGCTTCCGTCTCGGGCTAGATTTGTTGGTGCGGCTCGCTCACAACCTCCTCGGAAGAAGGGATCGCCCGCCACAACGCCGATCACGCCCGCCTCTCAGCCGCCGAACTTGCTGTCATTCGGACGCTATCCGATTCGGAGAAGGCGGACGGCATTGTGCTGGGAACGGGACCAGCCTGGGTGTTAGGCCTGGGCGCATCTTGGCCCTGCGCGCGCCAGGCTCAAGGGGCTTTCGCGGCATATAGCCGCTCGCTACGCGCGCTTTATATTCCACGTCCCCTTGCCCCCGGCGCTTGTTCCGCAGGGCGCCAGTGCTCCCGTCCCGCCACCCCGGCTGGGGCCCTCTTCCAAGGAGCACTACATGACGCACTCCACCCTCGCTGAAGCCCGCCTGGTCCCCGATCACGATCGTCTGGCCTTCTTGCCCAAACACTTCGGCATCCCCCTGATGCTGCGCGGAGAAATCTCCGTCTACAACTGGCTGGATCGCCTGTCGCAGGAGTACAGCGGCGGCTCCTGGCACTACTACGAAATCCCGAACGGCTTCTACATGGCGCCGGCCGACTACGAGACGCTTCACATCGTATGGCCCATGAACTGGTGCGACCGGACCATGTCGGCGGACGCCGCCGGCATCGTGGCAACGCTGTACGCCCTGTGCGAACTGTGCAGCCAGTACCGCAGCGACGACCTGGCCGAGAAGTACCACGCCCTGCGCGACTTCGCCGGCGAACACGCCGAGGCAAATGTCATCTTCGCGGCGATCGATTGACGCCATTCCGGCCCGCTTCGGCGGGCCTTTCTTCTTCTGAGCACCATCAGGCCATCGTGGCTCAGCCCCTGCTAAGTGACGCTGCAGGGGAACGGCTGCGCTTTGAAGTTGGACCGTTGAAAGCCATACGGGGTGGCGGGTCTGCATTCCCGGTCAGTGTGCCACGGCGTTCTCGCGTTCAAGTGCGGCGCGGCGCCGGCTGCGCCGGCGCCACTTGCGGCCGTTGGCCGTCTTCGACACTTGAGCGCTGCGCTGCGCCGTGCCTCTCAAGTTCCGGGCATTCCCGCCCTGGCAACCGGAGAGACCACATGGCCAAAACCTCAAATGCACAACAACGCCGTTTCCTGAACAGCGCCGACGCCCATCAGAAGGAAATCGTCAGCCTCATTCGGCAGGTCGCGCGTACGCGCGGCATCGACCGCGTCTGGAGCGATTGGGTGGAGATCTGCGCGATCGCATTGGCCCGTGCAGATCTGGCCCAGCGCGAGGTGCGCGAACAGCGCTACCTGCAGCTGATCGCTCAGTACGAGCGAGCTGAACTCGACCAGCTCGTCCAAGCGTTCTCGCACCTGGTCATGGCCTACGAGGTCCGGGTTCAGGCAGCAGACTTTGGCGACGTGCTAGGGAGCACGTTCATGATGCTGGACATGGGCAACGCCGGCACCGGCCAGTTCTTTACGCCCTATGAGGTGTCGCGCCTGATGGGCAACATGATGATGGGCAATGGCCAGGATCTGGTCGACAAGACGAGCGCGCAGGGGTTCGTCCGCGTACTGGAACCGGCGTGCGGCGCCGGCGGCATGTTGATCGCGGCTGTGCACGCGATGCACGATGCGCAGCTGAACTATCAGCAGTGCATGCACGCGACTGCAATCGACATCGATCAGCGGTGCGTGCATATGACATTCATCCAGCTGGCGCTCTTGCACGTGCCGGCCGTGGTGATTCATGGCAACGGCCTCACGGGCGAGTGCCGGGAGCAGTGGTTTACGCCCGCACATATTCTGGGCGCCTGGGGCGCGCGGCTTCGCCGTCGCGAAGCGGAAGAGGGCGCTCGAGCGCTCCTGCAGGCGCCGGCAGCCGCTGGCCAGGGCCAGGTCGACGAGACCATCGCCGGGGATATTTCATCTGAGGTTGAGCAGCCGCTGCAGGCCATTCCGAAAGCCATTCGCCAAGCAGCCGCCGGTGGCCAGATGTCGCTCTTCTAGCAAGGTGCGATGGCCCCTTCCGGGGCCTGGCGCGCTAGCCACGCGCCAACTGCGGACCATGCAGAGCCACAAGCACTGCACGGAGCATACAGTCGCATCCCACTCCCGCACGGACGCTAGGGCCGCTGCGCGCGGCTTTGTAGCCGCGGCCCCATCTTCAAGGGCTTTCGCGGCATAAACCGCTCACTGCGTTCACTATTTATTCCACGTCCCTTGACCGCGCTTTCGTGGGCTGCGCCCGCCTGCCCCGTGCAGTGCAATGCAGATCGGCTGACATTGCTGCACGCAAGGAGCCAACCATGAGTCGTGTTGTCCTGGGCGATTGCCTGTTCGTTCTTCCCACCTTGCCGGATCGCTGTGTTGACCTGGTGTTGACCGATCCGCCGTACCTCGTCAATTACGTGGACCGCTCCGGCCGGAGTATTGCCAACGACCGCACCGATGAATGGATGACGCCGGCGTTTTCGCAGATGTTCCGCGTGCTTCGCGATGATGCGTTCTGCATTTCGTTCTATGGCTGGAACCGCGTAGATCGGTTCTTCGCGGCCTGGCGCGCGGCGGGCTTTCGTGTGGTCGGTCACATCGTGTTCGCCAAGCAATACCAGTCGAATGCGCGATTCTTGGCGTACCAGCACGAGTCCGCGTACTTGCTGGCCAAGGGCCAGCCGGCGCTGCCGGCGACACCATTGCCCGATGTGCTGCCCTGGAAGTACACGGGGAACCGCCACCATCCGACCCAGAAGCCGGTCGAATGCCTGACGCCACTGATCGAAACCTTTAGCCGCCCGCGCGACATTGTTCTAGACCCGTTCGCCGGCTCCGGTTCCACGTGCGTGGCGGCCCGCCAAACTGGACGGCGCTTCTACGGGATCGAAATGGACCCGAAGTATCACGAGGCCGCACTGCAGCGCCTTGCGCTGGCCAACCAGGAAAGGATCGCAGCATGAGCCGGGCAGCTAGCGAAATGCAGAGTGGGCTTATCGCATACCTGCAAGGGTACGGCCGCAACAACCGGGCCGGTTTATCCGCGATCGCCGCATACGGTGCCTGGCAGGTGCTGGCAGCTCAGGAAATTGAACAACGCATGGCGCGATTCCTCGAATCCTTGCCGCTGGAAGAGGTGCGCGCCATCGCCCAGTCGAAAATCAACCTGAACGAGCTGGCCAGCCAAGTGCTGGCCGAGCTGGACACGGAGTGAAGCATGGGAATGCCGCAACTATCCGAGGCCGCGGAACTGGCCATTGAGAACATCGCCATGGAGATTTTGGACATTGAGTGTCTGGAACTTCGGCGGGTCCGCTCGAAGGACTATCGCGAAATACCGGTTTGGGATCTTTGGAGGGCATTGCAGGCGGCGTACTTGGCCGGCATGGTGGACCATCACCGAAACGGCTGAACGGCATAGCCAGGCCTAGCGGCCTGGCAATCTCGCACCAGCGACAGGACGGCGGGAAGAGGCTGGTGCAGCCCCCCTACCTTCGCCGCTCCTGGTTCGTCCTCTTAGGCCAGTCAGCGGCGACATGGTTTTGTATCGCACGGCGGGCAGAGGCGTCGTCTGCAAACATCGTGTGGGGTCCACCAACGCACTCCCGCGGTCCGCTGTCGGCGTACTGCACTTCCGCTATCACCCCTTTTCCATTCGGCGTTTGAATCGTCCTGTAGGCTACACGGACACCGTTGATGATCATGGTCCCATCCAACGTGACTCTCCCTGTTCAAAGAACTACCGGACGTAATACGCGCCAAAAATGTCGGTACGAAATTGGGATGCAACTAGGAAAAACACCCATCCGGGCTGTTGGGCCTTGTGCTAGATTTCGCACCTACTCTGACCTAGCGACGCGTTGACGCGGACCCTGCGCCCAATGGACGAAAACAATAAAAAGAGCCCTCGGCGAAAAAAGCAGCCGACCGTGCTGCATTGCGCATTTTGCGATAAGTCTCAGGACGAAGTCCACAAGCTGATCGCGCGGGAAAACGGCCCTGGCGCCAGCGTGCTCACGATCTGCGACGAGTGTGTTGAATTGTGCAACGAGATCATCAACGAGCAAGGTTTGGTCGAGGCCGAAAACAGTCCCAAAGCACTGTACAAGTACATCGTTCGGCAAAATCAAATCATCGACGACGCACGAGATAGGGCAAATAAGGCCCTGGATTTGCTGAATGTCTCGATGCCGCCCGGGTCCCAATCTCAGCACTGATTTTTTTGATCACGGCTCCCTATTGGGCGTGCCCCTCCGGCTGCGCCTACGGGTCGGGCCATCGCACTTCGCGTTGAGCCTGGCCAAAGGGCCAGTCTCCCCCCCTTGCGGGGCTTCAGTCCTACCCTCCCTACGGTCGGCTCACGCCTTCGCGCCTGCCGGCGCTGCGCGCTGCCGCTTGCCAGCCGCCTTGCGGCCAGGTTGACCCGCGCTGCGCGCGGGTAGGGGCGCTCGGCGCGCGCCTGGCTTTGGTGTCGCCATCCTGTCTCTCGCAATGCATCCATTCCCGCGAGCCCTGTCCTAAAACGCCGAGCGTACCACTGCGTTCCTCCCTCCAAGGGTCCGGTGCTCACCCGTTCGGTGCTCGCCTTCGGCTGCGCTCCGCATGCGGCCTCTGCTCCGGCCCTTTCCAGTCGTCACTACGTGGCCACGGACGGCACGGACAGGCCTCACAGGAACGGATGCGAATAACGCGGAGGGAAAGACCATGAACAACCAAATCCAACAAACCTACGCTCGGACGACTTCTTCAGGATCGGTCAGCGCTTCAAAAACGCTCTTGAATGTAAAGGAAATGACCATGGCAAACACTGTTCAGACAATCGCAACGCCGAAGCCCGCAGTGGTGTTCCTTCGCGGCCTGGACGCCCGCGTCGCTCGCACCAAAGCAGCAGGGATGTTCGATGAAGACAGCCGTTTCTTGGAGCTTGATCACGCGCAAATCCTCGCTCACGTTCAAGGCCGGGAAGATTTCACCCGTGGCCGTGACGCCGACGACGTACCGCCGTTGCTGGCCGATGTTGCCGAACTGGCAAGCGCATGGGTGGACGGCTGGAACGAAGCAGAAGAGTCCGTAGCCATGGCCGCATGTTCGGGTTGCAACGACGGCTCCGGCAACCCTTGCCCGCATCACGGCTGAGAGGGGAACCCAGATGCTAATCAAGTACGTAACGGACCAGATGGAAGGCGAGCCGGACATTCTGGCCGCACTGCGCCACCAGCCTTTGCTCCTGCGCGGCCTGGATGGATCGACCCTGCATGTCCAGCAGGCACCGGCACACGGCTGGACACATGAGGGGCTTTGCGCTGTGCAACCTGAATCGGCCGTGATCGGCTGCGATGCGTTCCTGGGCACGTCCTGGGTCGGTTCAACCGAAGTCTAGTCAAACGAGGAAACCCGCTGTGTCTTGCGACGTCGTTCTGTACACCCACCTTGCTTGTGTCCAATGCGAGCTTTCCAAAGATGATCTTGCCGCGCGCGGAATCGACTTCACCGAACGCAGCGCTGCCGACTTTGCTCAAGCGCTCGCGGCAAAAGGCTATGACACCGCGCCGGTCTTGGCCGTCGCCATCGAAAACGAGTTGGTCGCATGGCAAGGCCACAGGCCCGACATGATCGAACTACTCGCGGACCTATTCGATCTCGGGCCGGTTTCGGCCCGGGGCCTGCGCGATAGGGAATCGGCGGACGAAGCCGTGGTGACGCGCATCCAGGTCATGGAAGAAATCGGTAGACATCAATTGGACGCTCAAGAGTTCTTTGCCGACTGCGGCAATCACCCGCTGTATCGCGGCCACGTGCTGCTGGAATGGCTTGGCTATTAAACGAAAAAGCCCCTGATCGGCGGCAACCGACAGGGGCTTGCACCTCGACCCACCCTTCGAAGGAGAACCGTGATGAACCACGACTTTATCAGATTGGCGAACGACATGCGCCGCGCCCACGTGCTGGGCCTTTCCTATCGCCTTCCAGCAATGACGGTGCGGGACCTTGCCACCCTCATCGCTGTGATGCAGGACGCCCCCGCCCCTGCACAACTGCACTAATTCCGTTAAATCGAAGCAAGAGCACACACCATGAAGATCGACTCCAAAGAACTCGCCGCCATCCACGCCGCAAGCATCCGCACGGAGATCCCGCATTCCCAACTGCGCCTGAGCGAAAGCTATCAGGCTCGTCGTCCGCTGGATCCGAAGAAAGATCCTGAACTTTCGGAACTGAAGGCCACGATCAAGGCCATGGGCGGGCTGTTGCAAAACCTCGTGGTCGTTGCGTGCGCGGATGGCTTCTACGAAGTCTGCGCGGGCGGTCGGCGCTGGGCAGCGCTGGGGCTGTTGATCGAAGACGCCGTATTCCCGGCAGACTACAGCGTCTCGTGCCTCGTGATTCCCGCCGAGTACGCCCACCACGCCAGCCTGATCGAAAACATCGCCCGCAAGGCTATGCACCCGGCAGACGTGTATGAATCGTATGCCCGTATGCGCGCGGAGAAAAACTGGACCATCGAAGCCATCGCGGCCGCGCACGGCGCAACGGAATCCGCCGTAAAAAAGCTGCTGGCTCTCGGCGCTGTTTCGCCTAAGCTCATGCAGCTATTCCGCGATGGCAAGATTGAAGTTGCCGATATGCAGGCGTTGGCGTCGGTTTCGGACCACGCCCGCCAGGAAGCGGCATGGAAGGCGGCGCAGTCGGAACACTGGAACCGCGACGTTCATATCCGCAACCTCCTGGCGGAAACGGAAATGCTGGGTGACTCGGCCGTTGCCCGTTACGTGACAGTTGCTGCGTATGAGAAGGCGGGCGGAGAAGTGCGCCGCGACCTGTTCGAGAACGACACCTATCTGGCTGATCCGGATATGGCCCGAACGATGGCCCTGGCGAAGATGCAACGGTCCAAGCTTTTCAAGGCGATATCGACCGAGGGCTGGCTGTGGGTGGAATGCCGGGTGTCTTTCGCATACGACGACAAGAAGCAATTCGGGGAAATCCAACGCGCCCACCTGGACCCGAGCAAGGCCCAGGCCAAGCAGATTGAAGCGCTGGAAAAAAAGGTGTCCATCGCACAGGAAAAGCTGGATGGCTTGCGCGCCGTTGAAGGCTACGACGAATCCGACCTCGATAGAGTTCGGGCGTTGATTCGCGGATACGAGGGCGAGATTCGGGCCATTCGTACTGAATTGTTCGACTATCCAATCGAACTCAAGGCTTTGAGCGGCGCGGTCCTGCACCTCGATTACGAAGGCGGGCTGACCGCCACACGCGGACTGATCCGCAAGGACGAACGCGAGACGGTGGCGCAGATCCTGCGCAGTACGGCAGGAGCCGGTGAGCAGGTTTTGAATGCTGACTTGCCGCCCGTCGAAACCCGCCCCGTACATTCCGAAGCGCTGACAAATCGGCTCCAGGCCCAGCGCGTGATCGCCCTGCAAGCCGAAATCATCGCCCGTCCGAACTTGGCGCTTTGCCTGCTCATTGAGCAGATGCTGGGCGACTTCGACGGGAGTCAGCGCAGCGGTTCCGGTGACTCGTTCGACCTCTCATTGCGGCCTACGCATCATGAGCTTGCGAATACGGACGCGGACATCAAGAACAGCCCAGCTTGGGCGCGGGTTCACGAGCAGATTGAAGCCGTCACCAAGAACGTCCCGGAAGATGACGCGGCGGTGCTTCCCTGGCTGCTGGCGCAGCCGCAGGCGGACCTCATCGAGTTGCTCGCCGTGCTGACCAGCATTTCGATTTACCGCCGCCAAAGCCATTCCTATGGGGCGGAACCACGGCACCTGGACCGCCTGGGCGAACTGGTTGGGTTGGACATGAGCAAATGGTGGAAGCCCACGGCGCAGTCCTACCTCGCCCACGTGTCCAAGGACCGAATCGCGGCTGTCGTTACCGACGCGGTCGGTGCGGAGCAGGCCAAGCCGCTATTGGCGATGAAGAAGGCCCAGGCGGCGACCGCTGCCGAGCAGTTGCTCGATGGGAAGGGATGGGTGCCGGAACTGATGCGCGGGAAGCCCTTGCTGTCGAACCCGGAGCCAATTTCGCAGGAGGCGGCAGCGGGAGAGTAAGCCACCGTTAGGTAAGGGAAGGGGCAGCACGCCAATTTTGCGCGCCGCCCCATTGCATCGTGTATCGTTACGGGATACAATACCGCATGATCATCGGATTTCGCCACAAAGGTCTTGAGACCTTCTACCGCACCGGTTCAACCCGAGGAATTCAGGCGGCACACGCCAACAAGCTGGGCCGCATCCTGGCCCTGCTCGATGTGGCGAAGGGACCGCAGGATATGAATATCCCGGGCTATAAGTTGCATTCGCTCAAGGGCGGTCTGGCCGAGCATTGGTCAGTCTGGGTCAACGGCAACTGGCGCGTGACATTTCGCTTTACCGAGGCCGGTGCTGAACTGGTCGATTATCAGGACTACCACTAGGAGCCAATCATGATGCACAACCCTCCGCATCCGGGTGAAATTCTCCGGGAGGATGTAATTGCCCCGTTGGGGCTATCTGTGACCGAGGCTGCTGACCGGCTGGCGATGTCGCGGGTAGCACTTTCCCGGGTGCTCAATGGCAAGGCTGGTATCAGCCCGGATCTGGCAGTCCGGCTGGAGCATGCCGGGGCCAGTACTGCCCAGGCTTGGGTCGCAATGCAGGCCAACTATGATTTGTGGCAAGCGCTACAGCATGAGCAGCCGCCTGTTCGGTCCTTGGCCTCAACGGCAGCAGCGCACTGACATAAACCATCTGCCAAAGCAAAAGGCCGCCCTAGGGCGGCCTTTTGCTTTGGATGTACCAACGGGTTTGGTATGGGGCGGCCTTTCCCACCGGCTGCGCCGGCGGGGCCGTCCTGCGGACTTCGTGAGCGTCCCCCGGACGCTCACAGGTGCCCTTAAGGCCCCCGCCGCCAGGGCGGCGGCGGGTCCCTTAAAGCCACCACACAGGACGCACCCTTCGGGTGGGGTTATCCCTTTGATTTATTTTGGCTTTTCTTGCGATAGGTTGTTTTCTTTTGTCTGACAATGGAAAAGCGGCATAAGCCAAGTGCAGCGCGGCATATAGCTTCCGGCTGTGTGTCGGCGTATACAAGAGCCATCCGCGAAGCATAATTCGGTGCAATCTCGACAGACCGGGACCTAACCGGGACGTAACCGGGACCAGACCGGGACGTAACCGGGACCAGACCGGGACCAGACCGGGACGTAACCGGGACCAGACCGGGACCAGACCGGGACCAGACCGGGACCAGACCGAGACCTAACCGGGATCAGCTCGGAAAATGGATTCGCCAACTTTGGGAAGGGCGGCATTAACAGTCCCCAAGCCTGGATTAAACGTTGGGACCCATGCTAGGAGAGGGGCCGCCCTCCAGGGCGGGCGCGTGGACGTTATGCTTATGGCCGTTTCGCACTCGGTATAGCGGAGTGCGGATGGCTCAGGACCTCCGCCTTATTAGAGAGCCAGTGAATCATAAAAGGACGTGGAAACATGGCTTCAACCCTCTACAGTCAGAACTTCGACCTCGCAGACCTGACTGAGACCACAGACGTCGAATGTAAGCTCGCACATGGGAAAGACGGTGCTGGTCAATTGCCAAAGTCGTTTTGGGAGTCATATAGCGCTATGGCCAACACGCATGGCGGAGACATCCTGCTGGGGGTCGAAGAGCGCGGCGGACATCTAGTTGCCGTGGGCGTTCCGAACGCAGAAAAAGTGAAGCAAGATCTCTGGAACGGCGCCCACAACCCAACTCAGATCAGCGCCAACGTTCTCGGGGTCGATGATGTTCGCATAGTGCCAACGGGAAAAATGGAGATCTTGGTCGTCTCGGTTCGCCAAGCAAGACGGGAGGAACGGCCGGTTCACGTCGGCCTGAATCCAATGACGGGAACTTACCTGCGACGGAACGAAGGAGACTATCGGGCTACCGAAGAGCAGGTTCGCCGGATGATGGCGGAGAGAGTGGAAGACGCCCGCGACGCCAGAGTGCTAGAACATTACGACATAGCGGATTTAGACCTAGAGAGTGTGACCTCGTATCGCAACCGGTTCTCGGCTGTTCGCCCGGGGCACGTGTACCTCGACATGGGCATGTCGGAATTTCTTCAGAAAATCGGCGCGTATGGCACAGACCGAGCGTCCGGGAAAAGTGGGCTGACACTTGCGGGACTTTTGATGTTCGGGCAATCGGAAACGATCCGGGAGGTTTTGCCAAACTATATGGTCGATTACCAAGAGCGCCCCGAGGCCAAGGCGGAAAAGAGGTGGGTCGACCGGCTAATCCCGGACGGCTCGTGGTCCGGCAACGTCTATGATTTTTTCCGGCGCACATACCAGAAACTTACAGATGGTTCGAAGGTGCCGTTTCGCTTGGTAGACGGGCAGCGGGTGGAAGACAGCGCTCAGACAGAGGCCCTGCGGGAAGCTCTGGTAAACACGCTCATTCATGCGGATTTCACTGGCCGTGTGTCGGTGCTTGTTGTCAAACGGCCGGATATGTATGGATTTCGAAATCCCGGCCGGATGCGCATTCCGCTCGACTTAGCATTGATGGGCGGGAACAGCGATTGTAGAAATAGACGTCTCCAGACAATGTTCCAGCTTGTTGGATACGGTGACCATGCTGGCTCGGGCATACCTAAAATCTATAGCAACTGGCAAAGTCAGCAGTGGCGGCGTCCCTCGTTGTACGAGCTGGATGAGCCCGAGCAGACGCTTATGGAACTTCGCATGGAGAGCATGTTTCCGGAAGAGGCTATTGAGGAACTGAAGGAACGTTTCAGCGAGCGCTTTACTGGATTGCCAGAACTCGAGCGTCTGGTGTTAGTGTCCGCCGCCGCCGAGGGGACGATTAACCATGCTCGGGTCAAGGAATTGTGTGCGGATCACCCTGTGGACATTACGCGCGCCCTGACCTCTTTGGTTCGAGCTGGCATGCTCGAATCAGATGGCGTTCGCCGGGGAATGATCTATTTTCTTCCTGGTTACAAAAAGGACAATTCCGAACCTTTTGCCAGCCCAGCGACCGTTCTACCTCCGCCTGTTGAAGCAGCACCCGTGGTCGATTCGAGCTCTGGACATAGCGATCCAAGCTCTGGACATAGCGAGTCTCTCTCTGGACATAAGAGCGTTGTGCAGGACACCACCCTGGGTCTTAAAGAACGCTTACAAGAATTGCTTGGGCCCGGTCCGCTTCCCGCGCGGATGCCTCCAGACCGGATGGAAGAGCTTATAGTGTCCCTCTGCGACGAACAGTTTGTAACGCTCCGCGACCTAGCGCAGGCGTTGAGTCGCTCAGACGCATCGTTAAGAAAGCACTATTTGAACCCGTTGGTTGACGCTGGCCGGCTCGTGAGAAAATACCCCGCACCGAGCCATCCCCAACAGGCATATAAGCGCTATTCCGCGACTACGACGAAACCGATCGACTGATTACCGCAGGCACTTCGGCGGGCGTCGAAAAGATCTTTTATGAGTCAGTCCAATTTGCTATCCCTTCATGCACATCGCGTAGAAAAGCCGCCGAAGCTGGTGTCTGAATTATCGAAGGGACTGCAAGTTCGACCAGGCATGCCAACATTTCGGTGAACCACCATTTAGCCATACGCCTGGATGGAATGACGTGGGTGTGTGCGAGGTAGCATATCGCCCGCGTCACTATGTGTGGATCGCGGCCCGATTCAACTACGGTGGCAAGCTGATCCGAGGCAACCTGCAGAAACTCGCCCGCCAGCTTTGCCACTGCGATTTCCGGCGTGCCCTGTTCTGACCATAAGGTCGATCGCGCCAAAGTCCGGCAGGCAGCTTGCAATGTGGCGAGTTCGACTTCTTCCATGGGCTGCTCTCCTTGCAGGCGTGGTGACTCCGTCAGAGGTCTAAGGTCGGTACCAACGACCAGGCCGCGTTTTTGTTATTGTCCGCTCATTCCCGCAAGTTATCGCTCTAGTGGATGCGCGGCGGGCGAAAATCGCCCACGTAAGTGACCTAACGTTGGAGTGCGCTGTCTGTAACTTCCTTGCCTTCGGAGCTAGCTATCATTCGTGATGGCGTATCCTTGAGACGCCATGGTCGTGTCGCCTCAAGTCCGATATCGAGTGCGGCCGTCTTCTCCTCTAGCCGGTTCACTGCACCGGACAGCTTTGCGGCATTCTCGGTATAGATTTCCGTGTGAAAGCGTGCCCTGGAAATCGCTACATAGTAGACGTCGCGCTGCGTGGTGCGGCTAAAACTCTCAGAGTTGATCAGTGCACGATCGCATGTCAGTCCCTGCGCGCTGTGGCTCGTGGACGCGTAGGCCCGATCTAGATGCAGCGGCGCTGTTGCCGCGTTCATCGTGATTCGTCGGCCGTTGCCGCCGATGGTGACCGTTGTGGGCGTGACGGCGAGCACTTCAAACCGATCACCGTTGGCCAAATCGAGGGCCGCGTTGTGCCTCGTCGCCCGAACCCAATCGCCGGCGGATAATTCTGCCTTGACCGGTTCGTAGACTGACAGCTTGGCGGCGCGAGCAGGATTGAAGGTGGTCCGGACCTTACTTTCCATATGCTCAACGACTAGGTCATTGGGCTTTCCGGCAAGCGCGCCGATAACGCGGTACATCTCGCCTTGCCGCAAATTTCCGGTTTTGTAGTCCCGCTCCGGCTGCACAATATCCCCAGCGACGAAGTACTTGGCCACTCGCCGTTCTGCCTGCGTAGTGTCACGTCGGGTGAGCATCTTGAATTCAAAGCCGCGGCCGCCCAGGCCGAGCGCCTGGTGGGTAGCCTCGTTCAACGCATTCCGCGAATCGTTCGTGCCGGTCACGATAAGCGTCTCCCGCCGCTCATCGTCGTTCAGCGTTGCGTATCGGGTCGCTATGGCGTCATATCGTTCGCCGTCGTCCTTGATGGTGTGCACGGCTTTCAGCTTCTGATCTAACACGCCAAGGGAGGCCGACGCCTGACCCTTTGCCGCTAGTTCCACCGCAGCCTTCAATTCGGGGGACTTCTGCCGAATGATGTCGCCCATTAGGGCCGTAGCCATGCCAGCGACTTGCAACTGGTGAAACGGGCGGCCAGCCTCGATGGCCTTGGTTTGGCCCGTGTCGCCCAGCATGACGATGCGTGCGTCGTCAGCCTCGGCCATTTTCATCAGGCGTTCCATGAGGCGGGCAGGGACCACGCCCGCCTCATCGATGACCAGGACGGTTTTCGGGTCGAGTTTGAAGCGGTCCTTCTGACGTGCCTCCAGAACGGACGCTACGGTCCTGGATTCCATTCCAAGTTCCCGCAAGGCCTCGATCTGCTTGCCGTAGGACGCCACGGCCTGGACCTTGAAGCCAGCTGCTTCAGCGGCCTCCTTGACCTGGGCCAGCATGTGCGACTTACCCGTCCCCGCCAGGCCTTGGACGCCGATGAATCGGTGTGGCGTACTGAGGATCAGATTGGCGGCCGCCAGTTGGCCTGGCTTCAGCGAGCGGCCAGCCATAGCGCCTTGGGCCGCTTGAATATCCAGGATTGGCGCGACCTGGTCACGCCCCTCGCGCTCGATCTGGAGGATTCGCTTTTCGCGCTCCCGTGCCACCTGTGTGGTGTACCTTGCGCCAGTCGGAACCAGCTCGCCTCGAGCAATCGAAATGCGGATTTTTTCTTCCGCATGTTTTTTGCTCATGCCACCGACGACTAGGGCGGCGACCAAGTCCGACCGTGATTCGCCGGCACCGTCTTTGTCCTTCGCGTGCCGGTACTGAATCGTCCCAAGGATCAGATGGCCTTTATCAAGTGAGCGCTTGACGGCCGATTTTAGATCGCCCAGCTTTATGCCCATGCCGTGCGAACGGTGCAGTGCGGTCTTGAGCATCTCTTTTCCGTCCATCACGGATTCGCGTTCGGTGTGGTGCTTGAGCGCCCACCGAAGACACTCGTCGGCAATCAGAGCAGCCGCCTCCGGCGTCAATTCCTGACGGGGCGGCTTGCCGCTTTCCAATCCGGCTTCCTTTTCCAATGGTTGTTTTGCTCCATTGAAATCAATGCCGAATTCAGTCGCCTGTCGTTCCCAGTCACGCTGAAGCTCTTCGCGAGAAATTTCGGGTGCCTTGTCCAGGCGAGTTTTGAGGGCGATAGTCTGCTTGAGCGCTCTGCTCGCAGATTCGCGAGTTTCACCCAATGCCGCCAGTTCGGCATTGATGTCCTGCGAACGCTTGGAGAACCCTTCGATGTGCTCCCGAGAGATATGCGCGAGTTCGAAGCTCTTGCCCTCGTAGCGAATTTGATGGCCGGACTTCTCCAGGCTGCTGGCCAGCTCGGCGTGATACACCGATTCCACCATGGACTTCAATCGATAAATCTCGTCGTTTGATATAGCGACCCAGCGCCCATCGGCACGTTGGGTGAGGTTCATCAACAGTGCGTGGGTGTGCAGCTGGGGATCCGAATAGGCACCGTCCGTTGGCCTGGCCGTCTCATGGCGGAACTTTGCGATCGCCGCGTTGCCTGTGCGCTCCGTAGTCGTAATCCCCTTTTCAGTCTGGCGGGCGCGCAACAGCTCATGTTCCAGAAATTCCAGCGCCTTGCTCACCGCGTAGTCGTGCGCCTCGATTACCGAGGCATCCTTGCCGGCCAGCGCCTGGATGCTGATGCTCTTGGGCGGAGAGAACGTCATATCCAGCGCCGCGCGTGCCTCAGCATCCAACCTGATAGAGCGCGATAGTTTGACGTCTGGACCAAAGTCACCGCGCAGCGCACGCAGAAATTCCTCCTGTTGAACCGCGCCGGTAAGCCCTAGTGCGTCGGCCGCCTTGCCTTGCCATTGCGCGGCCGTGCCATCGCGACTGTAGTAATCGTCTTTCTGGTCCGCGTAGTAATGCGACGCCTTTGTGGCGGCGCTCCGATGGATCGATTTCAAAGAGATCATTAGATTTCCAAGGCGCGCGGAACCGCCATGCAAGATGGCGGCCCGGCGTGAGATGGTTATGCGGCCATG
Organism: Achromobacter sp. LC458; assembly: GCF_001005835.2. Taxonomy (NCBI): domain Bacteria; kingdom Pseudomonadati; phylum Pseudomonadota; class Betaproteobacteria; order Burkholderiales; family Alcaligenaceae; genus Achromobacter; species Achromobacter sp. LC458. Next base: position 52,365 of record NZ_LBHW02000018.1, read on the forward strand.
GTCGGGTCTTCAGGCAGGCCGACTTGGGTCCAAGGCTGCGGCTGGGAAACATTCCCGTGCGCGACCTGGTGAGCAGTCTTGCGCTTGGCCTCAACAAAGGGTGCATTGCGGATGGCGTAGTTGCGAGGCTCGAGCACGAACTTCGCGATCGGCCGGTCTCCGGAGAACGCAATCCAGCCGGTTAGGTCAGGAAGGGCCTGGACTTGCGCCGGAGTTACAACCCGCTCCGTGGATCGCACCAAGCGCTCGCTGGTGTTTCGTGCACTACCGGGGTTGCGGCTGTCCGTGTATTCGGGCCGAGCGACCTCATGTTCTCCCAGCGCCAGTGACATTGCTTCAGCGGTTTCAGAGTCCGTCTTCGATCCGCCCAGGACGACTAAGGAGCGGAAGCTCGCGCGCAACGTCGTCGCCTGTTCCTTGCCATAGATGTCAGTAAGCTGCGAGACTGACTGGAGGCCAGCGATTACCCGAACCCCATGCTTTCGACCTTTGGTGAGGACGTCCTGCAGCGAGGCAAGCTTCTCCAAAGAAGCGAGCTCGTCCAAAGCCATCCACCATGCGATGGCCTCGCTCTCCGGCAGTGACAGGGCAGACGAGCCAAATACGTCCACCCAGGCAGAAACGAGTGGCTTCATGGCTTCCTTCATATCCTCGCGCCAGGTGATGAACAGCGATCCTGAACCGTTGTCCATCCAGTCACGAATGCTGAACTTTCCAGCCGGCATGCTCATGTGCTCAGCCAGATACTTCGAAAGCACAAACCGAGCGCTGGTCAGTGCTTTGCTGGCTTCTGTAGAACCTGCGAACAAGGATTCGGCCAGCGTCCCGGCGAGGAAGGTCCGTAGGTCTTTGTCTGACGCAATCGTGGTCCATCGGAATAGCTCCTCAACGGACGGTGTTCCTAGTTCGTAGAGTTTCCGTGCGGTTTCGCGCAACAGCAGGCGTCCATATCCGTTCCACTCCTCCGCGTTGGCATCCGTGCCCAATGGGACAATGGAGAATGCAAGGCGCTTCCAGTCATAGTCCGCACGAACTTCATTGAAGAACGACCATCCCTCAGTTCGTTCGTCATAGGGGTTCAGAATCACGTCTCCCGGCTGCCCATACGTGCTGTAAAAGGTCCCATTGGGGTCTACGATAATTCCGCGATCCCCGCGCATAAGCGTGGAGAGCAACGTGCCGCGCAACAGCACCGTTTTCCCGCTACCTGTGGCCCCGCCTATCAGGAGGTGAAGGTTCTCGATCAAGGTAGGCATAGGCACTCCTGCGACATTGATCTGCTGCTTACCCCGCTCGGTGCATAGTTTCCGAAGCGTCTTGATCGGTACCGCTTCTGTGCCGCGGATGTGGATCTTGTAGCCAGCGCCGTCGAAGCCGGCCTTGGTCGCGTGCCGTTTTAGCGTGAGCGCCAATGCAAGGGCGATCACGAAGCCGATGATCGGCGCTGCGACCAAGGCGGTGTAGTCAGGCGTAGAGATAACCCAGTGAGAAAGCACCAGCCAGGTAACTTGCGAAAAGGGAATGCCTGACATGATCTTGGCCGTCAGAAGCCAGGCAGAAAGGGGCAGGAACAAGAGGACGAATTTGATGATTCGCCGGCGTATGTCGGGTGCCATGAAAGTCCTTTGGGAAAATGAATAAGGCGCCCCGGGGCGCCTTTGAGTTTTGGCCAGCGAGGGCTACTGGTGAAGCGCGAGGGCCACCAAAGCGCCGCCGAATCCGCTTCCTATGAGCGCACATACCCCGCAAAGCACGCCAGCTCGCCATGCGGCTGTGGGCAATGCTCGGGTTGCAACGCGCGTCGCGATACGTGCATCTGAGGTCGACTTTGCCAGTGTGCGGCTTGCCTCAAGAAGTGATCGGGCAGCTTGGCCACCGGCATTAACCGCCGCTTCCATGCCTGCTTGGCGCACGGTGGCTGGCAGGGCCTGCATCGCCTGGGCGATTCCCTCCTGCCGTGCTGTCAGCTGCTCCATTAGTCCGACAAGTTGAGCGCTCTCCTGCAGCATGTCGCGGTATAAAAGCTCCATCCTGCTGCGGGGGATGGCAGAGGAGGAGGCCGAGCCTTCGGGCGGATTTGCGGTCACAGGGCCTCCTACATGAAGAGCGCGTCGAATGCCTTGTCCAGTTGCTGGTCAACAGGACGCGCAAGCGACTGCAGGGAGTGCATGTCGCTGAGGTGGCTGATGAGCTTGGCGTCGTGGCGATCAGCTTCGCGCAGTTCCTGACGGTAGTTACGCGGATCGGCAAGGATCTCTCTGATCGTGGTGCGCTTGTTGGCCAGCAGATCGAACACCTCGTTTTCAAAGATCGCTGCTTCCGGATTGGCCCGGAAGTCTCCGGACTGCTGGGCGTATCCAAAGATGGCGGCGAACTCCTCACGAACGTCGGAATCGACGCGGTTGAAAAGTACCCGTATGCGTTCTGCCGGCACTCCCATCTGCGCGAGCATCTCGATTGTTTTGATGGTCTCGCGCTGCGCCTTGCCCGAAGCGACCACGGGCAGGACGTAGTAATCAATTTCCAGGTGTGCCTGGTCGTACTTCACCAGCTCGGCGAGGAAGTCCTCGATGTTCGATGCGCCGACGTCGACGATTGCGGAATCGGTCATGAGCAGCTTGCGGAAGAGCCGGCCGAACTGCCCGCCGCGCATCTGTTCGACATTGAGGCCGAGGTCCGCAGCGCTTTCGTTGGTGGATTCAACGGCGATGATTTCGGCGTCCGGGATGCGGGGAGCCAAGAGGTGGCTGGTCGTGACGGTCTTTCCGACGGAGCCGGAATAGTTGACGGTTGCGATCTTCATGCGAGAGTTCCTATTTTCTTCGGCCGAGTTCGGCCAGTTCATCGAGATCAATGTGATCGGAGGTTTTGCGAAGCCGTACAAGATCTGCCTTGCTTGTGATCGCCGGCGTCACGGGCTGCTTCGGTTGGGGGCTGGAGGACGATTGGGCGCCGGAGGCATGGTTTGCTTCAGAGTTCATCGGCGCCGGGGTGGCGGAGTCCGGGCCGATCTGACGTTTTCTCCAGCGGATCAGGGCCTTCCGAACAGACTCTGCCTTCAGTACGTGCCCTTCGATGGCAAGCGCCTCAGCTATCTCGCTGTACGGAACGCCCTGTCTTTGCAGGACGTCCAGTGTGGGAAGCAACGCGCGCAGCTTTGGCCTGCGGCTCATTGCCCCCAGGTTGTTTAGCCGCTGAACTGCGGAGGGCTGCACGTCGGGCTGCGATGTGTGTTTTTTTTCCATGATGAATCGCTACACCGTTGCTGGTGTTCAGGAGGCTTGCCTAGCGCTCGAAGGCGCCTGCGGACTTTTCAGCACCCGGCTTCTGCAATGCGGTCGGGTCGAGCGCCAAGGCGTCGACCTGGCGCAAAAGGCCGACCTTGCCGCACGGGTAGCTAATCTCGACTTCCTTGCCCACGTACTGCTGCGGGTTCGTGACGGCTAATGCTCCGAGCCAGTGGGCGACTGGCATTCCTTGCCCTGCTCTTTGATAGGCCGTGTCGCCCTCGATGGAGAGGATCTCACCGCGATAAGTCGCACCGATGTTGGGTGCCTGCACGAACTCGTTTCCGTTCTGGAGGCGCTCGGCCGCACCGAGCGTCAGGTCTGCGGCCGCGCCGTATTCCAGCAGGAGCTGGGCGGCTCGGTCGGTGGACATGACGGAATAGGACCAGCCTTCAGCATTGCGAGCATCGTCCACCACGTATTCCTTGACGAGAGCCTCGCCCAGCTGGTCGACGGCAAGCACCGTGATGCTGGACCGGTAGCCAGGGTCTTGCGGCGCAGGGTTCCAGCGCTCGGCGCGTGCCTGCTTGGGCACGCTGCCCTGCAGCGCCGTGTGCGTCTCGAGATGCGGATGGTCGTAGAAGCGTTCCGTGTCAATGTCGCGCACGGAATTGCCGTCCCAGCGCTTGAGCCCATCGGCCGCGGCGCGTTCGAGGTCGTCGTGATACGAGTCGGGCGACCAGTAGCGCGGATCGACGACGGCGTCCTCGAGCGAGGGGGCATGGACGAATCGCTCGCCGGTGCTGATGTCCGTGATTCCGACCGGCTTGCGGTCGGCGATGGCGGCGAGGGTGCGCGGGCCGTTTAGAACGGGCGCGTGATCGTGCTGGGCAGGGCGAAATAGCGACAGGACTTTGGTTTTCCAGTCGGAGATTTTCATGGGATTTCCTCGGGTGTGTGATGGTGCGAAACGGTCCAGGCCGCGCACTGTCGTGGGGTTAAGTTGACGCTGGCGGTGGCGTCCCTCCTGCTGGAGAACCGTGGGGTTGAAGGAGGGGGAGCCGCGCCCGTGGGCGGGCGCGGGGGAACCGTTGCGGTTCCCCGGGGGGTCGGAAGCGCGGACGCCGCCAGGCGGCCGGCCAGGGGGGCAGCAGCCCCCGCGCTTTTGGGGGCTGCCGATCCCCACCCGGCGGATTCGCCGGGAAGGGGACGGACCTTTTCTCCCGCTCGGCAGACACCGGCGTAGCCTCGGAGGGCTGCAGCGGTGGTGTGGCGTTGACGGTGTTCAGCAGGCAGGTCGTGGCGCTCGGGGCGGGGCGAGGCCAACGGCCCGCGACGCCCGGGGGGATGTCTTTCCCCCGCCTGGCGGCGCATTGCGCCGACGGGGAGGGGGACTGAAGCTAAGGGGTTCAGGCCGGCGCCGCAGGCGGCGGGGCGGAGGGAGCGTAGCGACCGGAGGGTAGGCGGATCGGCGTTCGCGACGAGCCAGCGCCTCGCGCGACTCTCTCTAAAACCTATAAAACCTATATATACCTATTGGGTACCGTTTTCGGTACTGGCAAAAAGCCGTTTTCGGTACTGGCGAACGAACAAATTGGGACGGGCAAAAACACTTTTCGGGCTAGGCCCAAAACTGGGACTGGTTCCGATATGGGTCCAGGCTGTGGACAACTTTTAATGGGACGGCACGAGCCCGGCGGCGAGGAATACGCGCGCCTTGAAATGGGGCGGCGGCTCGTTCGGAGCCTGCTCAACGCCGAGCTTCTTGCCGGTGGCCACGATGCCAGTCCAACTGTCCTGCCAAGCCGTGCCCACCGCCTGCGCAGCCTCCCGCTCCCGGAAAACCCAGAGCCGCCATGACTCGAACCAATCGGGCGACATGCCGAGCTCCCCGGGCCTGGACCGCATGTAGGCGCTGAAGGTGGCGGCCATGGCGTCGATCTTCTCCTGCGTCCAAAGCGGCCGCTGCTGCTGCGTCCAACTTCGCCACTGTTCCGGCAGGCTCCAGCTCGCTGGAAGTCTGGTCGGGCCAGCGCCGGCACCGCGCGCTTCGGGCGGGCGCTTTCGGCCCTTTCGCTTGGCTCCCCTGGGCGCCTTGCTGGCAGGCCTGTGCCCTGCGGCAGGGGAAGTGGGAAAGCATGCAGCTGCGAAGCCAGCCCCCGTTGCTTCGGTTGATTCGCCCACTGAATGAAAAATCCCGTCCGTCCCGCCGCAGTGCGGCGAAGGTGCGTCCCCCTTGGGAAGAGACAGCGACTCGTCAACTGTGGCCCCATCCCGCTCTGACGGCCCGCTTGGGTTGGCATTCGTCTCGCGGTCGTCGGCCGGAGATGCCGGCGGCGCGTTTCCATCGTCAACCTCAAAGCCGTCCTGCAGCGCCAGGTCTTGCTGCGCTGCCTGCGATTCGCCGCCAGCGACGGCGCCGGTAGCCGCAAGGTCGATCAGAGGGACCGCATTCGGGCACAAGCGATAAATTATGCTGCTACGGTTGTCGCCTGCACGTCGCCCTGTGTCCTGGATCGCGCCCAAGTCGCGAAGGCGGCCAAGGGCTTCGATGACCGTCTTGCGATTTAGATGCGTGACCTTGGCCAGGTAGTCGATCGATGCGAAAACCGTCCAGTGGTCGGCATCGTAACGAACGAGCTGTGCCAGGTTCAGCAACACGAGCTTGGATGAGGATTTCTGGACGTCGGCCATTCTGGCCCATTTGGATGCTTCGACGCTCATGTTCGCCCCTTGCGTTGCTGCGAGTTATTACCGGGTAATGGGTCTTGCTGGTACAGCGTGCCGGTCACGAGTCCGTCTCCAGTGATTCAGCGATGGTGCGGCGTGCCCGCAGGGGCAGGCCGTGTGCTTCATAGAACTCGCGGCGGGCCATCAGCCACGCCTTGTAGGGCCACGCGCGGCGCTCACCCCAGGGGTAGGCGTCCTTGATTGCTTGGTGGGTTTGTTCGGCGCTGAGGCCTTCGGCGCGGCAGCGTTCGAAGACGCTTTGCATGATCTTGTAAGCCATGCGGGTGCGTGCTTCCTGCGCGCCGCGTTGGCGGTTCGCTCGGGTCATGGAAGTCTCCGGGAGGAATTGACGGCGGGACGCTGCGGTCGGCCGCCGGCGGCCAAATTTTGATTTACAGCCGTTCTTGTCGTTCGATGGCGTGGATCGCGTCCATCAACCCGTCTACAAGCCGGTGCATGTCGGCAGTGGTAAGGGGTGCGGATCCAATCGGCCCGCCAAGCATCTCGCTGCACTCCATGGAAAGAAGTGCAGTGTTTCCCTTGCTGCATTCGTGGCGGAGCCGCAGAACACCTGGCAGTCCTACCGGCGATATAAACGGAAGTTCGACTTCTACAAGCGTGCTCATTGCACGCGCCCAGGGTTGAAATAGACTTGCGTCAGCTTGTAGTCGGCGAAGTACAGCGAGATATCCAGCGTGGAAAACAGGTAGCGCCGAATGGTGTCGACTTCCATCTGGTTTCCCGCCGCCGACTGCTTGACGAGCAGGGCAACGCGTTCGAACGTATCGCGCGCACTGTTGGCGTGCGTGGTCGTGACGGACCCAGGATGGCCCGTGTTGAGCGCGTTCAAGTAATCCCATGCTTCGGGACCGCGCAGTTCGGATAGGAAGATCCGATCGGGCGAGCTGCGCATGGCGGCCTCGATGCATTCTGTGGCCGACATCCGACCGGCACCTTTGCCGTAGATCATGTGCACGCGGTTGGGATGGTTGGGCAAAAAGAGTTCGTGCACGTCTTCGATGGTTAGCAGGCGTTCGAGGAACGGGACGCAGTCGATGAGACTGCGTGCGAACGTTGTTTTTCCTGAGCCGGTCTTGCCCGCGACAATGATGTTGCGGCATTGAAGGACAGCCCGTCGTAGAAACTGGAGAATGTCCCCTGCCTTCATGAGGTCGCGCAGCTCCCTGTCGTGGTCGGTAAGACTGTCGGAGTTCCCCAAGGGCCCACTCACATCGACCCAGTTGGCGAAGGCTCCTTCGGCGGCCAGCTCGTCCAGGGTCTTCACAACGCTGCTGTGCTTGCGAATGTTGATCGAAAGCGTGCTGTCGATGACCGCAGGGGGCTGGGCCACCTGCGCGCGCTCACCGTCGGGCAGCAGCAACGACATGATCGGAGTGAAATTGACGTTGTTGTAGCTGGCCATGGCTGACACCAGCGCTTCCAGAAAGCTGAAGGTCAGCTTCGGATCGTGGCGTTCGTGCCATTTCCCTTGCGAACGCGTAAAGATTACGCCAGGTCGGGTAATGGTGATCTCCCGGACGGCGTCATCTGCCAGATAGCCGGAGATAGGGCGCATCATCTGTCGCAACGCGGTGTCGCGGCCGCCCGAGTCGACGGGCGATGCACTCGACGAGTCTTTCATAGGATGCCTATTCCATGGGACAGGCCCGCCGAGACACATACTCGGACGGGCCTGGCATTGGGTTGAGTCGAAGGTGACGGCCGCAAGAACGGCGATCGCGGTACAGCCTTGCGTGCAGCTAGCGGGCGACGGGCCTGAGCGAGTAGACCGACCCGAAATCCAAATCGCGGGCGACATAGATTCCCAACCTGCCGCCCTGGTTGCGATAGAGCGTCGGCGGGATGTTGATGGTGTTATCCAGCACCGTGGTCACTGCGTTGGTAGCCGCGTCGCCCGTGGTATTGAACTGGACCTGGCTGCTGTCGCTGCTGCCACGTGAGGTGGCCCACGCGCCCAGATCGCTGATCAAGCTGACCATGATGGCCCCGCCAAACCGCTCAGCGAAGTGCGTGTCGATGAAGCCGTCTAGGCCTGCTTCGCCCAGGGAGCCGGTGCCAGGGGAATCCAGATTGATAACGACGCCCTTGGGCGTCTCCAGCCGCGACCATACGACACCGACACGTGGCTGGCCTTGTGCCAGCACGCCTTGCTGATAGCCGATGAATCGCGTCCCTTTGTCGATCAGGACGACGCGGCCGCTGGTTGAGCGGATATCGTGCGGCGCATAGCAGGCGAGCATGCCTGCCTGCGCGGTGACGAGCTTGGTTTCCTGCACGCAATCAATCATCGAACCTTGAGTGATCAACATGTCCCGATTGCCAACCAGTCCGGCGCGAGACGCTGAGAGCTTCATCGGGGCGAGCTTACTGGCCATCGGCCCGCTATCTGCTTCACGAGGCTGCTGCTGCGAAGAAGTCTCCTGGTTTGAGGACTGACCGCCTTCTCCCTTTGTGGACCGCAGCCCGCTCGCTAAGCGCCGCTGCATGATGGGGTCGACCACCACGGCTTCAGCGAGATTGGACAGTGCACCCTTCTGTTCAGGTGGGCGTGCCGGGCCGGGCACTGCCGGCGTACCAAGTGACGGCTCCGGCGGGGCCGGCGGCGGCGGCGGCGAATCGGGTCTGAGCTTCAGACCGGGAAGCACGTTCTCGATCTTGGCTTGCATCGCGGGTGCGACTTCTTCGGCGGCGGGCGTGTTGAACGCCCGCCAACCCATCGTGCCGATCACCATGCACGCCATCAGGGTCAGAAGCCACATAAAGGCTTTGGCTCCCTGTTGCATGGGCTTGGCAGTGCCCGAAAGGTCGGGGCGGCCGCGACCTTCGATATGCGCGCGGTATTCCTCGATCTCAGCGACAGCGTCAATGGTTTGACCGGGCTTTTTTCGCCCATTGAAAAGTCTCATGGCGCAGTTTCCTCACGAACGACACGCTCGACCTGCGGCGAAACCGTCCCGGTGGCCAGGCTGCGTGCAACTGGCGGTCCGTCGTTGTGAACGGCCAAGACCTGGTTGCCAATACGCAAGTGCCAGCGCTTGGCGACCCGGTGCAGCACAACGGTCTGCTCGTCCTCCATATGCCGGTTCACAATCACCTCCTGGCCGTCCGCGTCTACGAAATAGATCGCGGGCAGGTCCTGACCAGGCGCGAATCGAAGCCAAGTTTGTGCGCCGTCATCCCATGCGGCGGTCGGCGCCAAGCTGGTATCGCCGCTCATCGAGTAGGCCTGCCAGTTGATCGCGACGTCGGCGGTGGCCAGATCGCGCTGCACGCGCTCGCGCTCTTCCTGGGCTGCAGACTTCGCCTGCTCGAGCTCGGGATACCGCAGCACCACACGAAAGACGCCGCCGCTCTTACGCGCCTTCTCATATTTCAGCAGGAACGAGTAGTTCCGCTTGGTGGTGATGTAGAGGAGGTTGGTGTCCGCTTGCTCGACGATGGGCTTGAGCAAGAGGTGCTTGCCAATTTGCTGGAAGTCATACGCTGCCGAATCGCCGAAGGCGTGGGTCACATAGTCCTCGTCATCATTGAGCTGAATCTGGGTCGCGACGCCTAAGGTGGTGTCGACCTGAATGACGTCGGCGGCGTCATAGTCCGTCCACCGGATTCGCTGATCCTTGGGCGAAGCTGCAGGTCGGTCAAGCGACCAGGCCGGCGCTGCGGCCGCGCAAAGCGCGACCGACAGCACCGCCACGGCTAAAGGCCTGAAGCGGATGTTCATCGGGCGTGTCCCATCTCGAGGTTGCTCTCACGTTGGCGCGCCGACTGCTGCGTATGTTGATGGTCCATCCCCATCTCCGCCTGCTTGTCGTGGTCAGCGTCGTGCACCAGGCCCACGCCGCCTACTGCCTTGAAGGGATAGCTGATGGCGAGCGCCTCTTCCTGGCCGGTCATCTCAAAGGATCGGTTCAGCGTGTTGCGGGCATGGACGATGAGGTCCCCCGTTTCGTTGTCACGCTGGATCAAGCAGTTTGGCGTTGTGCCCACGATCGGACCCTTGTATTCGCGCCCATCTTCCGGCTGACGGATTTGCCGGTCTTGCTCGCCGTACAGCTCTACCGGCCGGCGCGCCTCACGGATGCGCTCTTCAAAGTGCTTGCCGATACGATCGGCAGCCAAGACAGGCGTGGGAAGACGAAGGTTCGCGTCCTTGTGGAGATGGTCCTTGCAGAGGCGCGCGGCGCCGTAGAGATCGCTCTTTGCGTACCGTTCGATGTCGCGCAACAGTGCCGTGCGCTCTGCGTTGCTCATGCGTCCTGCATCTTCGAGGCGGCGGGCGAGTTCGTTGATTTGTGCTTTTTGCATGACGATTACCTCAGCGTTTCGACAGCGGTCGAGTAGGAAATGACTTGAAAGCCCAGGGGGTTGTCACGAATCACGCTTTCCGGCATCGGCGCGTTGACAAACCTGTAGGCGATGGTGGCGATGAATTGCTCACTGTTGGGTGAGCGCTGGGGGCCCATCTCGCTGCGCGTGAATCGGACCGTAGCGGTCCGGTTGGGTCCCGGAGTGATCGACCGGACGTTGATGACCAGGCGGGTGTGTTCCCCATACTTTTTGTCGAGGGCTTCACGGCCAGTCCTGGGGTCGTCTTCAAACTTGGCGTGGTACTGCTGTTGCACATCCGGCGAGCTGAACAGCCCGCAGCGGTCGTACATGTTTTGCAGGGTGCGCCAGTCGTAGCCTTCGCACGACAACACGTACTGAGTGACGAAGTAGCGCGCGATCCGAGGGCCATAGTCCTCCTGTGCGTCGCCGAGCTGTGATACGTTTTCCACCTCGCCGGTCGCATCGTTGACCCGCACGACATAAGGTGGCTGGGGCGTGTAGCTCAGCATCAGTGAGGCCAGGGCGCCGACCGCCAGGAACGCCAGCACGAATGCGCCAACTGCCACGCGCCATGCTCTCGCTCTGGATGAAAGGACCTCCGTGAGGAGGTCTTGGTCCAGGCTCCGGTTTCTGTCCAGCTCTTGCTGAAGCGAAAGCTTCGGGTCTTCAAAGGACATGTCGGTCCTCCGATTGCCGAACGAGATTGAGGGGCCGCACGTTTCGTACGGGCGCAAATGGGCGAGCCGCGGCGAGCGCGGCCGAAATGGCGAGCTTCATTTGTTCTCCGAAGAGATGAGGGGATTTAAATCAGAGACGGCTGGCTAACGCGCAGCGCAAATAGAAAGGCACAGCGATTGCTGTGCCTATTGGGCATAAAGGACCGATCGGCCGAAACGGCCAGTGAATGGCAATGCTACTGCCGCGAGTCCCTTGCCCTCGCTTCAGCCGAACGCTTACCTTGTTTGCGGAGATGCTCTTTGCGCCAGTCCCATTCGTTCTTCGAAGTCGGGGTGGACATCCCGAGCAGGAACAACTGAGACGGCCACTTGAAGCAAAGATACCAAAGCGGCCGGAGAATCCAGGTCCAGGTTGCCTTCGCAAGGCTCATCCACTGGAAGGCGGATATCGGTTGCTCCGCGGGAATGCTGCTGGTTGCCGACAACGGGACATCGCGTCCCATTAGCGGGTTCTGCGAAAGAGCTTTGCCAAGTGGCTTTAGGGGGTCCATCTAGATCCTCATTCTAATAATTGGTAGAAGGGATGGCGTATAGGACTATCTTAGCCAATCTTGCCGATGAAGGGAACAGAGATTCCTCCCCCAGAGCCGGCGCCCGTTACTGCGGTGGCCACGACAGATACCTGCTCAAGCATAAATTTCGAGCACATCATAAAAAACACGATTGCGGTCAGCATGGAAAATATATTGATCTGGTCCGCTTTCGATAGATCGATTAACCCTTGCTGGAGTTGTCCGAACATTCCCATGATGAACATAAAAACGACCATAAAAAGGCCTGCGTAAATTGCATAGTAGAGGGCCTGGCCGAGCCAGCTGTGGAAGAACTGCTTGGTCGGTTCGAACAGTAGTGCGAGTATGCAAAACGGCCCCAAGACGACAACTAAGCCCATCCCAACCTTTACGGTGATTAACACCAGCATCCCAATCGCGCTCATGACCGCTGAGATGATGGTTATGATGACCGAGACAACCACAAAGACAAAGGCCTGCGCGATTTTCTTGAGACCGCCTGGGGCGCGGTCCTGCAACCGTGTGCCGATTTCTGCGCCATTGTTCGCCGCGTCGTCCATCATTTCGGATGGAGTTTTGACGGTGCCCGTGAACACCTTAGCCACGGAGGTGGGTAAGTCCAGCATGACGCCGACAATCTGCTGTTGGTACAGCCCATTTGCGCTGGCGATGCTCACGATGATCGCTATGTTGACAACTCGCCGACATGCGTGGAGGACGGGAGTTTGAATGGCGCCCGAGCTGATGAGCCACCCGTACCAGACCAGCGCGACCGACAGAGAAACGGACACGAACGGCAATAGCTTCGCGGTGACGGACGCGACCATAGGCGTGATGACGCTCGTTAGCATCTTCGTCACCGACTGGTCGATCCAGTTTGCGATCCCACCCAGACTGGCCAGACTGACCGCGGTGGTGGCCATTATCTCGCTCCAGGAAGCGGCGCACGAATTGCGCTGAGACTGAAGGAACTGTCTGCCAGCTTTTCGGCCTGCTGCTCCATCAGGGCTTGCTCGACCTCAATCTGGCGGGTGAGCATGTCGGCCCGGGTTTGGTCGGCCTGGATGTTCGCCTGCTCGACGAGCAGCCGGGCCTGCAGGTCAGCGATGGCCTTCGGATCCTGGGCCTGATTGATCTTGGCCTGGAGCTGGTCCACCTGCTTGACGCGGGCGGTCATCGCCTTCTGGGTCTGCTCCATCATCGCCTGACTGCGGACCGCGAGCTTGTCAGCGCGGGCGTCCAGGTTCTTCTTGTCCTGTTCGTAGTTGCCCGTCAACCGTTCTTCGCTCTCAATGCGCTCCACCACGTCCGAGATCCCCCCCAGCCCCCCGTTGGAGGCGCGCAGGATTTCCCGCGCGTCCGCCGGCAGCGCATCGCGGATCGCCGGGTTGTTCAGGATGTCGCCCAAGTTGCGGGTGCCCGTGAGCGCTTCGAGCTGGCGCTTCTGACTCTCGAGCTGGTTCCTGAGGACTTCGATTTGCTCGGCGTATTTCGCCAGCGTTTCGACGTGCTTGATGGCCCGGTCCGCGAGGTTCGCGCCATCGAACGTCGGGACGCCAGCCGCGTGGACTGGCACCAGGGCGTTGGTGAGCAGGACTGCGGCCATGACTGCGGTGAGCCGCGCGCGCCAGCGATGGCACAGGCGACGGTGAAGGTTGGTCGTCTTGGACATTTTTAGCTCCTTGTCGCCTCTTTGGCGGACTTGAGGTAGTGGGGCAGCCAGACCGCGGGGTCGTCACCATGCTTGGCAACTGCCGCTTCGGCGATTTCGGCCAGGTCTTCGGATCCGGAGAACACCAGCAGCGCTTCGGGACATGAGGCGAGGTCCAGTTCGGCCGTGACGGCAGACTCGTTTTGCTTGACGACGAACTGGCGGCTGAACGGCGGCAGATCCTTGACCATCTTGAAGACAGCGGGGGATAGCTTGAATCCGTCGACGTAGTCCTCTGCAGTGGCCTTGGGATTCTCGAGAAACATGGCGGTCGCAGACTGCTGAATAAGCGAGCGACCAACAGGGTTCTCCAGGATCGCAGCGGGCTCCTGCGTCGCGAAGACCAGGACTCCGTTTTTCTTGCGGACCGTGCGGCTGGCATCCTGCATCGACGCCTGGAAGTAGGGCACTTTCAGAGGGTGCTGAACTTCGTCAAAGAAAAGGGCGATTCGGCGCCCGTCCATCATCTGGTCCGTTCGATAAAGCAAGTACGTTATTGCTGCGTCACGGACGGGGCCTTGTTCGAGGAACTCCGTCAAGTCAAAGCCAAAGAGGTTGTTAGCCGCCAGGTCAAGTTCGTCTTTGGGGTTGTCGAACAACCAGCCATACTCGCCGCCTGCGCACCAGCGTTTGAGGCGCTCTTTCAGGCTCAACTGACCTTCAGGTGCAGGCGCGGCGGGGAGAAAATTAACCAGGTTGGACAGGCATCGATCCTCCAGGTCGATGTGCTTCACAAGCTGGTTGACGGCCATGGCGATTTGCTTCTGCTCGGAGGGACTGGCCTCCTCGTCCCCGTTTGCCCCCAACAGCTTCGTCATGCTGGCCATGAACGCGACGTTTGAAGCGGTGTCAGGCAGTTGCAGGTAGTTCCAGCCGGTTTTCACGCCCAGGCGCAGCGGGAAATACTTGCCGCCCATCGCCATGACGGTCACCTGCATGCCGCGATCCTTGTCGAACACGATGCCCGTGTAGTCGAACTTGCGCGCCTGGGTGATGAGATGACCCAAGAGGACCGTCTTGCCGGCGCCGGACTGGCCGATGATGGACGTGTTCCCGAGGCGGCGTTTGCCGGTTTCGTCAACGTCCTGAAGCGAGGCGTGAAAGTTCAAGTAGTAAGGCGTGCCGCCCGTCGTCTTCAGCATCGTGACCGCCGGCCCCCACGGATTGCCTGCCGGCTTTCCGAAGAGGTAGTTGTGCATCGAGGAGAAGCTCAGGAAATTCAGCGAGGTGATCGGCGCCGGGCGAGGGCGCCATTTCCAGTTGCCCGGGAACTGGGCGGCCCACGCGGCCAAGGATGAGCGATCACACAGACGACCGATGATTTCTTCGTCAGCCAGCGCGCCGCTGATACTCGCGGCCGCCCGAAGGGCCCCCTCGCTGTCATCGCCGAACACCTGGATAGTGGCGTGGTGGTCACCCATGACGAAGCGGCCTGCGGCCAGTTCGTCGCGGGCCTTCTTCAGATCTTCGATCTGGGACGCGGAGTAGTCGCCAGAGTCTTCCAGCCACTTGATTTGGCGTGACAGCGCCTTCAGCCCATCGGGCTTTGACATCGCGCCAAAGGACTGCGACAGCACAAACTCGTGCGGTTGGTTGAGCAGGCAGTTCAGGTGGCCGGCTTTGGTGTTGTTGGAGTACTCCCGAAGTTCCAGCATCACGTAGCGGCGTGTCCAGTCAGGCCCCCGCATCTCGGCGAGTTCGCCGTGCGTGGAGAAGAACTGACGACTGGTGGGCAGATAGTTGTACAGGCGCGCGTTCACCAGCGGCACCGGCTGCATCTTGCCGTTGAGCAGAAAGCCGAGGAATTCGGCTGGTTCCGAGAACCGCGATTTCCGGCGCGGAGCCTCCTCGCCGCTCATGTCGTGCGGAGACTCCTCGTCGCTCATGTCGTGCGGAGGCTCCCGCTCGACAATGGTTAGCAGCTCCGGTGAATAGAGCTTGAGCGATCCGCGAAGTTTGCGGTTGACGTCATCGAGCTCTTCGATCGCCTGGTTCTGCCACGCAAGCGCCGAGCGCGCCGTTCGCTTTTCAAAGTTGGACAGCAAGCGCAGGGCGGGATCGATCTGCGCCCGTGTCAGCACGGTCAAGTACATCTCATTGATCATCGGCGGCTTACCGGCGAAGACCTTGCGATACGCGGCATCGTGATCGCGGGAGAACTGGTCCGGATAGTCGCTTTCGGGATACTCGAACACCCTGCGACGGACAAGGTGCGACCAGATCCCGAATCCCGTTGGGAACCCCCGGAACACGTTGTTGAGTTCCTCGACCCAGCGGTAGTGCTCCTCATCGCTGTAGCCTTGAAAGGTGCGCCCGTCGATGCGCCAGACTGAGAGGTACTCCCAGTCGCGGGTTGCGATGATGGTGGGCGTGACATGGTGCGAGTAGGGAACGTACGTGCTGACCGCCGGCTCGTACGCCGGCAGCGCGACGATGGATTGCTGTTTCATCTGTCGTGAACTCCGAGCCAGCGGGCCCATGGGCGTCGCCGGCTGTAGGGTGTTGGCGTGAGGGAGATCGCGCCCCAATAACGCTTGTTCTTAGCCAAGAACTTGGTCTTGACCCAAAGCTCCCAGATCCAGAAGGCGCGGTCATCATTGCGGCTCAGAATGGCCATCACCGGATAAAGGACGGGAAAGAGCAGCCAGCCCCACAGCGTGAATGAGGCGGCAGTGACGGTCAGAAAGACCAGACCCGCAAACGCGCGAGTGGGAACCCCTCCGGGAACAGTTGCAGCCCGGGTCGCCCCTTTGAAAAGCGGAAAGCGATTTGGGGGGACGTGCGACCCGACAGCCGCTGGCGCCGCTACGGCGGGGGCTTTGGACTTTTGCTTTGGTGCGGCTGCCATGTCAGAACAGCAGCTTGATGATGCCCCCGGCGATGGCGCCAGCGAAGCAGATGCCCACCGCCCACTGATAGGCGGTTTCCTTGCGGATCACGTCGAACGAGTAAAGGATGCCAATAATGCCGGCCGAAACAAGACCAATGACAGGGATGATGAGCCACAACCAGTCCTTAGTCTTCTGGATGGCAGTGGTGGCCTTCTCGAACTGCGCCATCGCCAGTTCCGGTTGCAGCAGGAGGAGCACCGCAAGGGTCGCGTATGCCAGGGCGACAAGCGTGCGGCGGCTCTTGGCCTGCGAGTCGACAGGGGAGATATTGGATGCTGCGGTCATTTGAAACTCCAATGGGTGACGCCACCCGGCCGATAAGCGGGGCGGCATTCGTTGAGGAAGATGAGAGGGCCGGTGTTTAGCGGCTTAACACCGGCGAGGGGTGCGCTCCTACTGCGCCGGCAGGCGTGAGGACGGCGTTGGGACCGGCCTGCCGAATGTGGCATCTGGGCGCGGCTCGAATGCGTCTTTGCGAGGCGTCACAAAAGCGTCGTTGCGGGGCCTTTGAAAGGCGTCGGGTTTGGACGGCTTCGGAAGCGGCGGGCTACGCGTCTTGGCGTCAGCATTGGCGGGCGCGCCGCCCTCCTTCACGATGGCCGGTACCGCCAGGCCAGCGCCGGCGATGACCTTGCTGACATACCCATTCCTGAAGCCCGAGGTCAGGTTGCCCGTGTTGTAGCAACTGAATGCCGCATACAGCGCGTTCTGTCCGGGGCCGTGCAGCTTGGCCGCTCGCTTGTAGCAATCGACGAGGACGCGCTGGGCGGATGCGAGATTGACGCACGGGTCGAAGATGCTCTCGGGTGTGACACCGAGCCACTTCCAGTTCCGCACGTTGATCTGGCCGTAGCCGACGTCGAAGTCCACACCTTTAGCCATCAGATCGCGCACCGCCTGGATTGCCTCCTCTTTGGATTTCGGGCGGATGCTTACATGGGGCTTGGCGTTGACGCCAATGGCGAGCGGATTGAAGGCTGACTCGTGACGGACCACAGCGCTGAGCGTACTGATGTGCACGTCGGGCGCACACTGCCTGGCGAGGGTAGGGAAGTCCATCGGTCAATTCCCCACCATGCCGAAGCCTGGTCCCTTGCCGTTCTGCTCGCGCTCTTTGCGTTCTGCAAGCGCCTTCTCGTACTTGGCAAGCTCGCGTTCGTAGTCCCGTGGCTCCACCCAGTAACCGCCGTCGGCGGGCGTCCCGACGTAAAGCGGTAGAGCATCGTCAAAGGCGGTGTATTCATGCGACGTGTAAACGCTGCAATAGCTGGGGCGTTTGTTGCTGATGATGAGGGTGCCGTCGTCGTTGCTGCCGCGCCAGGTTCGAAGCGCGACGTTCAGTGCAGCGGCGTCGCACCGGCCGGCACCTTGTGAAATGGCGCGCACCAAATCGCTCATTTCCTTGGAGTCATCAGAAGCGGGGCACAACGAAAGAAAGTCTCGTCGTGCTTCCAAGGTGTCGGATAGCTTCTTCATGCTGATGCCGAAGTACCGGGAAAGCGATGGCGCGCACTCGCTCGGACGAGTGCCGCTGGACAGGCAAAGAATGGCTTCGCATGCCAAGCGCTTGTCGCCTTCCAGCACGTCGCCGACGTTGACGCTAGGCGCTCCGGCTGAATAGGCCGGCGTGACCACCGGAGTTAGTGTTACCGCCAGCAGCAGTAGCAAGTGGCGAAGGGTTCGCATACGCGTTCTCCTGGATTTAGTTGCAGATACCGTAGTTGCCGACATCAATGAGCTGGCCATGCAGACGAGTTTCAGTCGCGACCGTGCATCCGCTGACGGAGGTAATGTTCACCACGCGAGTCGCGCTCTGGCAGTTGTCGGCATCGCCACCACTACTGGTGTCGCAGCTACCGTATAAGGTGGCGGTCCGATTTCCGTTGGAGAGCTGGCAATAGCCCGAAATACCTTTGGTCACGGACGTGCCGGGTGGCATCAGCTGGCCCGTCCACACTCGAGTGGTGTCCCCTGACGTCGTGCCCGATGCGTGGATGCAGTTCAGTTCTGCGGTCGGGCGATAGATGGTGGCGCCAAACATCGTCCCGTAGTTGACTTGCATCTGCGCGGCGATCGTGCCTCCCAAACTGTTGTCGAGCGTCTCGCCGGTCTCGCCGCCACGGGCCTTTGCGATCACGACATCGAGGACACCGCGGGCGCGAGATGCCGTGCAACCGTCTTGCCACGGCCCCCAGCCCTCATAGGCGACGTCGTTCGCGTTGGCTTGCAGCACGTAGTAGGTCCGGTACCGGACCTGATTGCCCGTGTGTCCAGCGGGGCATTGCGCATACTCGGCCTGCGTCTGTGCGATGCGGCACCCACCGTAGGTTGTGTGCCACGAGTAGCCGCCTACACAACCACCGGGCGGAAGTGGCGCGCCCTGGTCGACCCGGATGACCATCGTGTTGAGCTCGGTTCCCAGTTGTACGTCCGCTTGATTGGCGGTTGATGCCTGGCTGACCGTGGGCAGGAGCAGCGTGAAGAGCAGGGCGAGCAAGGCCCGGCCCTTGCCTCGCGTGGAGGGAAGGAACATGGATATCTCCGATAGATGAGCCGCTTGATTGGCGGCGAAGGGAAGGCCTGTGGCGCTGGGCTAGTTTTTGCAGCCCTGAATCACCGAGGCGCGTGCGCCCATGTCTGCGGGTGAAATCACGACGCGGTCACCTGCAACGCTGGCGCGCTGTGCCATACGGACATAGCTATTTCCAGCGTTCTGGAATGTGCCACTGAAGGAGCCGCCAACCGACACGGCGCCAGCGGCGTTGACATAGCCCGAGCCCTGGATGCTGCCGCCGATCGCGCCGCCGATATTGATATCACCACCGCGTGCGGTTGCGTCCACACCCTGCAGGGCGATCTGACGCCACGGCGACAACCCAGCAGGGCACGTTACCGCGGGGATTGCAGCGTCGTTGGGAAGGTCGCTGTACGTGCCCGTGATTACGTGACCGTTCTGGGCGAACCACACGCCGCCCGTGCAAACGGCGAGCAGCTTGTTGGCGGTCGAAGCGTATAGGCCTTCCGGCGTGCACGCAGCGCCAGGAGCGACGGCCGTGTTGAGCAGTAACCCGGTGTTGGTCTGAATCGCACCGGCCACCGTCAGGGTGTTGTTGAACGTGACCGGTCTGGTTTCTCCGTGACGGACGAATTGACCGAAAGGCGTGGCACCCAAACCTGCCGCCAGGACTGCATGGCCCGGCTCCGCGCCGAAATCGAACCATCCGCGCGGAATGTTCATGAGCGGGCCCTGGACGTTGCTCCCGCCGTTGGCGTCATGCCCGCCGTATCCTTCTGACGCCGCCATCACCTTGCCCAGGAGGATTTGGTTGAAACGAGCCGCCTTGCCGGCCGGTGCTGTGCAGACGTCATTGATTCGACGGCTACGAACATCGCTGATCGGTTGGCAGGTATATACATAGGCGCCCGTGCGGCAGTTGTCACCGGGGCATGTTCCTTCGCGGACAAGGATGAAGCGGGCGGTTTGACCCAAGGGTGGGAAGCGCGGCGTACTTGGCGGTAGCAGGCCCAGCGCTGCGAGATCCGCGACACCGCCTCTTGCGACCTGCGCTCCCGGAGCGGCAACCCAGGCGAGTGTCGGCGGCGGGGGATAAGTGCCGGCTGGAGCGCTCGCGACATTCTCGCCACGAAGCCAAGCTTCGTGCTTTACCTGAAGGTCAACTAATGCGCCGCGAATTTGAGCTAAATAGCGGCCGGTCGATTCCGCTGCGGCCGCGTCAACCTGTCGCTTTAGTGACGGTCCGCTCAGCACAACGGCAAGTGTGAGGAGCGCGAGCACGACCATCAACTCGACAAGCGAATAGCCGGCCTGGCGGTGAACTGGGCGAGGCACTGTAACTTCAGAAGGGCACATGGCAGGTTCGCCGTCTATGCAATGTCAGGCGAGGCAATGCCTCGCCCGGATTGCGGGGTTACGGATTCATCGCGTGGCGAAGACGAACGTGTTGTTGTCACCCTTCACGCAAAGGTCTTGTGCTGTGACCGCATTGAAGGATCCTGGCTCGTTGTTCGTGCCAAGCGTCTTTGCGGCGGTTCCATTGACGCTGATCGTCTCTGATACCGAGTTCAAGGTGGTGGCCAGGCCGGGGCACGCCCTGTGGTTCACATTGGTCAACGTCAACCCGAAGGCGCTACCCGCAGCACCACCACCGAGAGCCACCGGGCCGATCGTAATCGTGCCGTTCGAGCCGGCGCCGGTGCCTCCCAGGCGATGCGCCACCGTGGCGCCGTTTACCTTGAACACCGAGGACTCCATCAGCGCCGGCGCGAGATTTGCCACGTTGTTGATGGCTGCGTAGGGGGTGACGGAATCGCCTTCGCCAAGCAAGCGGGTCGACGTCATGAATCGCTGAAGTTCAGAGGCGGCCGGCCCAACGCGCGCTTGAATGAAGAAGCCCTTGATGGCGGGCATGCTGAGAATCACCAGGACGCCAATGATCACGATCACAGCGCCGATTTCGGTGAGCGTGTAGCCCCCTTGGCGGAGGCGTTGGCGGGCGAAGCTATTCCGGGCACGTTGAGGTTGTACGTGGGGTTGAGTCATATCGGATTCCAGAACCTGAAGGTAGTTGTGGCCATCTTGGAGATAGCTAGGGATTGGTGTGATTGGTGGCGGGTTCTAACTCATGGCGTCGAGCATTGCTCCGTTTTGTAGATCCCATAGGACGCTTTGATGCCAGCCATAAAGGCCCGCCATTGCGAACACGGCGCAGCCCAAGATGACCCAGCGGAGCACTTTCGCTCTCGTCTCGACTCGCTTTAGGACAACGGATTCCATCCGCTGCCGAGTCTTCTGCAACGCCGCGTCCAAGCCCAGGGTGCTTGTGAGGTCCTCGAGGTACCAATATGTCTCACGGTCCATCAGGCCAACATCGAACACTCGTGCGCCCGACTCAGAGTCTTCGAGGCGGTGCTGAATGGCCTGCAAGCGGCCGGTCAGCCAACGAGATGCACCGTCGAATTGGAGTTCGATGGCCTCGCGTAGCTGCATCGTCTTTCCGGTCCTTGGTTTGACGGCAGTTGCCGCAGTGCTGATGACGCCGATGCCCTGTACGTCCCGATACAAGCGGTATGGTCCCCAGCGATCTAGGAACCTTCGTATCGGACCGTCCAAGTAGGGGAAGGAAAACCTGAATGCAAGCGCTAGTACCAGTGCTCCGACCCAAATTCGATTGCCGTTATCTCGTATCCATTCGGCCAAGTCGAAGAATGCCCGCGTAGATGGGCTTAGGTACGCCCTGGGGACTACAGGCAGTGCGTCGATAATCATCGGCGCGCTGAAGTAGGGAATTGCAACCATGATTACGAGCCATAGAAGAATCAAGGTCAGCACCGACGCCAACAGCGTCGTAACGAGAATCCCCCGCAGCTTGGCGTTAAGCCGCACGAGGCCGGCCATATCGCGTAGGCCGCTTGATAGGACCGCTTGGTCTTGGCCCTGCAACGAGACAAATTCCGCGACCTCTTTGGGAGGTAGCGTGCCGTGTAGCGTCAGGCCGATCTTGCCGGTCTCGACAATTTTGTGCGCCCAGTACGCGGAGAGAATGCCCCGCGCGCTTCGCCCATAGCGCTGGGCGTCTCCGTCGAGAATGTTCAAGATCGTGCGCTGGCCCTGGCTGTCCTCTGCCATGTCCGCCAGGTACTCATACCAATCGGCTCGCTGGCGGGCGAACTTGCTCGCAGCCTGTCCAACCCTTGTGAGTACGAACGGCAGTTTCATTCTCGCTTCCTTTCACGCAATAGCGTCGCGAATGCTTGGAAGTGCGGCTCGATATCGCGCGGGTCGATCATGCCCTGGCTCATCTTGTAGACGGCGCAATCCATGGTGGTCTTTCCTTCCATGTCCGGCTGGTCGTAGCCAGACGCGCGGTGGCCAGCGTAGATTTCGCGCAGGCGCAGCTCATCGCCTTGGCTGATGGCCCGCAGCGCGTCTGGATCGGATGACGGTTCGAACATTTCGGCGACGACTGTTCGACCCGCATATCCAAAAAGCTCCGGGATACCTTTTATTCGGCATTTTTCACATCCCAGCGGATCGCGAACCCTGATGCGCGAACTGTCGAATCCGTAAAGGGCTTCGATGTCTCCTAGGTACCGAGACCACGTATCGCGATCTTGGCGGACGCCCAGCCGGTCGGCAGCACCGTCGAGCAACGAGGAAGCGGGAAGCGCGCAGCTGCACATGACAGGCATCAGCGCCTGGTGTGCCAGAAGCTTGAGGACGCCTGGGGTTCCCAGTGTTGCGCGTGGCACACCGATTTCGCTGGATGCAAACCGTTGCGGGATGGACAGCGCATGCCCGACGTGGGTCGTGGTGTACAAGCTGCCGCCTGCTAGAACGATGTCTACAAAGGCAGAACCGGTCAGTTGATCGCGGATTTCGCCTAGAAATACATCGCTTGCCGCTGCGCGCTTTAGCGCCATGAGCTTCGAGCGCATTGCGTCGCGATCTGAGCCATCAAGCGACCTCGAGAGGCTTGCGGCCAGCGCTCTGGGTATGGTCAGTTCAACGGGATCCTCAATGGTCATGACCTTGCGCGTCTCAGGCAACCGGACGATCAGCTGCGCATTGGTCACGGTCTTGCCAGATCCAGGGATGCCGCCGATAACGATTGCCCCGCCCATGCTTTGCAAACAGCGCTGGAACTTGGCGATGTGCGAGGGCAGAAATCCCAGCGTTCCCATGTCGACCGGTTCAACCTTCGCCTCCATGTCGAGTATCCGAAGCGTGATCGATGGACCCTTGTCAGTAACGAACGAGCCCCACCGGAGCATGTAGGAGCGCCCATCGACCACCTCGTACAGTCGACCTTGCTGTTCCTTTGCCATGTCGAGGAATAGCCCACTTCCACCGTGAACGTCCATCCATGCGACGTTGCCCATTTCGATTAGGCGCTCAGTAGGCATGCTCAACTGCTTGGGCGTCGTGTACTGCCCATCGATCGTCGCGCTGACGCGGGAAATTGGGGCGGTCGTGTCGATGTTCAGGTGCATGTCGCTTGCGCCGTTGCGGATGCCCCAGGCGGAAAGATCGTGAAATCCGACGCGCACGGCCGAACGGGCACCAAGCGAACGCGTGCGGGACGTGCGTTGCTTGACGTCCTTCGCCTGCATGCGTTCCCGGACCAAAGCTAGCAGCACGACAGGGTTGACCGTGTAGATGTCGACCTCGTCGCTTTTGGCTGCTTCACGAGCGCGTTGTAGGACTGCGCGGTAGACATCGGATTCCTGCTCACCCTGCTTGACGAATACGACGTATTTGTTGCCCTCTAGCTGCGCTACGCACGCCTTCGCGGCAGCTTCGGAGCCGCACCAGTCGACGCGGAGCAGTTCAAAGGGCGGATGCAGGCGGTCGACGTCTTCAAAGGAATCAAGATGCCCTTCCAGGGAGTCGGTCTCCTGGACATGCGCTGGCGCCATGCTAAGGACGGGGGCCGGTTCCTCTTCGCGAAAACCAACGCGCAGCATGCGCGTCATTCGACGCGCCCATTGGAAAATTCCTAGCTTCATGGAGTCCTCTCGTTTAGGCAAAAGGTGAGCGTCTCATCCGTTTGAGACAAAAACGTAGCGCAGGGAGCAGAAATTTCCAGCAGACGCATGCCCTGGCCATGACCTGTGACCGGTGAGGCCTTCCCGTTCAGATAGACGGCCTGTCTGTTGTCCAGCTGCAGATGCGCCGCGAGGCGACCGCCAACGCCGACGATGGCGACCAGCCGCGCCAGGGGTTGTTTTGGGGGTGATGTTGAGGTTGCCGCCGCCTGTTCCGCATCAGCCGGAGCGGTGGCCATCGTTGGCGGTGCGCCGAGCGGCGAACCTGCGATTGCTGCCTTGGACTTCGAGCGTTCCAGGGCGAGCGCTTGGTTTGCGTCATGCTCCAGCAGCTCGCGTACCAAATGGCTCGGCGGTGCCGCCGGGGCTTCAGGCGCTACCGATAACTTGTCAGCTTGCGCTGCCCCTGTGGCTGGCATGCCGATCGCTAGGGCTAGGCCAGCCAGGCAAAAGGCAAGTCGAGCGCGCATCGAATCTTCACGGCGCGAGTACATAGATATCTCCTTTCAATGTGGCCGAGAAGGCGCTCGTGACAAGTCCTGGCGCCGAATCCGGCTGGTAACGCACATGCAGCTGCGTTATCAGGGTCGTGGTCGGCAAGGCCAGGCCATAGAGCGAGCGCAAGGGGGCATTGATCACCAGCGCGCGGCTGGCGGGTAGCTTCGTGCCCTGTGGCATCGGCACGGGTTGTTCCAGGCCGTTGGGCAATTTGATGTTGGGGACCAAAACTTGCGCGCTTGCCGGCTTTGACAATGTGAAGTCTGTCAACGCCGGTCGAAGTGCTTGCCAGCTTGGCTCCCAGACCGTCTGGACCACATCTGGTGCCGGAAGGTCCTTCAACGGCAGAATTTGTGTTGCAAGGGCCTTTGACAGTTGCCAGGTCGCGGTTGCGGTATCTAAATCCGAATGAGCGATGCGGAAGGAGTCAGCCAGCGCCGCCCGCAGCGTATGGTTGTCAGCCAAACGCGTGCGGCGGTAGGTCGCAGCACACGTCCCTGCCCCCGGTCGGCAATCGACTTCGGTCAATCGCCAGCGCCCTGGCTCTACCGGCACTGCGAGGACCTCATTGAGAAGTACGTCCAGGCCCGTGCTGCCCTGGGTCCGGACCGACTTCGCCCAGGTGCTTATGGCGTTGTTCCAGAGCGCAGTGGCATCGAATTGGGGTTGTGCTGCTTCTGCCAACTCCTGAAGTCGTGCCTGTCGTTCTTCCCACCAAGTGGACCCAAAATCCCATGCCTCGTAGACAAGGACCGCAGCGATTAGCACCCACCAGATGGGCGACACCATGGACAGTCTGAAGGAAGCCCTGCGCAGCGCCGATTGTGCATTCACATGCGCGGTGAGCTGTTGCAAGGAGAACACGCGCGCTTGCGTGAGGTAGTCGCTATGCAACTGATGTTCCCGGTAGCGCGTCGTGACTTCGTCCACGGCAGTCTTCGCCGCAGCCTGGTCGGGGAATACTGTGTCGCCGCCCGTCTGCACGACGCCGTCGATCACAACCGCCAACCATACGGATTGATCGGGCAGTGTGCATGCGACAACATGGGTGCCATGTCGGTGCATCTGTGCAAATGCGGCGGCGCCTGAGAAAAGCGTTGCCCGGGTCTTTGCACGTGTTTCGCTGCCTTTGGCCGTCACCAGACCGACAGACGAGCTGCGCGCATCACTTTGCACGTAGTGCGTTGCCTTGGCTTTGCGTGCGGCTTGGAGTGCAAGTTTCTGGAGGTCTTCGCCCAGGACTGTTCGCCACTTGAGCCCAAAAACGAGTTGATTAGGCGAGCCCGGTATCGCGACGAGCCTGTAGCTCGTGCGCCGAGCGACTTTCTGTCGCGTTGCCAAGGTCAGAATCCTTCTTCTGGAATTGCGGTTACGAGCACCACTGTCAGCAGTTGCTGCTCTTGCGAGGCGTCAGACCCGCCCATGACCATCGGCGCTTTGTCGTCAAGACGGCGGCGGGTCGAACTGTCGGCAAACTGTTGATATCCGCCAATGACCACCTGCTCTCCGGGGCGAACCATTACCTGCTGTACGCGCCCTTGGCCGCCGATGTTGGTCTGCTGCACGAACGACTGATCGTCACGTGACCCGAGCGGCTGCTTCTTCATTTCGATGAGCCGGGTGTCGTCGTAAGCGATGGTCAGCAGAACCTGGCCGTCATCTTGCGCGTCAGGCACGACAGTGAGGAACGTCCCGACCGTCTTTTCGTCTTGCGTGACCGTGACGGTCGGCGCCGAGCTGTCGGACGTGCTTTGTGTCTGTTGCAGATCCTTGATGTACTGGAATGTGTTGCGCGTGTCGTACTTCGCGGGGCGGCGGTTCTGCGAAAGAAGCGGAATGCTCTTGTGATTGACGATCGACCCGAGTTGCGAAAGCGCGCTCAGTGCGATGTTGGTGCCAGCGAAGGGGCCGCTGCCCACCGAAGCGCCCACTGAGCCCGCCGCCTGGGCTGCGTCTAGCAAGGGGCCTACGCCGGTTGCCGATGCTGTGTTCCCGCGCCCGAGGCTGTTGAACAGAATTTTCCAGTCGACGCTGCCCTGGTTCAGGCGATCGCGTTGGACGGTGATCTCTTCAAAGACGAGGCGCACCCGACGCGTCATCTGGCGATTCTCAGCGTCCAGAAATTCACCGATTCGATCCTGCGCATCCTTTGTATCGGTGACCACGATGGTGTTGGCCGCACCGTCCGCAGACTTGATTACGCCTGCGCGACTGAGGAACTGGCTGAGCTTGGTGACGACAGCGGCCAGTTCACGGGCTTCTTCTTTCGAACTGTTGGTCGACTTGTCCGCGAGCGTCGAATTCGCCGATTTGATGTCGCGTTGAAGGTTTTCTTCAGCGGCTTGGGTGGGCGTGCGGACGACGTAGCTCTTGGTCTCCGTCCGATAGAAGCGAAGCGCACCGATCTTTTCGTCGTAGCGCCAGTAAACGCCCAACCGCAGGGCAATCGAGTCCAACACGGACGCCAACGGAGCTTGGCCAGGGGGCAAAGGAGCCATCTTCGTGCGCGCAACCCCCTGGGGCAGTACCGGGCCTGCAATGCGGTCAACGGCAATACCGGGGATTAGGGCCGGAACCAGCGTGTCGGCTGTGGCCGCCGTGACGCTGGCACTTGCGGTGGCGATGCCCTGCTCGATTGCCAGGCGCGGAAGGAAATATTCGGCCGGCAGCAACGCGTCTGCCGACACGTGGGTCAAGATGCCGGTGGCGAGTTGGATGCGGTCGGCGAGCGTCTTGAGGTCTGCCGCGCTGTTCTCGAACAACAGAGTCGTGTTGAGGTTTGCACGCAGCGCTGGAGGCAGCGTGACATCGCGGGCAAGCGGCTGGGGCCGGCCTGCGATCCACGGCAGTTCAACCACTTGGCCTTTGGCGCGGTCGGTGTCTCCTGCCATGCCCTTGAAGGCGTCCATGGCAAAGGTGCCCTTGGAACCCTCGTGCTCAGCACGGGCGTTGACTCGGTCTGTCGATTGGAGTGCGGAGCAGCCGGACAGCGCTGCAAGCGTCAGTGCGGCCGCTACAGTGCGGTATGCAGTCATGGGTATTCCTGGTCAATGCCACGGCTAGGATTGCGGGGCGGGGGAGCGATTGCAGCTGCGGGTGAAGGGCAACATGCGCAGGACGCGGTTGCCGTAGAAGCAGGGGCGGATAGGCGATTCGCTCATAGCGACCGCCTGGGACAGCGCCTGGGTGGCCTCCCGGAAGGAGGCCTCCTCGAACTCGGCCGGAGCCTGTATCGGTATGTCGAAATTCAGTTCCCACTGATCAGGCCCAAACGTCCAGTTGGCGTCGGACGCCCAGCGCACGAGCGCTTGGCGGACCGTCCCGTCCTGCGGGCTGATGCGCCAAATTTGCTTGAGCGGTTCCACGATTTCCGGTTCGGCGACCGGCTCCGTCGAAGCGACCTCCACGGTGATGACGGGGCCAGGCGCGACTGCGACCTGCTGCGGACTTGTGCTCGCCTCAGTGGTCTGTGCCGTCGTCTCGGCACCCGGTGCCGGCGTCGCGGTGGTGCTGGCGCCAGGGGCAGCAGCCGTTGCATCGGTAGCCATCGGCGACGTGGCGCTGGCGGGGGACGCTGGACTTTCAAGCTTGGGCGGCGCTTCGGGCACCGGGATCGGGGGGATGTCTGCCGAAGCCAGGGCTGTCGGCGATTTACCCGGTAGAACGGTGCGCGGATCCGCATGGTTGATCAGGATGCGTCCCGAGTCCGGGGGGGTCGGAGGGGCGGGCGGCACGAATCCGCAGGCCGAAAGAAGGCAGGCCGCCGAGACGACGGCCGCCAGAAGGGGTGCTTGCATGGGGGATCCTAAGAGTTACTTGAAAGTCCGGGGCATCACGCCCTGCCGTTCAAGTTCATGATGGACGGCGCGCAACTCGCCGGGTTGGCTCTGTCGCCTCGTGAGTAGCAACAGTTCGAGGAGGATGGGCAGCAGCGAAGCGTCGGATTGCCCGCTCGGAGCATTGTCCAGCAGGGTGAGGCGTAGCTGCGAGACATGTTCGGCGACCTGGTCGTCGACTTCGAGCCGATCCCGCAGGTACGCGGAGAGCGTCATGCCGCGATCCGCAGCTGCTTGCTCGTACCGTCGGCGGGCGGCATCGGACAGGCGGAACGTAATCGGGCGTTCAAGCAGGGAGCGCATGAAGCCGCGCCTCCTCCACCACGATGTGGCCCATGGCCTCAGCGAATGCCTGCTTGAACGCGTCCCGCCGGATTCTGCGTTCGAGGGGCGAGTCGGCTTTGCCCTTGCAATGCTCCATAAATTGCTGGTCGCGGTACTGGGCCGGACTCATCTCCGGGGCCGACTCAAACCAAGTACGAGCAGCGTGACGTGCGTCGCGCGCCGTGGACGGAAATTCAAAGGCTGCGGCCGGGGGATAGGCCGTGGGCGACTTGGCCATACGGGGCTCCTGCGTTCGATTTTGGCGTGCGCGAACGCTTGCGGCCAATTTGTGGGCAAGCGATTCGGTGCACGAGGGGGGATGCCGTCCCATCGGCCTCAATATGGTTTCGGGAGGGCGCGGCGAGAATTGAAGGGTGAAAAAGGGGATCGCTAGATCGGCCAGAGGGGGAGAATCCGCGGGGAGCGTGCGACGAGCCTATTGCCTGGCCTTGACCATATCTTGTCCATCATCATTGAAAATGAACATAAATCTCTGCAAATCCCTGGTTGAATGTCCAGTTGATGGATTGGGGCTATCGTTGCAAGTCGTTGATTAAAAAGACATTGTGACTTACAGGGATTTGCAGATCTGCGGACTTTTAATCCGTTGGTCGCGAGTTCGAGTCTCGCTCAGCCCACCACAGAACACCGCAAGACCCGCAATGAAAAAAACGCCGCTATCACTAGCGGCGTTTTTTTTTGCGGCGTTTTTTTTCATCTGCGGGTCGGAGGCGCTTCGCGGAACCTCCCGGGGGGATTGCTTGGATCTGCCTTTACGAACGGACGGCAAGAACGGACGGCAAGAACGGGGCGACCAATAACGGGGCCCAAGAAGGGCATCCAGGACCGCCGGCCAAGACCAGCATCCGGGACCGCCGCGCAAAGCCGGCGTCCAAGGCGGCATCCAAGAACGGGCTCCCTGAGCCCGCTCCCGGACTTTCCTTCTTAGAACCGAACCGCCAACTTCAGCACACCCGACTGCTGGCGGTTGCCGCCGCCGAACTGCGCGTCGTAGGCCACGCCCGCCGTGGTGTTCCGGGCGATGGCCATTTCAGCGCCCAAGCCCACCACTGCCGCGTCACGCGCGATGGGAACGCCTGTCACCGAGAACGTGCTGCCGCCTTCAAACGCCAATTCCTGCTTGGGGCTCACATCGCCCATCGCATGGCGCCAGCCCAGCGTTGCGGTCAGTCGACCCGGCGCGCGGTTGGATGCGAAATCCCACGAACCGCGCAGGCCCAGCGTGGTGCTGGTCACGTCGTCCGTGTTGCCCGAACCGTGCAATGCCGCCGTGCCGCCCGTCTCCTTGAAATCACGCGTGCGCAGCTGGTTCCACGCCAAGCCGGCGTAGGGCTCGATGCTGGTCGTGTCGCTCATCGGCAGCTTGTAGCCCAGTTCGGTGAACAGCTGCGTCGACGACGCGTGGTAAGACGATTCCAGTCGTTGATTCAGGCTGCCGGCCGCCACGTTGCGCTTGGCGTCGATGTCGTGCCACGTGTACGCAGCACCCGCCATGAACCGGATGGCGCCCGGGCCTGCGCTGAAATTGCGTCCGCCGAACAACGATGCCGTGTAGCTGTCGACGTTCGTGCGCGACGATACGTCAGCCATCGAGTTGTGGCTGCCGATGTAGCCCAGCGCGCCGCCCATCCGCCATCCATTGCCCACGTCGCCATCGGCGCCGAAGAAGAAGCCGCCGGCCGACTGGTTGACGCTGGACGCGTTGCCGTCACCCTTGAACGTGCTCCAGTTGCCGAACGCCTGCGCCCATACGGGGTACGCACCGCTTTGCGGTAGCGCGTTGGACGAGGGTGACCCCAGTTGCGCCGTGGGCCGGCCCGCCATCGCGGGTGCGTCCAGGTTGGCGCGCAGGTGCGAAAGGGGCAGGGTGCGCACGGCATCCGACTGGCTTTGCAGGATGCTGGTGGTGCTGGCGTACGCTTCGCCAGACAGCATCGCCAGGGCCGCTCGCGCTTGGCCCGGCGTCATGGCCAGCACCGCGTTGGTTACCTGACTGGCGGCCGTGGCTTTGCCGGGTGTGCTGCCGCTGGCGACGACCGTGGAACCGGGGGTAGTCGGCGTGGCGCCGTTGCCGGTGGCGGGGGGCGTCGTCGATGCGGAGGAGGTGGAGGTGGAGGCCGAAGTGCCGCCGGTTGCGGTCGACGCGTTGCCGGTGGACGTCGAGCCGGTGCCTGCCGACGCCGATCCATTACCCGTGGACGTTGATCCATTGCCTGCCGGCGCCGAGCCATTACCGGTGGACGTCGAACCGTTCCCCGCAGGCGCCGAACCATTGCCTGCCGGCGTCGAACCATTACCCGTGGACGCCGACCCGCCGCCTGCCGGCGTCGAACCATTACCCGTGGACGCCGACCCACCGCCTGCCGGCGCCGAGCCATTACCGGTGGACGCCGACCCACCGCCTGCCGGCGCCGAGCCATTACCCGCCGACGCGGACCCGTTGCCGCCTGCGGCCGGTGCTTCCTGGTCCAGTGCGCCGCCCACGCTGTTTTCGTTGCCCGTGTTGCCCACGCTGCCGATCGGCACGTCGTTGCGCGTCAGCGTCATGAAGGCGTTCTTGGCGTCGTAGCTCAGGGTGGGCGTCAGGAACGCATAGCCGCTGGACGCGCCCGTGAACCGGCCCTGGATGCCGCCATCCGCCGTCAGGATGTTGTACGTTGTGCGCGGCGCGTAGTTGCCGTCCGGGCCCACATGCGCGACGCTGCCGTCCAGGTAGGCAACGCCGGTGACGTGGATGCGGTCGCTGGCGCTGCTGGCCGGGTCGGCGTGCACGCGATAGATCGTGTCCTGGCCAAAGTTCAGGTTGCCGTTGATGGTCAGCGTGCCGATGGGCGATCCATCATTGCCCGGCGACACCACGGCGGTCGGGTAAAGCGTGGTGCTGCCCAATTGGCCCACCCCGGCCAGCACGACTTCGCGGCCGATATCCACGGGGCCGTTCAACTTGCCGTCGATTTCCAGTGCGCCGTCCGCGATCAGGATGGGGCCGGTCAGGCCGCTGCTGTCGGCGGTCAGGATGACCGAGCCCGGGCCGGTCTTGACGAAGCCCTGTGTGCCCTGCAAGGGGTTGTCGATAATGTCGACGAACTGGCCCGAGGCATAGGTGCCATCGCCCACGACGATGGCCGGTGGGTTGCCGCCGTTGCCCACCAGCGTGATGGGCGCGCCTTGCAGACGGTAGCGGTCGGTAGCGAACTGGATGCCGGACACGCGGACAGGGCCCGCGCCGCCGTCCACGGTAACCGTGCCGGCCGCGCCCGTGAAAATCGCGTAGCCGCCATCCGGCAGGGCGCCCGTGGCGTTGCCGGGGCTGTTCCAGTTTGTGCTTGCGGCGCTCCAGGTGCCGTTGCCGCCACCCGCGCGCGTGGCGGATGCCGCGCCGTTGCCGTTCCACAGATTGGTCGTGCTGGGGCCCAGGATAAGGTTGATCTGCTTATCGCCCGTCAACGACTGGATGGTGGCCCCGGGTGCCGAGTCGCCGGTGACGCTGCCCAGCGTCAGCCCGTTGCCCGACAAGCTGCCGCCGTACGACAGGATGCGGTAATAGCCCGCGTTCACGCCCAAGGTATTCACCGTGACGTTCAGCGTCGTGTTGTTGATGGCGGCGTCGCCACGGACCGTGATGTTGTCGCCCGTGCCGGGTTGGGTGATGGGCAGGCCCGCGTAGCCGGTCTCGAAGGCAAACACGCTGTTGTTCATCGACAGGTTGCCGTTAACGACCAGGTTGCCGTTGGAAACGCCCGTTGGCGTGCCGACTTCGTAGCCGGGGGCAACCCGCGCGCCGGAGACGTTCAAGTCACCATTGACGGTGCCGAAGCCCGCCACCGTGCCATTCGATGATGCGTTGACGTTGCCGCCCAGCGTGACGCCCGCGCCACCGCCATTGCCACCGATAACCAGCGTACCGCCGTTGACGTCCACGCCCCCGGCGTAATTGGCCGAGCCATCGAACACTTGCGTATTACCGGGCGAAACCGTCAAGTCGGCGGCCATGACGCCGCCGCAGTAAGTTGTACCCAGCGCCAGTGTCGCCGTCAGCCACTTCTTCGTGCCGTATATCAAAACTGCGTCCTTTGTCTCGATTAATAATCCACGGCACAAACATTGCTGGATTGTTTTAAACGTATTTCTACGTAACAGGCCAATATGTGTGGACCGAATGGGTTAACGAAAAAAAGGACGCAATTTATACCAGTTCTTTTATATAACAAAACGCCTGCAAACAGATACCATCCATTCTGAAATCGCAGGCGCGGCGGATACCAACCGCAGTATTAATAAATGGCAGGCAGATACCATCCTGTTATATAAAATGCGAAGTTTGAAACACTAATTATTATTGAACGACAAAACAAAACGCGGCGGTCAGTATCTCCATGTCATATGCAGTGACCCCGCGTTTTCACGGTTACCACCGCCGAACTGGCCACTGTAGGTCAAACCAATCGTCGCGTTTTTGGTGACGGCGGTTTCGACGCCCAACTCGGCCAGCGCGGCATTGCGTGCGATGGGCGCGCCAGCCACGGTAAAGGCTTGTCCGCCATCAAAAGACATCACGGATTGGGGCTGCACATCGCCAAAAGCATGTCGCCACCCCAACGTCGCCTGGAGGCGGCCTTCGGTTTGGCCCACCGTAAAGTTCGTCAGTGCGCGCAAGCCCAGCGTGCTGGTGGTCTGCGTGGTGCTGTCGCTTTCCCCGCGCAGCGCGGCTGAACCGCCTGATTCCGAGAAGCCGCGGGTGCGCGTGTCGCTCCATGCCAGGCCGGCAAAGGGCTCGATGCTGACGTGTTCCGAAACGGGCAGGGCGTAGCCCAGTTCCGTGAACAATTGCGTCGTGCTGGCGCCATAATCGGCCGTCAGCTTTTGCGAAGCACCTGCCACGCTGGCGTGACGTTCAGTGGATATGTCGTGCCAGGTGTACGACGTGCCCAGCATCAGATTCAACTTGCCCGGCCCCATCTCAAACACTTTGCCGCCGAACACGGCCGCGCTGTACCCGGCGACGTCGGCTTTGGACGAGCGGTCGTCAACGCGTATGTCGGCGTCGGTAAAGCCCAGCGCGCCTCCCAGGCGCCAGCCGCCGCCCAGGGCATGGTCCACGCCGGCGAAGACGCCGCCTGTCTTCTGGCGGACTTGGCCGGCATCGCTGTTGCCTTTCAAGGTTTGCCAGTTGCCGATCACTTCGGCCCAGGCGGGCTGCGCGTTTGACGAAGGCAAGGCGGACGCTAAGGGCGTGCCGCTGGCTTGCGCGGTGGGGGCGCCCGGCCGCATGCCGGCGCCCATATTGGCGCGCAGATAGGCCAGCGGCACGGTGCGCACCGTGTTGTTAAAGCCGGTCAGGCTGGAGGTCACGCTGGCGTGCGCTTCGCCGGACAGGCTGTTGAACGCGGCGCTGGTGGCGCCTTCCGGCAGCGTCAGGATGTAGTCGTGCAGCGGGTTGCCGGCGGGCAGGCTGTCCAGCGCATTAGCCACGGCACGTTGGTTGCCGCTTTGCGCCGCGTCGGCGAAGGCGATGGGGCGGGTCGGCGTTTCCGGGGTGCCGGGCGTACCCGGGTCCACGGGCACCTGCTTGCGGCCAAGCTGCATCACGACGTTCTGGGCGTCGTAATGCAACGCCGGGTCCAGAAAAGCGTAGTTGGACGACAAGGAGTCGAACCGCCCGTTGATCGTGCCGGCGCTAAGAATGGTGTATTCGCGCTGCGTCTGGAACCCGCCATCCGGGCCGATATGGACGGCGGACCCCGCCAGATTCGCCGTGCCGCTGACCACTACGCGGCTGCTTGCCGACGATTGCGAATCCGCCATCACCTGGTAGACCGATCCTGGCGAGAATGTCAGGTCGCCCGCTACGGTCAGCGCGCCGCCAAGCTTGCCGGGCGACAGGATGGCGCCGCTTTGCAGCGTGGTCGTGCCAACCTGGCCAACCCCGCGCAATGACGCGCCGCCTGCTACGTTCAACGTGCCGCCCAGGATGCCGTTCACCGTCAGGGCGCCGCCTTGCACATGGGTCTGCCCGCTGAAGGCGCTGGAATCGCCCGTGAAGATGGTCGTGCCCGCCAGCACGTCGATCGTGCCCATTCCCGGTGACAAGGAATTGATTGCGGGGGCAAAGACATAATCCGTGCCGGTGTGGTTGAAGACCAGCTTGCCGGTCCCATTGCCAAAGCGCACGCCCAGCGCCGCCTGCACCACGCCGGGAGCCGTGGCGGCATCGCCGGCGGCGGCGCCGATATTCAGGGTGCCGGTCGAGCCGGTAGCGTCACCGATCCGGACGCGGTTAGCCGTTTCCAGCATGGCGCCATTGGACAGGCTGACGGTGCCTTTGCCCTGATAGCCCACCAGGAATGCGCTGTTCGTTCTGACTTTGGTTTGCGGGCCGTCGGCGACGACGGTGCCCTCGCTTGCCGCGCTGTATCCCGCCACGATCTGAAACGTGTCGACCAGCGCGCCGTCCGTTGCCGTCAGTTCGCCTTTCGATCCTGCATCCATGCCGATGGCGACCATATCGTTCACCGACGAGAACCGGCTGCCAACGCCGGACACCGCCAGTTTGCCGACACCGCCGGCATATGAGCCCAAATAGGTTCGGGTGGCCGATGTGGCCGACGCGCCGCCGGTGATGGTGACGGTGCCCGTGCCGCGCGCGCCGATCGTCATGCTGCCGCTGGTCTGTAATGAGGCCCCGGCGCCGAGGATCTCGACGGTACCCACCGAGCCCGCGCTATTGGCGACCAGCAAGGAGGAACCCTGCGCCGTGCCGTGATCCGAAATTCGCAACACGCTGGCGCCGCTGTCGCTGACGGTAATCTGCCCCGCCTGCAACGCGCTGCCCACGCCCGAAATATTCAGTGTGCCGTGGGACGTGGCTTGCGCGCCCAGCGACACAGTGTTGGCCGTGACGGCTTTGCCGCCCGCGGTAATGTTCAACGTGCCCGCGCCATATAAACCGAGGGTTAAAAAGGTGGCGTTCCATTGCGAGCCGGCGCCGCTGATGGTAGCCGTACCAGATTCAAGCTCGGACGTGCCGGCCGTAAAGCCATTATTCGAGTTGCCGACGATGGCGCTGTCGCTGTTTAACGTCCCGCCATTGATCAACGTCAACGATGGGCCGCCGATTGCGCCCAGAAACAATATGCCCGCCTGTCCGGCGCTGTTGTTGATAACCGGTGCGTTGGGCGCCACGCTATTGATGAATAAATAACCGGCGGCACCAGGAAGCGTCGCGGTGGACCAGTTTTGCGCGTCTTGCCAATCGCTGTTCTGCGTGCCGGTCCACGTGATGTTCTGGGCCAGCGCGGGCGTCGCGGCCAGCAGGCTCAACGACCACGCGCCGCTCAGGCCAAGTGATTGCAGGGCAAGACAAATCGCCCGTTTTTTCATTTCGTAGTAAGGCATTTTTGCTTTTCGGTAATGAGATGGGCGACGGCAAAACGGTGCACGCTTAATACTGGGTACTAAACGCGGGATGGCCATTTCACAGACGAAGGGAAAGCGGACGGGCCGGCACGTTCGATAATGTCGACAAAAAACAAAAACGCGTCAGGCGTGCGGCTTTTAATAATCAGCCCAACAGTGTTTTGCAACGTGCGCAGGCGATCTTACGGATAGCTGACAGCTTCAAAGCCCTAAGGAAGGCCGATATAAGCGTCCATATATCCCAATGCCATGCGTCCCTGGAATACGTGTTGCGTCAGGATGGCGTGCGCGCCGATGCGCCCGACAGCAAGTGCAGGCTCAGGCCGCAACTGCGTGCCCGTTCGGACAGCGCTTCGCTTTGCGTCAACGCCCGCCGGCTTTCTTCCAGCAGCACGTCCAGCTGTTCTTCCAGCGTGGCCGCCATGACCCAGGCGCGTTCCGAAAAGCGTTCCGAGAATTGGTCGACGCAGCGCTTGCAGATGGCTGCACCGTTTTTTTCCAGCAACGGCGCGCCCTGGGCCAGCGTTGAATGGCAGAAAATACAGGCAAGGGCGCGATTCATTTTGGCGGGCGGCTCGTTGTGGTGGGGGCAAGGCGCCGCGTGGATAACGGCGCCTACGCCTTTAACAACGGCCACAGGCCGGCAAGTCTTAAACCGGAAAACGGCTTAGGGAAAAAATACTCATACAAATGGATGGGGTGGCGGGGCAATATCGGCCATTTGCATGAGGCGGCGGTCATCGCCTCAGTGCGCGTGGGCGTGACGTAACGCAACCGCCTGCGGCGTGACGTCGATAATGGTTTCAGCCGGCACCTTGAAAAACGCGGCCGTAGCGGCCAGACGCTTGGCCTGGTCTTCCAGCGACGACGCGGCAGCGGCGGCTTGCTCGACCAAGGCGGCGTTTTGCTGCGTCACGTCGTCCATTTGCGTAACCGCGCGGTTGATCTGGTCGATACCTTGCGATTGCTCCGTCGACGCTTCCGTGATTTCCGCCATGATCTGCGTAACGCGCTGCACGGACGACACAATTTCCTGCATGGTCTCACCGGCCTGGCGCACCTGTTCGGCGCCGCTGTCCACGTTGGTGGTGGACTGTTCGATCAGGTCCTTGACCTCGCGCGCGGCTTGCGCGCTGCGTTGCGCCAGCGACCGCACTTCGCCCGCCACTACCGCAAAGCCCTTGCCTTGCTCGCCGGCCCGGGCCGCTTCCACGGCAGCGTTCAGCGCCAGGATATTGGTCTGGAACGCGATGCCGTCAATGACCGAAACGATCTCGGCGATGCGGCGCGAGCTATCCGAAATGCGCGACATGGTTTCCACCACCTGGTGCACCGCTTCGCCACCGCGCATTGCCACCCCGCGGCTTTCCGCCGCCAGCGCGTTGGCCTGGTGGGCGTGTTCGGTGTTCTGCTTGACCGCCGTGGCCAGCTCTTCCATGCTGGCGGCCGTTTCTTCCAGCGACGCAGCCTGCTCTTCCGTGCGGGAAGACAAATTGGTATTGCCCGACGCGATCTCGGCCGCGCCCGTGTTGATTTCGTTCACGCTGCGGCGCACTTCGGCCACGGTGCGCGTCAGGCTTTCCTGCATGCGCTTCAGGGCCGAGAACAACACGCCGATCTCGTTGTCGGCCCCGGTGTGGACGCGCTGCGTCAGGTCGCCCGAGGCGATGCGGTCAAAGTGCACCGCGGCCTCTTTCAACGGCGACAGCACCTGGCGGCTGATGAAGCGCCAGCAACCGATGGCAAGAATCAACGCCAGGCTCAACATGACGATGGCGGCGGTTTCGGCTTGCAGATAGCGGCGGTCCGACGCGTCGTTGATCTCCACGGCGCGCCGCTCCGTGTGGGACAGGATGGCGCCAAGCCGTTCTTCGAATCGCGCGTCCGCAACGCGGGCCTCGGCCACCGCCGCGACGTAGCCTTCGGCGGATTGCTTTTGCAGCGCATCGCCCAGCGCGTCGATGCTGCGGACATAGGCGTCGAATACGCCGTCCATGTCCGCCGTCATTTTGCGGGCGGCATCCGTCAGCTTGGGCACCGTCTGGAATACGGCATAGCGTTTGCGCGCGCTGGCCAGGAACTTGCCCGCCTGCTCGACGCTGGCCTGCGCCTGGGCGGTGCGTCCGGCCTGCACGTCCAGATAGGCGGCCACCAGCGTGATGCGGGTGCGCAATAGCAGGACTTGCGTCTCGTAAAGCGGGCGGGTCTGCTCGGTAGACACCAGATTGAGGTTGTCGACCGCTTCATCGGCCACCTTGGCGAATGACCAGCCCATGCCGGTGGCGGCGGCCAGCGCCAGGACGAACAGCGTAAGGACGGACAACAGCCCGGTCCGAATTTTCAGGTTCTTAAACATGCGCGAGACTCCAGCAAGGGCGGTCGGCGCAAAGCCGCCGCCAAGATCAAGTGATAAACCCGCGTCGACTGTAAATTTAGATTACAACTTTAACAATTGATCATTTCTCAGCGCCCCGTTGTCGTTTCGGCAACGCAGCTGGCGGCGGCGCGCCCGTGCCTAGAACAACCCTTCGGTGTCGCTGCGCAGATACCGCAAAAACCGCTGGGCCGCGTCGGGCAGCGGGCGCGATACGTGGGTCTGGATCTGGATCTGGCCGCCGTTCAGCAGCGCGTCTTGAACGGGCCGGCAAACCAATGTGCCGGCCGTCAGCTGGGCGGCGGCGGTCAAGCGGGCGCACAAGGTCACCGCGTTGCCCGTCAGCACATAGTGGTAGACCGCATCGGGGTGGTTGGAGGTGAAGGCGGGCGACAGGGTGGTGTTGTACAGGCTTGAGGCCATGTCCAGCAGCCGACGCAACGCGCTGCCGCCTTCGGGCAACGCCAGCGGATAGGCCGACAGCTGCGTCAAATGCAACGAGCCATGGGCGGCCAGCGGATGGCCGGGGCGCATCACGGCCACGATCTCGGCCGGCCGCGCACAGATGACGGCAATGTCCTTTTCGGCCGCGTGGCTGTACGTGACGCCGATGTCGGCCTGGGCCGAGCGCACTCTTTCAGTGACCAGCCCGGCGTCCAGCACGGTCAGGTTAAAGCGCACCGACGGATGCTCTGTCTGGAACGCCGCGAATTTAGGCGGCAGCGCGCGCGTCGCAATGCCATGGGCGCCGGCGATCTTCACGGTTTGCGTGTATCGCCCGTTCTGGCCGCCGATTTCGGCATACGTGCGTGCGGCATCGGCTTCCACGCGCCGTGCATGGTCCGCCAGGATGCGGCCCACCTCGGTCACGCGCATGCCTTTGGGATGGCGTTCAAACAGCTGGTTTTGCAGGCGCTGTTCCAGCCCCGCGATCTGCCGGCTGACCGCCGAGCTGACAACGTTCAGCCGCGCGGCGGCGCCATTGACGGACCCTGTGTCGACGACGGTAAGAAAATAACGAAGCGCGGTGCTATCGAAGTGGAATCGCTTCATTGACGTGGATGCCGTAAATCTCAATGTCGAGTCCAAGCGGTTGGCAGCCGCAAAAATGGCGCGCGGGGCGGATGGCATCGGAAACGGCCGTCGCACGCAAGTCCCGGCGGGCAGGGACCAGCGGAAGTGCCAAAGACGGAATTTATGCCAGCAACGCTTTTTGCCACAATCGCAAAATAATCAATATTGCATTCGAATTTCGGCAACCTCGGCGTTTTTGCGCAGCGCCGGAAATGCAAAACGCGCCCGAAGGCGCGCAGGTACTACCGCGATCTACGCAAATTCAATCCACGACGAATCCACTGGGGCCGCTGTGGCCAAGCAGTTCTCGCGCGCATTGCAGGGCTTCGGCGCTGGTGGCCACCGCCAGGAACGGCATGCCGAACGCGCGCGCCATTTTCTCGCCGCGTTGGCGGATGCGGTTCAGCGCATCAGGTTCCCGTTCAACCGCAATAAAGGCGCGGCAACGTGCTTTCAAGCGCTGCATATTGCGCGTCTGCCAATCGATCATCGCCTTGCGGTCGTCGTGGCCGGCTTCCATACGCATGTCTGGCATGACCATGACGAAGCTCTGCGGATTGTCCACCAGCATTTCCATCTCGCGTATCCAGCTGGCCGAATAACCGTCGGGGGCGCCGCCGTGTTTGGCGGTCACGATGGGAAAGCGCGATAGATCGTGAAAGAAAAAATGATCGCGGTTCATTCGAATTCTCCTTGGGCGAGCGGCGCGGCGGCTTTGCAGCCGCAACTGCCGTAGAGCACCAGGCTGTAGGAGTCCAGCAGGAAACCGCTGCGCTTGGCAATCTTGCGCACCAGTTGCGCCATGGCGGGATCGCTGGATTCCAGGATCTGTCCGCAGTGCTTGCAGACCAGATGGTCGTGGTGCCCTTTGTCGTTAAGCTCGAACACGGTGTTGTGCGCGTCGAGCTGAGTGCGTTTGAGCAGGCCGGC
The DNA here is from genome assembly GCF_001005835.2 of Achromobacter sp. LC458. Classification (NCBI taxonomy): domain Bacteria; kingdom Pseudomonadati; phylum Pseudomonadota; class Betaproteobacteria; order Burkholderiales; family Alcaligenaceae; genus Achromobacter; species Achromobacter sp. LC458. The sequence continues at coordinate 92,562 of NZ_LBHW02000018.1, forward strand.
GTCTTCAAGTTGCGTGATCACGCGATACACCGTGGCCAGGCCGATGCTGCTGCGGTCCGAGATCAGATTGCGGTAAATGTCGGCCGCGCTCATGTGTTGATCGGCGTGCTGATAAAACAGATCAAGAATCTTCAGACGCGGGAAGGTGGCTTTAATGCCGGCGTCGCGCAGCCGCGTAGTGTCCATCGTTTTCTCCTTCGGGGGGCTGATGCCCGACTGATGAGAATGATGTACATTTTCAACTTCGCCCGCTAACGGGAACCCGTCAACCTGTAGCTCAAAGTTGCCAACCATGCTTCACATGGCCATCGCCAACGCGCGCCCCGATACGCTGCTGACATCGTTCAGCGTGCAAGGGCGGCGCGAGTCCAAGGGCATCGCCGTGCCCTTGCACGTGCATGACGAAGGCATGCTGACGCTGGTGCACGAAGGCCTGGTGGTGGTTCAGGCCGGCTCGCAGGTCTGGACGGTGATGCCGGGCAGCCTGGGCTGGATTCCGCCGGGCACGCCGCATGGCGCCCGCTGGTTCGGCGATGCCCGCGGCACGTTCCTCTACGTACGGCCCGACGTTTGCCACCGGTTGCCGGCGCACTGCCGGTCATGGCCGTCATCCAAACTTATCGAAGCCCTGGTTGACCGGTTCAGCGGCAGCCAGCCGGGCGAAATTTCCGGCGCCTACCAGGCTCAGCTGTTTGACGTGCTGTTGCACGAACTGGACTCGCGCGCGCATACGCCGCAACTGCTGCCGATGCCCGTTGACCCGCGTCTGCAAGACCTGGCCAACACGCTGCTGGATACGCCTGACGACATGGCGGGCATCGATGAATGGGCGCAGCGGCTGAACATGTCGTCACGCACCTTGATGCGCAGGTTCCGGCAAGAGACCGGCGTCACGCTGGGGCAGTGGCGGCAGCAGGCGCGCTTGCTGCGCGCACTTGAAATGCTGTGCCGGGGCGGCTCGGTAACGCAGGCGGCCTTGTCGGTGGGCTACGAAAGCACCAGCGCCTTCATCGGCAGTTTCCGGGCGGCTTTCGGCATGACGCCCACGCGTTATCTGGCGGGGCTGCAACCGCATTGACCGTGCGGCGGGCGCGTTGCTACGCCGCGGCCGGTTGATCCGGGTGCATCGGGCCTTGCGGGTCGTTTTCCGCATCGGGACGGGGCGCAACGGGCGCCAGCCCCAGGCCTGCGCGCAGGCGCTGGCAGTCCGGGTTCGGCGACCCATCGGGCATCCAGATATCGAATTCCCGGCAGGGCGTGGGGCGGTCTTCGTAGATGGCGCAGTGGATGCCGGGCTTGCCCAGTTCGCCACGCAGCGAAATGCAGCGGCCGCCTCCCATTTCGGTGCCCTTCATGCAGGCGCGCAGCGGGCTCATCTGCGTGACCAATTCCACCGGCACGTGGCCACCGTTTTCGCCCGCCAGCTCGCCGCAATAGAACGACACCCGAAAGTGCGAGCAACAGGCGCCGCAGTCCAGGCAAGGGTTGGCATCGGCCTTGTCACCGGCCAGGATGGCGGGCGACACGAACGTCAGAACAGCGGTCTCTAGCAGCGACATGAGAGAGGGGAGAAGTTTGGCAAGCCTGCCCGACCCCGGGATGGACGCAAAACGGGCTTGCTGTTGGTGCAAGCCCGTTTGGGATCCGGGGCGCGCGCGGACAGGGCCGGCACGGGATCAGCGCGCAAATAGTAGCTGGATTCAGACTGCGGCTGCTACGACTTTTTTCGGGGACGTTGCTGCGTTAGCATCGATACCTGACCGCAGCCTGGAGCTTTGCCTTGAACGCCAAAAACGACTTCCCCGACGGCCTTGCCCGTTGCGGCTGGGTGGATACATCCGCCGAATACATGGCCTATCACGACACCGAGTGGGGGCGCCCGCAAGGGGATGATCGCGCGCTGTTCGAACAGCTTTGCCTTGAAGGTTTTCAGTCCGGCCTCAGCTGGCGCACCATCCTGAACAAGCGCGCGGCGTTTCGTCGCGCCTTTGCCGAGTTCGACCCTGCCCGCGTCGCGAAGTTTGGCGAGAAAGACATCCAGGCGCTGTTGGCCGATGCCGGCATCGTGCGCCATCGGGGCAAGATTGAAGCCGTGATCAACAACGCGGCGCGTGCGTTGGAAATGATCGATCGGGAAGGGTCCCTGGCCGCGTTCTTCTGGCGCTTTGAAGCGCCCGACGGGTCGCCATCGACGCTGGGCGCGTCAACGTCAGAGCAATCCATCGCGCTGTCCAAGGCATTGAAAAAGCTGGGCTGGAAGTTCGTCGGGCCCACCACTGTCTACGCCTTCATGCAATCGGTGGGCATGGTCAACGACCACACCCCCGACTGCCATTGCCATGCGCCCAGCGACAAGGCGCGCAAGGGGTTCCTGCGCCCGCGCTGATCAGCGCGTGGCGCGTGGATCAGCGCTTGGCGGCGTCCACCGGCGTGGCCGCCATTTCGGGCGTCAGCCCGGGCAGGCTGTAACGGCCTTCGCGATACGCCCAGCTGGGCCATAGCGCATGGGCCAGCGCTTCGGTGGCCAGCTCGGGGTTCAGGGCAACGGGCGCGTAGTCTTCAGGCGCGGTGTAGCGGTACTGCACCGGCGTTTTGTTGGGCGCCAGCACCAGCAAGTCGTTTTCCTTCAGATACCCGTACGTGTTGTCGTACTGCATGATGGCGCGGCCCGGTGTGCTGCGCGTCAGGTCGTGGCCGATCATCGGGTGTTCGGTGTCCACGCCAATCAGCGACAGCAAGGTGGGCGGCAGGTCGATCTGGCTGATCAGGCGGTCGTCGCGGCGTGCCTCGACGCCGGCGCCCAGGATCACGGCGGGAATATGGAAGTGGCGCACCGGCACCAGGCTGGCGCCGAATACGCGCGAATCGTGGTCGGCCGCCACCAGGAACACGGTGTTCTCCCAGTATGGCGACGCCTTGGCGCGTTCAAAGAAGCGGCCCAGCGCCCAGTCCGCATAGCGCACCGTGTTCTCCACGGTGGCGGGGTTGCCTTCCGTCTGGATGCGGCCGGCGGGGTATTCCCAAGGGGTATGGTTCGATACGCTGAACGCCAGCGTGAAGGTGGGCTTGTCGCCGTCTTCGCGCAGCAGGCGGTCAAGCTGATTGAACATGTCTTCGTCCGACGCACCCCAGGTGCCCACGAACGCGGGGTCGACGAAGTCGGCGCGGTCAACGATCTGCTTGAAGCCGTTGCCCAGGAAGAAGCCCTTCATATTGTCAAAGTGCGATTCGCCGCCGTAGATGAAGCGCGAATGGTAGCCATGGCGGCCCAGCAGGTCAGCCAGCGAGAAAAAGCCGCGCTGCGAACGGGGCAGCTTCAATACGGCCTGGGCAGGCGTGGGCAAAAAGCCCGTCACCACGGCTTCCAGCCCGCGCACCGAGCGCGTGCCGGTGGCATAGGCGCGCGTAAACGCCCAGGCTTCGCGCGCCAGCGCATCCAGTTCCGGCGTCAGGTTGGCGCCGCCCAAGCCCGCGCTGTATTGCGCGCCCAGGCTCTCTTCAAGAATGATCACCAGGTTCAGCGGCCGCGCCGTCTTGCGCGTGGCGGGTTGGCGATGCAGGCTGGGGTAGTCGGGGTTGGCGGGAGGATTGGGCAGGCCGGCTTGCGCCAGCACCAGATCGTGCATCTGGTCATCGTCCATGCCGCCGTACACCGCCGAGGCCGACTTTTCGTTCTTCATGCTGTAGACGGCGTAGAACACGTTGTAGAGCGAATTGAGCGCCAGCGTGTTCAGCATGCCGTCCGAGCAATAGGCCACCGAAGACGGGTTGATCGGGCGATGGCCCAGCGTGCCGCGTATGGCCAGGATGACCACCGCCAGGATCACCACGCTGGCAATCGGCATCTGCCACCAGGTCAGCGCCGCGTCGGCCTGGGCGTGTCCGAACAGGGCGTACGCGCCCCAGCCGATCAGCGCCAGGGCGGCAAAGGCGCCCACCAGCACGAGCTTGTAGCCGCGCCACAGCATGCCCGAGACTTCGCGCGGGTGCTTCAGGTATTCAACGAACAGGCGGTTGGGCCGGGAGTCGTATTCCAGGATGAAGGGCGGCGAGGCCACTTCCAGAAAGGCCAGCAGCATGAAGGCCACCAGGTACCAATATCCGGCAAGCGAGGCGGCAATCGGAAAGTGGCCAAAGAAAGGCGACAGCACCGCCGGCAGCGCGGCCAGCACGGCGATCTGATGCGCGTCGATGCGCAAACCGCCCAGCAACAAGGGGACCAGGCCACCGGCATTGCGCACGCGCTGCCACTGCCAGGCGGCCAGCGCCAAGCGGCTCAACGTCAGCAGCGCAAATGCCGCCACTACGAAAATCAGGGTTGAATGCCGCATTGGGCCTCCAGGTTGTTCTGCATCCGGCCCGGTGGGCCGAAACCAATCTTGCGGGCATTGGATCAGGGACCGCGTAGAAAATTCAGCGAATCCGCGCGCCCGACCACGCCGGTCACCGCTTCGGCTATTTCGCTTTGTAACGGCCCTTATTGTGCTTCACCTTTACCGGGCACGCCGCATGCTGCGTCAGGCAAGGCGACGACCGCCATGTCGGCCGGTATGCAGCGCCGCCGCTTGGAAAGATCCGCACACATTATGGGGCCGGCAAGCTTAACCCTTGCCCCGGGCCGCGATACCCTTGTTGGTAAATGGGGTCGGCGGTGACGGGCCGGCCATAACGCCAAGGATGAACGCCATGACGCGAACAAGAAAAATAGCGATCGGGATTGTAGGGGCACTGGCCCTGCTCGTGCTGGTATTGGCGGTGGTGATCGCCACCTTTGACTGGAACCGCGCCAAGCCCATGATCAATGAACGCGCCAGCGCCGCCATCGGCAGGCCGTTCGCCATCAATGGCGATCTCAGCGTCAAGTGGCAGCGTGAACGGGACGAGGGCGGTTGGCGGGCCTGGGTGCCGTGGCCGCATGTGGTCGCCAACGATATTTCGATCGGCAATGCGCCCTGGGCCAAGGCGCCGACCTTCGCCACGCTCAAGCGCGGCGAGTTCAGCCTGGCGCCCTTGCCGTTGCTGCGCCAGCGCGTCGTCATTCGCAGAATCCAGCTGACCGAGCCCGCCGCCGATCTGCAACGGCTGGCCGATGGCCGCGCCAACTGGGTGTTCACGCTGCCTGAATCCGGCGAGCCGTCGCCGTGGGTGCTGGACATCAACGAGATCGGTTTCGACAAGGGCCGCGTTGGTTTCGTCGACGAGACGCTTAAAGCCGACCTGACGGTGCTGGTCGATCCGCTGGGCAAGCCCGTCCCGTTCGCCGACGTGGCGGGCGCCGCCGTCGCGCCACAGGACGGCCAGGCCCCGGCGCCGCGCGACTATGTCTTCGGCTGGAAGGTTGACGGCAAATACAAAGGTCTGGACACCAAAGGCGAAGGCAAGGTCGGCGGCATGTTGGCCCTGCAAGATCCCAAGCAACCCTTTCCGGTCCAGGCGGATGTCGCCGTGGGCGGCACCAAGGCGTCGATCACCGGCACCGTGACCGACCCCGCCAACCTGGGCGCGCTGGACTTGCGCCTGAAGCTGGCCGGCGCATCCATGGCGCAGCTGTACCCGCTGACGGGCGTGACCTTGCCGGATACGCCGCCGTATTCCACGGATGGGCATTTGGTGGCCAAGCTGCAAAACCCGGGCGGCGCCGTGTTTGACTACAAGGACTTCAACGGCAAGGTCGGCAATAGCGACTTGCATGGCGACATCACCTTTGCCATGGGGGCGCCGCGGCCCAAGCTGACGGGCAAGTTGTCGTCCAAGCAATTGCGCATGGTCGACCTGGGGCCGTTGATCGGGGTGCCGGCAGACGGCACCGCCGCCGCACCCGCCGACAAGACGAAGGACGCGCCGGCCAAGCCCAAGGGCGGCAAGGTGCTGCCCACGCAGGCGTTTCGCACCGACCGCTGGCGCGACATGGATGCCGACGTGTCGCTGGACGCCGGCCGCATCATCCACGACAGCAAGCTGCCCTTGTCAGACCTGTCGGTGCACGTGGTCTTGCAGGACGGCAAGCTGACGCTGGACCCCTTCAAGTTCGGCATCGCGGGGGGCAACATCAACGGCACCATCAATCTGGATGGTGCCCACGAGGCCATGGCCGGGCGCGTGGACCTGCATGCGCGCCGCCTGCGGCTCAAGCAGCTGTTCCCCGCCACCGAAGCCATGCAGAAGACGCTGGGCGAACTGAACGGAGATCTTGCCGTCAGCGGCACCGGCAATTCCGTGGCGGCGCTGCTGGGCACGTCCACCGGCGACATCAAAATGCTGGTCAACGACGGCGTCATCAGCCGCAGCCTGATGGAGATCGCCGGCCTGAATGTGGGCAACTACGTGGTGTCCAAGCTGTTTGGCGACGACGAGGTAAAGATCAATTGCGGCGCCGCCGACCTGGCCATGAAAAACGGCGTGATGACGCCGCGCGTCTTTGTTTTCGACACTGAAAACGCGCTGATCAGCATCACCGGCACGGCCGATTTCAAGAACGAAAAAATCGATATGGACGTCACGCCCGACAGCAAGGGCTTCCGCATCTTCTCGCTGCGTTCGCCCTTGTACGTGCGCGGTACGTTCGGCGACCCCGATGTGGGCGTGCACGTGGGCCCGCTGGCGGCGCGCGGCGCGGGCATGGTGGCGCTGGGCGTGTTGCTGACCCCGGCCGCCGGCCTGCTGGCCTTGATCGCGCCCAGCACCAATGACGAAAACGCGTGCGGGCCGTTGCTGGAACAGATGCGCAAGCCGCCGACCGCGCCGGCGCAGACGGGGAAGTAGGTCGGTCAGGATGGCGGCCCTCGGCTAAAGGGCCGCCGTGCCGCCGCCGCGCCGTCACCGTGCCGCCACCTGCGGCATCGCTACTTCGGCGACACGCGCCGGGCACCTTCCGGTTCGGCGTCATCCGCCACGCACACGGCGTTGCGGCCGTTGTTCTTCGCGTAATAAAGCGCCTTGTCCGCCCGCCGGTAGACCGCTTCCAGCGTGGCGCCGTGTTCGGGATAGCGCGCCACGCCCACCGACACCGTCAGCGGCGACCCGATGGAATCCGGCGGCTGCCGCGAGGCGATCTGCTGCCGCAGCCGTTCGGCGGCAGCCGCCGCGGAATGCAGCGAGGCGCCCGGCATCAGCACCACGAATTCTTCGCCACCCGCGCGCGCCAGGGTGTCGCCCACCCGCGAGCCTTCGCCCATGACGGCCGCCAACGCCTGCAAGGCCCGGTCGCCCGCCGTGTGCCCATAGCGGTCATTGATGGTCTTGAAGTGGTCGATGTCGATAGCCAGCAGCGCCACGGGCGATTCGCCCGCTTGCAAGAGCGCCATGGCCTCGTCCAGGCCGCGCCGGTTCAGCAGCCCCGTCAACGTGTCGGTGGTGCTTTCACGGCGCAGGTCCCGAATCTTGTGATGGATCGCCGCCAAGCCGATGATGAGCGCGCGCTTGAGCTGCGCCGCCTCGAAATACCACGACCGCACGTCGCGGATACGGTCGGCGGAATCCGGGTCTTCCATGCGCTTGGCGATGCCCGCCAGTTCGCCCAGCGGCCGGGCAATCCAGCCCGACAGTACCCAGATCGTGATGATCGACAACAGCAGCAAGGGCAGGGTATTGCGGGCGGTGGCCATGAGCAGGTCGCTCAAGGGTTGCAGGGTGCCCGCGACCGGCCGCTGCGCGACGATGCTCCAGCCGGTGCTGGGCACGGGGGCGTAACCCGCAAGCATGTCGCGGCCTTGCTGATCGGTAAACCGCATTTCGCCCGTTTCACCCCGCCGCGCCGCCGCCAATGCGTCGATGTCCGGTGCCTTGTGGCCCAGCAGGCTGCGATCCGGGTGATAGATCAGCGTGCCGTTGCGATCCATCACGTACACGAACGAATCGTCGCGATAGAAATGCTTGTCCAGCAGGCGATCCAGCGCGTTGTCCTCGTGCAGATACAGCGTGCCGGCGATGTACCCCAGGTAACGGTAATCACGCGAGAAAATCGGATGCGAATACAGAATCAGCCAGCGGTTGTTGCTGGCCTGATAGGGTTCGCTGATATTCGGCTGCTGCGTGCGGATGGCATTGCGCGACGGCTCGCTGGTCAGTTGCTGGCCCAGCAGTTGCGGATACGCCGACGATGCCGCAATGACCTTGCCCGTCGGCGAGACCACGACGGTGGAATTGAACTGCCCCATCTGCGCTTGTTGGCGCCGCGTTTCTTCGACCATCAAGCCGGGGCGCGCTTCCATGTCGGTCAACACGTCGGCGCTATACGCCAGATAACGCCGCACGTCCGCCAGAAAAAGGTCGGTGGTGACGGCAAGCTTGGACGCGTAGACGCGGTTGACCTCAAGCGCGTTGTGCAGCAGCAGGTCGCGCTGCACCAGGTAGCTGGCGTGCAATCCGCCGGCCAGCACCAAAACGACCGACAGCAGGCAGATCCAAAGGATAAGGCGCCGAAGGTCGATGCGGAACATGGTCGCGGCCGTCAGGAACGGGCGTGGCCCGGAGGCACGCCTGAAGGCGGCCGGCTGCCCGTCAGGGCGTCCCAGGCGCACATGGCTTGCCGCGCCACTGATTGCAAAGTCTTGCGGCTGGCGCCGTCGCGCGCCTGGATCGACATGCCGTGCAACACGGTCGTGTAGAACGCCGCCAGCGCTTTCACGTCGGTGCCGGCAGGCAGTTCGCCGTCGGCAACGCCGGCGGCAAGGCGGGCCTGAATCCGGGCCTGCATCTCTCGCCGGCTATCGCAGAGGAATTCGCCAACGCTGGCGTGGTTGACGCTGCCGGACGGCGCGCCCAATACGATCATGCAGCCGGGCGGCGTGCCCGGCGCGGTGAAGCGTTCGGCTGCGGCCATCAGCATGGCTTGAACGCCTTCACGTGCAGTCGCGCCGTCTTGCAATGCGCGCCGCGATCCCCCGCCGGCGGTCTCACGGTATAGCTCGACGGCTTCACGAAACAGGTCTTCCTTGGAGCCGAACGCGCCATAAAGGCTGGGCGAGTTAATGCCCATCGCTTCCGTGAGTTCGGACAGCGATGCTGCTTCATATCCCTTCGACCAGAAAACTTCCATTGCCTTTTGCAAGGCCTGGGCCCGGTCAAAGCTCCGGGGGCGCCCACGTTCTGCCATGGCGGGATTTTACCTGCGACGCCTATTTTGTGTTGATCGATAAAAAATTTGTTGACGCCGCAAATATTTCGCGGCGATGATATTTGTATCGATCACTACAAATAAGGATGAAACATGGGCAACTTGAACGGAAAGGTCGCATTCGTGACAGGCGGCAGTCGTGGCATCGGCGCGGCCATCGTGCGCCGGCTGGCCGCCGAGGGCGCGCACGTCGCCTTCACCTACGTCAGCCCTTCCTCGGCTGACGCAGCCAAGGCACTGGCAACGGAATTGACCACCGGCGCACGCCAGGTGCGCGCCATCCAGGCCGATGCGGAAGATGCGCTGGCCGTCAGGCAGGCCGTGGAAGAAGCGATCAAGCTGCTTGGACCGGTGGACGTGCTGGTCAACAACGCGGGCATTTTCGTCACCGGCGTCATCGGCGACACCAGCCTTGAGGAATACGAACGCACGATGAACATCAACGTGCGCGCTCCGTTCGTGGCCATCCGCACCGCGCAGGCATCCATGCCGGACGGCGGCCGCATCATCAACATCGGCAGTTGCCTGTCCCAACGCGCCGGCCGCCCCGGCGTGGCGCTGTACGCGGCCAGCAAGACCGCGCTGATCGGGCTCAGCCAAGGCCTGGCCCGCGACCTGGGCGCACGCGGCATCACCGTCAACGTCGTGCACCCCGGCCCGATCGACACCGACATGAACCCGGCGAACGGCGACCACGCGGCCGACCTCGTCGCCGTGCTGTCGCTGCCGCACTATGGCGAACCGCGCGACATCGCGGGCATGGTGGCCTTCCTGGCCGGCCCGGAAGGGCGTTACATCACGGGCGCCAGCCTGTCGGTGGACGGCGGCTACGCAGCCTGACGCAGCGGGTGTGAAAGTTTTTTCGCACCCGACTTGCACAAACAAAAAAACCTACATATAATCTTGCTTCTTCGCACTACACACATAGCGAAACGCGGTCAGCAGCAAGGCCATCAACAGATAGCCGCGCGGTTGAAAACGAATCGAAATGCGTGCATTGCAGGGCTGTTAGCTCAGTTGGTAGAGCAGCGGACTCTTAATCCGTAGGTCGAGTGTTCGAGCCACTCACAGCCCACCAGAATTTTTGGTCGTACCCGGGAAACTTGGTGCACCAGGCAAAAAAAGCCCACCGCATGCGGTGGGCTTTTTGCTTTCCGGCCTTTTGCTTTGCGCGATTCCGACGGGACAGGGATACCTACCCCCGGCCCGTCATTGCATTGCACGCCTCACCCAAACTCCAACTGATAAAAACTCTGGCTCGCGATGAGCGTCGCGCCGCAGGACGTGCGCATGCCTTCCAGCGCGGTCATGCGGTCGGAGCTGACGTTGTGCACGCCTTCGACGATGGTGTGCGTGTCGCCGCATTTGGGGCAGGTGACGCGGTCGCCGACGCGGGCCATGGGTTGGCCGAAGATGATGACGGTTTCATCGCCGGTCACGACGACGCCGCCGTGCGACGTCTTGTCGCCTTTGCGGATGACGGGGCGTTGGGACATGGCGCGAGATATCTGTTTACAGATACGTGCCGTCCGGCGCGCGCCGGGCAGGGCCGACCACGAATGTGCCGTCGGGCGCCATGCGCACGGGGCCGCCGCCGCCTTTGTAGCTGCCGTCCGGCGCGCGTTGCGGGGTGCCTGCCACGTACGTGCCGTCGGGGGCGCGGGTGATGGGGCCTTCGCCGCAGACATAGGTGCCGTCGGGCGCTCGGCGCGGGGTGCCGGCAATGAAGTGCCCGTCGGGCAACATGCGGATGGATTTCGTCGTCATGGACGCTCCTTGGATAGGAGCCGAAATCATAACGATGCATCGTGATGCGCCTTGTAATAGGACGTGTCATCTTTGAACGTTATGCGTAAGCGAATGTGGGATCATTTCCGCCATTCCCGCCGCTGGCGGCGTTGTCTTCGCCTTTGGCGCTGACGCCGCCAGCCCTCGCTACCGCTTCCCAGAACTATGACCGACATCAACGCCTTGTTGCTTCCAATACCCGGCGATGCGCCCTGCGGCGTGGACCTGGTGTTCTCGCCTGAATTCGACGCCATACGCGAAGCGCGTCGGCACGATGATCCGCAGCTGGACCAAGGCGACTGGATCATTGATTTGAAAGAGGCCGACTGGCCGGAAGTGGCGCGCATCTGTTCCGAGGCGCTGCGCAACCGTAGCAAGGACATACGCATTGCGTCGTGGCTGGCGGAAGCGTGGGCCAAGACGCGCGGCTTTGCGGGCTTGCGCGACGGTTATCTGTTGATCGACGGCCTGTGTCAGAACTATTGGGATGGCCTGCACCCCGTGCCCGAGGATGGCGACGTGCAGCAACGCGTGGGCAACCTGGCGTGGCTGCTGTCGCGGTCGCAGCAACTGATTGGTGAGATTCCGCTGACGCAGGCGGACGGCGCGCGTTATGGCGCGGTGCTCTGGGATGCCGCCAGCCAGTTGGCTAACGCCGTCAAGCGCACGCCGGACAACGCCAACGAGCTGACCCGGGGCAAGCTCACGCTAGACCGCTTTGATGCGGCGCGGCGCGATACGCCGCCGTCGTTCTATTCCGAACTGGACGGCCAGCTGGAAGGTTGCGCGCAGGCGTTGGCGCAGCTGGAACGCACGCTGGACGAGCGCCTGGGCGACGAAAGCCCGGCGTTTTCGAGGGTGCGCGAGGCGCTGCGCAACGTGACCGAACTGGTCCACCGCTTTGCGCGCGACGCTGGTTTGCTGGTGCGCGCCGATATGGCGCCGACCTTGCCACAGCCGCCCGTGGCGCCCGCCGTTCCCACCCGTGTGGAGCCGACCTTGCCCGCCGACGATTCCTTCCCTGCCGCCGGTGCGCCGGTCGGCATCCCCTCAACGCCCGCCGTGCGTGGTCCGATCCAGACGCGCGAGCAGGCGTTGGCGCAGCTGCGCGAGGTGGCTGATTTTTTCCGTCGCACCGAGCCGCACAGCCCGGTAGCCTACCTGGCCGACAAGGCCGCCAGCTGGGGCGAGATGTCGCTGCACCTGTGGCTGCGCACGGTGGTCAAGAACGACGAGACCCTGTCGGGCTTGGAAGAACTGCTGGGCATCAAGAAGGCCGGCGAGAACGGCTAAGCGCCAACCGCCAGCCTTATCGCGCCGCGCGGAATTCGATGCGTCGGTTCTTGGCCCGCCCCTCGGCCGTGGCGTTGGTCGCGACCGGTTGATCCGGGCCCGCGCCCATCGCCTCGAAGCGCGACACCGGCAAGCCCTTGTCCACCAGATAATCCCGCACCGCATCCGCGCGCGCCTGGCTCAGCGCCAGGTTGGTGCTGCGGCTGCCTGAACTGTCGGTGTGGCCGATGATCTGGATCTTGTCGGCACGCAGTTTGGGCACCGCATCCGCCACGCGGTCCAGCAACTCGCGGCCGCGTGCCGTCAGCCGCGTGCTGCCCGTTTCGAATTCCACAACGCGGTTGCTCAGCAGGTTGTCCAGCACATCCTGTTCGTCCTTGCCAGCCGATACGCGCAGGCCGTTGACGATCTTGTACGTGGGGTTCAGCGACGTGGCGAAGGTGCTGGCGATCTGTTGCCGCGACGCTTCGTTGTCGACCTCGCCGCGCAAGCGGATCTGCGTGCCGTCGATCTCCAGCTGACCCCGGTTGATCTGCTTGAGCGGGGTGTCCAGCAGCTTGCTGACGTGTTGCGACCAGTTCGCCGGCGCGACCACGCCGCCCACGTCGATGCGATCAATCACGTTGCCCACGCCATAGACCTTCTGCAAGCGCGCCAGCACGTCGGCCTTGGTGGCCTCGTCGGGCACCGCGCCGCTGGCCACCACCTGGCCGGGTTGGGGGATGACGTTGGCCGGCACCACCGTTGCGGCATCCTGGGCATGGGCCGCGCACGACAGCGTGGCGGCCAGGGCAAGAATAAGCGTGCGCATGCGCTAGGCTCCGATGAAAACTTCGCGGAACGTTTCCAGCGCCTGGCGCAAGGAAAGCCGCGGTTGATCCAGATAGCTCGACAGCTTGGCCAGCCCGTGGCTGGCGCTGACATGGTCGCGCACCCACGGCGCGCCCTCCAGCACGATGTAGTGCTGCGATAAGGTCTGCGGCGTGGACAACAGGCTGGCCAGCGTCTGCGGCGATGCGCCCCGAAAGCCCAGCACCAGCCGATGCTTGCCCGCCACCCTGCCGATGAACATGGCGATTTCAAAGTCGGCGCGCGTCAGGAAGGGCGCGATCAGCGTCATCCAATACGTGGCCACCAGGTTGATGTAGAGCGGGTCGTCCGGCAGCGGCAACGCCAGCCCCGTGTCCAGCTGCGACGAGCCGCTGGACATCACGGGTGCAAGCAGGATGCCCAGCGCCAGCACGATGTCGTGCATGCTGGCCGCGTGGCCGTTGTTGCGCAGCATGGCCTCTACGCGTTCGATTGTTTGCAGGTCGATGAAGGCATCGAAGCCGTCGTCGGCCGCCGTGCGGATCTCGCCTTCCAGGTCGTTCAGCGTTTGCAGCGCCGGGGCGGGGTCGCCGTCCTGCATCAGCTGCGCGGCGGCCGCGCCCATGCGGTTCCACATGCGGCTGAACGCCAGCGGGCTGCGCGCGATGAAATCCAGCGGACGCGCTACCTCTACCGACGTCGCGCTGATGAACGGAAAGCGCCGCCCGGACTGGTCGCGGCTGGGTTGCAGGTGGCCGGCAATGGCCAGCTTGCCGCGCGAGCCCAACACCGCGAAGGGCACGGGCTGCGCCTCGTCGTACAGCGTCTTCCAGTGCGGGTCTTGCGCCAGGATCTCCATGGTGTTCGCCACCCACGCATCCAGCGTCGACATCAACTGGGGGTGCGAGGTGTTCTTCACGAAATCACCGCGAGACGGGATTTTGCCGAAGTAGGCCGTACGAAACATGGGGGACTGCGGATGGCTCATTGCTGCGCTCCGGCAGGCGTCGGGGCGACGGAGGGTTGAGAGGATGCGCCCACCACCGAGGCGGGAAGGCGCAGGTTGCGCAGCCCTTGGCTGCCGGGTTCGGTGCCGCCCGCGCTGGCGGCTTGCGCGTTGCTGATGATGCGCAGCTTGACCGGCACGGTGATGTTCGACTTGGTCCAGCTCATGTCGAAGCTGCCGTCGGGGTTGGGCTTGCGCTGCGATCCGGAGATCAGGCGTTCCAGGCCAAAGCGGCCCGGCTCGTTGATGACCTCGACCACGGTGCCGTCAAACGCGGTGGCCGTGATGCGCGCGCCCGGTGCGCCCTGCGCATTGGGCCACACGAAGTTGACCCACTGCGGCGGCGTATTGCGATAGCGCAGTTGCTGGCCGTCGATCTCGATGGTGTATTCCGTGACGCCGCCCGCCGGCTTGGGTTGGATCTGGAACAGCGTCTGCGGCTGCGACGCCGCGCCCGAGCCTGCCGCCCCGCCCGCCAGCGGGGCCACCCACTGTGCAAAGTTGGCAGTGAACGAGGGCTGCAAATCTATGCCCATGTCGCCCCAGGTGCGCGCCGTCAGGATGTCGCCGCGCCGCACGGTCAGCGGCCCCAGCGTGTCGTTCAGGTACTTGGCGATGCTGCCTTGCGGGCCGAACACCTGGCCGATTTCTTCGCCGCTGGCCTCGATGCCGGCCTTGGTCGAGAACGGATACTTGTCGGCCAGGCCCTGGCTGAAGGGCTGATAGACCTGCGCGTTCCACACCTTGTTCAGCTCGGTCTGGGCCGGTTGCATGGCCACGGCATAGCCCTGGATCAGCGGGCGTACCAGCAGCGGGCGCAGCGTCTCGCGTTGCGCGGGCGTCAGGCCGGCCAGCATTTGCTCATCAACCAGCTTCAGCGCATCGGCAAGCTCCGAGTCCTTGCCTTCCAGCGTCTGGCGCATCAGCAGCAAGGCGCCGGGACCCGGGTCGCCCTGGTTGTTGATCAGGTTAAAGCGCGTGCGGATCTTCGACAACGCCGTCATGTAGTTGCCCATCAGCGACTGGTTGTCGCGCGTGACCACCAATCGGGCCACGTCCGAGAACTCGCGGCCCACCGGCCCCATCGGAATCTGTTCGCCGTTGGCCGCCGTCTGCGCCTGCGCGGGCTTGGGCTGGCCCTGGCGCAGGATCACGCGCTTGAACCACGCCACCACACCCGTCTGCGCTTGCGAAATGCCGGTGTTGATTAGCGACGGGTTGTCCCACGACGTTTGCTCGTAGGTGGTGTTGATCAGTTTGACCAGCGGCGAATTCTGCGGATCGCCCAGGCGGTTCATGCCGTGCACCGCTTGCTCAAAGCTGTTGAACGGCTTGATCGTGACCCCGCGCAGCATCTTCTGCCATTCCTGCGCGTACTCGGTCTTGTACATCGTGGCCAGGCTTTTCTGGATTTGTTCCGGGCTGCCTTCCAGCGTGAGATCGTCGCGCGCGTTCACGCCCAGCACCCAGTCGCTGGTCTGCACTTCGCGCCGCGCGGCCTCGCCGATGGCGGGCTCGATGTATTGCTCCCACGCTTCGCGGGTGAAGGTGCCGGGCACGGCGTAGCTGCCCGCCACCACGGCGGCGTCGGCTTCGCCCATGATGCGCGCCACGGTCATTGCCGGGAAGCGCGTGGCGGCACGCGCCTTCAGCGTGGAATAGGCGCGTTCGCGCGCCGGCATGCCCTGCATCACGCTGCGCAGATTGCCGCGCGTGCGTTCCACCAACGCCAGATTGGTCTCGATCTGCGGCCAATCGGCATCGGCGGCGCGCGCCACGTAAAACGAAATCAGCCGCTCCGCGCTGCGGATCAACTGGTCGCGCGGCATGGCGCCGCGATTGGTTTCCAGCCAGCCGCGCCAAAAGCGCGTGATCTGATCCGACAGGTGGGTCGGGTCCACGTGCTCGCGGTTGGCCATCATTAGGTACGTCTTGAGCGCGTTGTACGCGTCGTCCACGTTGGTGGGCGAGGCGTCCTGGAACAAGGTGTCGCCGGCATTGGCGCGCGCCGGCTGTCCCTGTGCCTGGGCAGACGCCTGGGTGGATACCGGCGTGGCCGTCGCGCCGGATGCCGCGGCCTTCGACGTATCCACGCGGCCCAGATACTCTTCCAGGCTGGCCTTCACCGGCACCAGCATGAACTGGCGCAGGCCGTTGTAGTACTCGGCCAGCAGGCGTTCGCGCAGCACATCGCCCTGGTACAGCCCCAGGCCCAACGACAGGGGGCGGCTGGACGAATAGCGGTCCAGCTGTTCGATGCGGTCTTGCAGGATCTCCATCGCTTCCAGACGGCTTTGCAGATCGGTGCGTTCGCTTTGCAGGCGCACCACCTTGTCCAGATCCGCCTGCACATTGGTGGCCAACTGGCGGTTGCCCAGGTACGACCAGCTCCAGCCGCCCAGCACCAGGCCCAGCGCCAGCACCAGGCCGAAGAAGGTCAGGTAACGCATGCGGACTTTGTTGGGGCTGGCGTGTTGGCGCACCAGCTTCTTGTCGGCAAAGATCACGTTGGAAAACAGGTCGCGCAGGAACAGGCCGTTGTGCGATGCCGTGTTGGGCGCCGCGCCGCGCGTGGATGGGCGCAGGCTGAAGCGCTCGGCCAGCTTCTCTGTCGAGGTGCTGCGCGAGGCGCCTTCCTGCAGGGCGCTGGTGAAGTAAAAGCCGCGAAACACCGGCTTGTACTGGAACGGATTGGTCTCGAACAAGGTCGACAGAAACGTGCGCAGCGCGGGTTTGATCGCCGCGAATTCCGGCGGAAAAGTCAGCAGGCCCGGGGGCAGGGCGCCGCTGCGTCGCAGCGAAATCTGCGCCGTGCCCATTTCCTTCAGGCCTTCATACAGCTCGTCAAAACGCTCGTCGAATTGCGTCAGCACGTCGCGGCTTTCGTCCGCGCCATACGGCAGCGTGGCGCCCCACACGCGGTCGCGCTCACGCGGGTCGGCATCCGCAAAAAACTCCGAGAAGCCGGCGATCAGATCCGCCTTCGTGAAAATCACATACACCGGCGCAAACACCTCCAGCCGGTCGGTCAGTTCCTGCACGCGCTGGCGCAGGTTCTTGGCCAGGTTGATGGCAAATTCCGGGCCGGAATCGGTCAGCTCGCTGATGCTGGCCGCCACGATGATGCCGTTGATCGGCGCCTTCGGGCGATGGCGCTTGAGCAGGTCCAGAAAACTCATCCATTCGTTGCGGTCTTCCTCGTGCACCGAATAGCGGCCCGCCGTGTCCAGCAGGATGCCTTCCGTGGTGAAGAACCAATCGCAGTTGCGCGTGCCGCCCACGCCGCGCACGGCCGCGCCGTTCTTGTCCGCAAACGGAAATTGCAGGCCCGAATTGATGACCGCGCTGCTCTTGCCGGCCGCCGGGTTGCCGATGACGATGTACCAGGGCAGTTCGTACAGGGCTTCGTTGCCCGACGTTTGGCCGATCTTTGACGTCTTGATCGTGCGCACCGCCTGCGTCAGCCGTTGGCGCAAGGCGTCGATGTCGTTGCGGTTGGCGGCGGGGCTGGACACGGCGCCCGTTTGCACCTGTTGCTCCAGCATGTCGCCCAGCTGCTGGTTGGCGCGCCGCGTGCGGCGGCGCCGCCACAGCTGCACGCACAGCCACAGCAACAGCAATACGCCCAGCGCGGTGCCGGCCCATATCAGCCCGATCTGCATGGTGTCGGCGAACAGGAACAGGAAGACGATCAGCGCAATCGACCCGATCACCATGAAGGTGCGCGGGTTGGCGAACACGCGCGCGCCCCAGTAGCGAATATCGCTCATGGAACTGGAAAGAGAAGATAGGAATCCTGAGGGGCTACGCATGGTTTTCGCTGTTATTTTCCGAGTCAGGCGGTAGTGCCGGCGGCCGGTCGATAGACCAGGGACGCGCAGCGCAATGCGGGGTCTTGCAGGGTAAGGGTCAGCACCGGGTGTTCGGCCTGCATACAGGCTTCACCGGCGATGGCCAAGGTCAGCAACGAGGCGGCCACGCCGGTGTGGCCACAGGCCACGCCCACCGCGTGGCAATCCTTGCTGGCATCCAGGTGTTCAAACAATTGCGACGTCACGCCCAGGGCTTCCAACGGACGGCTGCCGCGATGATCGGCGTCGCTGACCACGTGCACGACGGTGTCTGGCGCAACGGCCGCGCGCTGCAACAGGTCGCGCGCCAGTTCGGCCAGCGCGGGCTCAGGCAACGCGCCCCGTGCATCCGCGGGCTTCTGGCGTTGGATCATGGGTGACAGGGCGACGCGCAGGTCGGTGGATGCAAAGGAGGGGGCCGTCGCAGCCGCGTTCGATGCGGTCGGCCCTGCGTCGGCCACACCCGCCTGGGTATCCACCAGGTTCAATAGCAAGCCGGCAGCGGCCTCGCCCGGCACGCGGCCGTGCGGATTGGCGTGCGTCAGCAGCGTGGCGTCCGCGTCCCATTGCGCTACCTGATCCTGATCGATGTAGCCGTCACCGGCCAGCACGATGCGCCACGTTGGCGCGGCCTTGGTGTCGACGGGCAGCGACGCCAATTCACGCAGCAGTGTCTCGGTGGCCATCACGTCATGCGCGATGTGTTCCGTGACGCTGACGCGGCTATCGGGCCAGACGCCCGCTGCCGCCAGCACTTCGGCGCGCGCGCGCTCACGCGCGGGCTGCGGCCAGCTTGCGGGCAGCAGGAGGTCAAAGCGCAGCAACGGCCAGTCTTCGTCGCGCGCCGGCACATCCAGTTCGGTGACGCGGCGATGCGCTTGGTCGGTCAACGTGGCCGCGACATCGACCAGCAGGGCCGTTGCGCGCAGACCCGCCGTGGCCAACGCGTCGGCGGGCGCGCCGCGTTCGCGTGCGGCGGCGTACAGATCAACGTCGTCCAGCTGCGGCACGCGCGCCGCGAAAACGGGAAAGCCCTGCAAGGTCTTCAGTTCGGGATCCAGCTCGGGGCGCTGTTGTTCGATCAACGCCTCGGCAATCGATGCTGCGTCCGGCCCGGCCCCCGCGCGCGCCGCGAATGCAACGACGCGCAGTTCGGCCCGCGCCGCCGGCGCCGCCTCGGCAGCGGGGGCCGATGCCACGGGTTGCGGCTTGGGCGCACGCGCCGCGCGCACGATGCGCGCGCCCAGCCACAGCGCGCCCAACAGCGCCAGCGGCAGCGCAAACAAATACAGCCCGATGTCCACGCCGGTCGGCAGCGTGCGCGACTCTTGCCACCAGATGATGACGGCCAGCCACACCACCGCGAACAGCGCCAGAACCAGCAAGCCTTTTTTCAACAAACGTGCCATGTGCGCCCGGTCAGAGGAATGAAGTTGTTGTTATCGGGGCGCCGGCGCGCGCGTTGCAATGCGTCGCGTTCATTTCGCCGTGTCTCCCGCGCGCTGCATGGCGCCGGGCCGACGCAGCTCTACGTGACCGAAGTCCATCATCTTCCAGCGGCCACCCCAGGTCAGGCCGACCAGCTCGGCGGTCTGGCCGAACAGCTCGTAGCCACGCATGGCCCACGGGTCTTTTTCCGAAATGACGATCTTGCCGTCGCGATAGAACGCGCTGTCGGCGGCCAGGCCATATTGGTGATAGCTCTGGAACGCACCCGCGTTGGTCACGTGCGTGCCCATGCCCGCCAATTCTTCCTGGCGCTGCGGGCTGCGATAGCCCTCGATCAGCGCCATTTCGTAGCCGTGCTGCTCGCGCATGATGCGATAGGCCAGCAGCAGACGCTGGCGGAAATCCGCATCCAGCAGGTCCCAATTGCGGCTTGCGCCACCCAGCTTCGGCCGCACCAATTCCACCTCGCGCGTGGTGAATGCGTCGGGCGGCAGGGGGGCCGGCGGGGCCAGCCTTTCGCCTTCCAGCAAGGCCTGAATCCGGCGGTCCGGGCCCGTCATCTGAGGGCTGTAAATGAATGTGTGATTGTGTCGCATGACGAAAGCAAAAAGTGACGGCAGCAACACAATTGCAAGGCCGATTGCCACTTGCCAGCGATGCCGCGCCACCCATCCCGCCGACGTTTTCACGCCGCTGTGCAAGGCCCCGGCCGTGCCACCCACCGCACCGCCCGCCTGGCTTGCGCCACGCGTTGCGCCGCGCGCCACGCCCTGTGCGCACGCGCGCAAACCCCGCACCGCGCCTTGGCGAAGTGCAGGGAAAAACAGGAGAGCGGAAACGCCCACCGCCAGCAAAAAATACAGGGGCAGTAGCAGTAACAAGATCGGTCCCTCATGCGGAAGGCGTCATCTTTTGTTCTATTCGCGTGGGAGGCAAGCGATCCGGCGTTGCAAACCGCGTCGGACCCTTAGAAATCGTAACAAGAATCGATGTTCCAAATGAGGTGTTCGGGTATTCTCGACGGGCTTGGTTACGGGGGGGCTGCACACGCCTCCTGCTGACACGGGAACCCGCATGGCAGAAGACGAAAAAGAAGCTCGCCCTACGATGACCGCGCCGAGTCTGCTCAGCGGTTCCACAGCCGCGCGAGGCGAGGCCGAGTCCACACGAATACTGGCGGCGCTGGAAGGGCGCGCGCCTGAAGCCGAGGTCAAACACCTGGCCGCGCGGCGCGACCCGCGCGCGCGGCGCTGGGTGGCGCTGGCGTTGCTGCTGGCGTTGGTGGCCGGTGGCATCACGTGGTTCATCCACGAGGACCCCACGGGCGCGATGCAGGCCCAGGCGCCGGGTGCTACGGGATTGAGCGCGGATGCTTCGCAGGCGAATCGGCCCGCGTCGCCAGCGGCATCGGGCGCCCCGCCCGCCGCCACGCGCGCGCCGCAGGCCAACGCGACGCAAGGGGCGTCCGACAAGCCGCCCGCGGTAGCCGCCATCATCGATGAATCGCCGCCCGCGCGCGATGCGGATGTGGGCCGTGGTGAACCGGAACCATCGCGCGAGCCGACCAACCCGCTGTCGGTGCTGGCGATGACGCCGCCGGCCACCGCCGCCCCTGCCGCCACCGCGCCCGGTCCCACGCGCCAGGCGGCGGAACAACGCGCGCGCGAAGCCGTAGTCCCGCACGGCAATGCGCCGCGCGCCGTTAAGCCCGCCGCAGCACCGCGCAAGGCCGCACAGCCTTCCGACACCGACGCGGCGCTGTTGTCCGCGCTGATGAATTACGGCCTGCCGCCCGCGTCTCCGCCCGGCACGCGCGTCTATAAATCCGATGGCATTTTCATGCGCGAGATGCCGGGCTCGCCGTTGTCAGAACGCTTGAAAGAATGCCGCAAACTCAGTTTCTTTGAGGGCGAACAATGCCGCCTGCGCGTGTGCGCCGGCCAATGGGGCACGGCCGCTGAATGCCCGACGCCGCAAGCCAACGTCGAACCCTGAATGCGCAACGCCCCACTCCGGCTTTTATCGCCCCTGTCCCCCCGCGAGGTTTTTGCTCCATGGCTGTGAACGCAAGCAACGGCGGTGCCAGCGCCCCATCCCGGCTGTATCGCCTGGATGGCGAGGGCGCGATCGCGTCCCTGCAAGTGGAAGGCTGGGTGGCGCGTGAAGGCCTGTCGGACTTGAGCGAAGCGCGCATCGTCGCGCTGGCCGACGACGCTTCGCTGGATCTTAACGACATGGTGTCGCGGCCCGCCACGCTGTGGGCCACGCGCGCCGACGGCAGCGAGATTGGCCGCAGCGGCGTCGTGCGTGCCGCCGAGATGCTGGGTGGCAACGCGGGCAAGGCGCGCTATCGCATCACGCTGGCGCCCTGGCTATGGCTGGCCACGCAGCGGCGCGCCAGCCGCATCTATGAAAACCAGCCCGTGCTGGAAATCGTGCGGCATGTGCTGGACAGCTACGAGGGCTACACCTACAAGCTTGCCGACGACGTCGAGCGCCACCTTGCCGACCTGCCCACGCGGCCTTACACCACGCAGTATCGCGAAACCGACTACGCCTTTCTGTCGCGCCTGCTGGCGGAATCCGGCCTGGGCTGGACCACCGTCGAGGACAAGGCGGCCCCTTCGCGCCATGCCGTGCTGATCTTTGCCGACAGCCGCACGTTGCCCGAAGACGAAGAGTCCTCGGGCGGCGGCGTGCGCTTTCAACGCGCGCATGCCACCGAGACGCGCGACGGCGTGCAGGCCCTGGCGCGCAGGCAGCGGCGCGCGGTGGAACGCGTCACCGTTCTAGGCTGGCACGACAGCGGCAAGCACGCCATCACGGGCCAGGCCCTGGCCGGCCCGGCCAGCGGGTCCGACGACGAAACCGCCGGGCTGGAATGGTTTGAACCCCTGGGCCACGGCGGCCTGTTGAACCAGGCGCACGCGCAGTTTCAGGCCACGCTGTTGATGCAGGCCGCGCAGGCTCGCGCCGAAACGTTCATCGGGCGTGGCAACGTGCGCACGTTCCGGTCGGGCACACGCTTCACGCTGCAAGACATGTCGCCGTTAGGGCCCAAGGGCGAGGCCGGCTTCGAACCCGTGTTCGCGTTGGACCGTATTGAACACGTCGGCGTCAACAACCTGCCGGGCCAGGCCGACGCCAACTTGTCCGGCCAGATGGGCGCGCTGGACGACTTCCTGTGCTTTGACGACGACGAAGACGCCGCATTGAATAGCGACGCAGACATTCAGCGTGCCAATCACGACGACCTGGCCGGCGACGATTCCGCCTACCCCCCAGACGACGCATTGATCGGCGTCGGCCGGCCTGACGCCGCCGTGCTGGCGCGGGCGCATGAAGTGGGCTACGCCAACCGCTTTTGCGCGGTGCGTTGCGACCGCCCCTGGCGCGCCTTGCCGGCCGCCGCGCGCGGTGCCCGATTGGCTGGCGCGCCGTCCGCCGTGGGCGTGCACACGGCGATTGTCACCAACGCCGAAGGGGCCACCGAGGCCAGCGGCGAAGACGAAATCCACCGCAACGCGCGGGGCGACGTGCGCGTGCGCTTTCACTGGCAGACCGACGGCCAGGGCCTGGCGAAAAGCCGTTGGGCACGCGTGGCGCAGCGCCAGGCGGGCGCGGGCATGGGCATGAGCTTCGTGCCGCGTATCGGGCAGGAAGTGCTGGTGCGCTTCCTGGATGAAGATATCGACCAGCCCCTGGTCGTCGGTGCGCTTTACAACGGGCGCGGCGAAGGCGGCATACCGGCTACGCCGGGCGGCAAGGCCGGCGAACCCATGAACACCGAGGTGTACGCGGCGGCCCTCGACGGCAAGCCCAGCGCGCAGGCCAACCTGGCCAGCGGCAACGCACCCGCCTGGCACGGCGCGGCGGCAGGCGACGAACAGCATCGCAACGCGGCCGCGTTAAGCGGCTTCAAGAGCAAGGAATTTGGCGGCGACGGCTACAACCAGATCGTCTTCGACGACAGCGACGGCCAGCTGCGCATGCAGATCAAGTCCACGCAGTCGGCTAGCGAACTGAACCTGGGCCATCTGATCCACCAGGCTGGCAACTATCGCGGCAACGTGCGCGGCGTGGGCGCGGAATTGCGCACCGATGCGTTTGGCGCGCTGCGGGGCGGCGCGGGCGTGTTGCTGACCACCTACACGGCCGGCGGCGGCGAACCGGCAGGCGACGCGGCGGCGCCCCTGGCGCTGGCCGGGCAGGCCGACATCATGGCGCAGTCGTTTGACGGCGTGATCGGCGCGCATCAGGGCGTGCGCCTGGCTTCGGCACGCGGCACCACGTCCGCGGGCGCCAGCCGACTGGACGGCGAACGCGCGCCCCTGGCCGCGATGACGCGCGCCGTCTCCGGCACCGTAGAAGGCCAGGCGATCAGCGGCGCGGCAGGCGATGCCTCTGCCAAGCACACGGAAGTGGTCGACGGCAAGGTCCCGCACCTGACCGACCCGCTGGTGCTGATGGCGGGCCGCGCGGGGCTGACGCAAGCGGCCGGACGCAACGTGCAGATATCGGCCGGCGAACTGGTGCACTGGTCATCGGGGCTGGACCACAACCTGGCCGTCATCGGCTCGCTGCGCGTGCATACCGGCCAGGCGCTGGGCATCGTGGCCGGCGTGCAGAAGGGCGGCGCCGAATCCGGCCTGGACCTGATCGCCGGCACGGGCGAAGTCGACGTGATGTCGCAGCATGACGTGCTGACCGTACAGGCGCAGCAGGACCTGCGCATGGTCAGCGCCAACGCCGGCATCGAATATGCATCGCCCAAGCGCATCCGCATTGCCAACGCGGCGGGCGCCAGCATCGTCATCGAAGGCGGCAATATCACCGTCACCGCGCCCGGCCGTATCGACGTCAAGACCGGCAACAAACAGTTCGCCGGCCCCACCCAGATGCCGTATCCCTTTCCGCAGTTCACGGTATGCAAAAGCTGCGTGCTGGACGCCCAGGACAGCGTGCAATCCATTACCGAAAAGGCGTGACGGCGATGGCTTATTCCTGGCAGCAGGCGCTGCTTTCCACCTTTGCGCAATTGCCGCACCACCGCGGGCCGTATGGCGAAGCCGCGCGCGCGTATGTGATCGTGGATTTTCGGGGCCACCCGGATCTGCTGGCACGCATCAGCGCCACCGAAGACCTGAGTTTCGGCTCGATCTGGGCGCAAACCGGGCTGGACATTTATGGCGACGTGGCGCCACTGCTGATCGAAGTGGACGGCGCATCGCAAGGCGTGCTGCGCGGGCCACGCCGGCCTGATTTCAGTACGCCGCTCGTGCGCGTGTTGAACGCCCTGCACGAACGCAGCGGGGGCCGCTACGCAATGATGAGCTTCGCCTCCGCCGTGCCCCTGGAAAAGCTGGTCGCGCATTTCGGACGGTTTTGCGACTACGCCTTGCCCGACGATACCGAGTTCTTCCTGCACTGGTACGACACGCGCATCCTGGCGCGCGCCCTGCAAGTCTGGACCGCCGAACAACGCACCCGCTTCGCCTCGCCGCTGATCACCTTGCGCTACGCGCTGCGCGATGGCTCGCAGGCCGAGCTGTCGGGCACCGGCAGGCTGCCCACAGACGCGCCCGACGGCATCCAGCGCTTCACGCCCGAGCAGCACCAGATGCTGTTCGACCTGGACTACCCCGACAAACTCGCGGTGCAACTACGCCGCCTGTATCCCGGTCTGCTGCCGGGCGACCCGGATCAGGACGCGCTGGTGCCGCAAGTGCAAGTGCAGTTGGAACGCGCGCGCGCACACGGCGTGGCGGGCGACAAAGACATGTTTGACTATGTGGCGTGGGGCGTATCGATATCCCCGCGCTTCGATGAGCATCCGCTGATCCGTGAGGGCTTGCAGGGGTATCAGCCCGGTGACGACGGCGCGCTGGCAAAGGCGCTGGCGGGCGTGCCGGACGCGGTGTGGGACGAGGTGCAGGCCTTGCATTGGGCTGGTCAGGATGGGCCTTCAGGAGAGATGAATGCGTAAGGGATTGATCGCCGCGCTGTTGTGGCTGGGCATGCTGGCGGGTTGCAATAGCGAGCCGGTCTACCAAGGCGTCAGTTTCATCGCCTATAACTACACGCCGTGGAATATCCGCGGCATCAGCGTCAAGGACAAGGGCGAAGGCGTGGCGTCGACGATGCAGGTCAGCCCGGGCGGCGGCGAGGGCTCGGTTACCTGCTGCTTCACGCTCAAGGGCACCGATTTCACCGTGGACTGGCGCGGCGTCGACGCCGAGCTGCTGCGCAAGCATTTGCACGATGGCAAGGCCGACTCGCTCTATTTCGATCGGCAGGGCTCCATCAAATTTCCGGCCGCCGAGATCCCGGCGGGCGAGGGTCCGCTGTATCTGGAGCTGCACATCTACCCCGACGAACACATGGAGCTGGCGCTAAGCCGCAAGCTCCTGGGCCAGACGCGGATTCCCATTGTCGATACCGTGGACTGGCTATGGCGCGAGCATCGCGCAGCGCTTGGCGCTTACCGCAGTGACGCCGAACTGCTGCGCGCGACCGCGAAGGCGTTGCAGCCGGCATGGAAAAAGTACCGTATCGAAGACAAGCAAGACCTGCGCCAGTACATGCTGCTGTACTTCACGGTGGCGTCGAACTTCGATTCGGATCCACAGGTGAAGGCGATCCTGGACAAGCCGGGGCGCGCGCCGGGCGATTTCGCCCGGGACGTCGCGGCGTTGCCGCCGGTAAAGCTGGAGCAGATCAAAGCCATGGGCACCCCGGCGGGAGATAAGCATGTCTGACGCGCAATCCAGTGACTTGCCGCCGGAGAACCGTACGCCGGCATCGGTGCTGAAGGCAATGGCCCAGAACGAGGCGGCGTACCCCAAGGACGACTGCAATGAATGCGGTGCGGTCCTGCGGATGGGGTTCTTTTTTGACGGCTTCGGCCGTAGCCGCGACGAAGATGCGAAGCACCCCACGTACTATTCGAACATCTGCCGCTTGTGGGAAGCGCACTATGTCCAGAGCGATCCCGGCCGCCCTGAAAAGCACCACTGGTTTCGGTTTTATTACTCGGGCCTGGGCACGGATCTGAATGCCGATGCGGAAAACGACGACATGATTTATGCCGCCGCGAAGGCGGGCATGAAAGCGGCGAGCAACGCGCAAAAGGCGATATCGGCCAACGTCGGCAATGTCTTGCGCACGGACGAGATTCCCAACCATAAGCTCACCGGGCGTCTGACGGCGGCGGTGAAGAAGTCGCTGCGTGAGTCCTCCTATCAGCCCATGGTCAAGGCATACAAGGACGTCGTGAAAGATGTGCGGACGTTGCCCGAAAAGGCGGTCCGGATCTGGAATGCGTGGGACCCCGAGCGCGTGGTGAACCGTGCGCGCGCCACCATTCGCGGATTCTGGGCCGGCTTCAAGAAAAATCCCCTGAAGGTCGCGTGGACGGCCGGCAAGGAAGCCGCCAAGTCAACCATGATGGAAACGGTGCCGATCATCCGCGATCAGGAAACGGTGGCCTACCTGATGGGCACGGGCGTCGACGTGCGCGTGGACTCGGCATTGCGCCAGTTCAAGGCGGCCTATGACGCCGTGAGCGAAGGGCAGAATGTGCGCCGCATTGAAATCACCGTGTTCGGCGCGGACCGGGGCGGTGTGGTCGCGCGCCAGTTCGTCAATGACCTGGTCAAGAAGTACCGCCGTCGTCACGATGCCGACCTGGCGGTGATTGGCGACCGAACGAAGAACAAGTCAGATGCCGATATCCAGATCCGCTTCATGGGCTTGCTGGATTCGGTCGCGTCCATCATGGACGAAAACACGTTCCTGGGCTTTTTGCCCGTCACTGACCTTATCAAGCAGACGCACAAGGACAGGACGTTGACGGTGCCGGCCGCCGTGCAGGCGTGCGTGCATTTCGCGGCCGCGCATGAGCTGCGCCGAAATCAGCGCATGGACAGCCTGGAAAAGACGCGCGGCCTGCAGTATCTGTATCCCGGGTCCAGTGGCGACGTGACGGGCGTCAGTCCGCCCGGGTCGCTGAATGCGCGGGTCGAGCTGTCGCGCGTGGCGCTGCGCGACATGATGAACCAGGCCCTGTCGCACGGCGCGGCCTTTCACAGCATGGAAAGGCTGGCCGACCTGAAGCCCGATACCTATTTGCAGTTTTCGCTGTCCGAACCGATTGTGGATGGCAGTACGAAGAACCAGATTCTGGATCTGGTCAAAGCGTATCGCGAGGTCGTCAAGTACGAGCCGGGCATCGACTTCATGCCGCATATGGAGGCATTCCTGCGCTGGCTGGCCGTGCGTTACCAGGACCCCACGTTCCGCGCCGAGCTGTCGGACCCGGCCGAGGCGTGGATCAAGGACCGGGACTACTTCACGCCGGAACAGGAATACAACCAAGAACTGCGGCGCGTGTCGGCATTGCCCGCCGAGGAACGCAACAAGCCGGAGAATACGGCCCGCCTGCGCGAGCTGGAGGCGCTTAAGAATGAGCGTTGGGAACGCGCCTCGGCAAGCCGTGGCGAATTGCCTCCGCAACGTTTCAAGCCGCTGTGGGAACGCCTGGAAGAGGAATACAAGAGCCTGGAGCACGCGGAACAGCAGGATGCCGATACCGCGCAGCGCCGCGCGGACCTGGAGCGCAATAGCCCGCAGGTGTTGCGCACGATGGAGTTGATGGACAAGGACATGCGCGACCGCGAGAACATGCGCAATGAACTGATCAAGCGGGGCGGCGGCACGCCGGAAAAGGCCGCCGACCCCCTGGCCGATATCAAGGCCGAGCGCGCGGTTCAGCAACGCCTGCTGACCGCCTGGCGCGAGGCGCGCGACGGCAAAACGCAGCTGCCCCCGAAGGTCATGACCTTGTTCGACTGGCTGGTGCACGACGCCATGTTGAGCAGTTGGCCCGATCACCTGTTGGCCAGCACCACGATGTACTTCCGCGTCCGCGACAAGGATGTATTCGCCAAGACCGACGCCAAGGCCGAAATGGCGCAGCGCGCCAAGGACATGCGCAACGCGGAAAAGGTCGAGACCCAGGCTGCCCGGGCAGAGCAGAACATTCAACAGATGACACCGGCGCGGCCGTGACGCGACGAATGAAGGACGTGCGTGGCGCCTTCGATGCCGCTTACGTCTTGCCCGCTTCGACCGCTATCGTCACCGTATTCGACTTCACGTTCTCTGCCTCGATATACACCTCGTAGGTCGCGGGCGTGGCGGGCAGATGCAGGACGCCCGCCATATCCGTGGTGAAGCGGGTTTCCACGGTCATGCCGGGCGGCAGCGGAATCTTGGGCGGGGCCGCGCCTTCGCTGGGGTCCACCGACACATTGGGCAGCTTGGGCCGCACGTAGTTGAACGCGATGCCGCGATAGACCTTGCCGGTGCGCGTATCCACCGCCACGAAACGCGGTAGCTGCGGCTCGTCTACCACGGGCAGGATGCCGCGCGCGCAGATGGGAATGGTCAGCGTGCTGCCGTCGCGGATCGTCACGCGGGTGGGCGCGGCGATGCGCATCTGCGCGTCGTAGCCTTGCAGCGGCGGCATGCAGGCGTGTTCTTTTTGCGAGTGCGAGGGCACCGAGGCAAAGGTGGAGGGTTCAATCCAGTCGGTCGTCATGATGGGCATGTCGGTTCGGGCATGTCGGTTATCTGGAAAAGGCCGGCGTCAGAACGCCGTCCAGCCTTCGGAGCAGTCGACCTTGCGCACGGCCTTGCTGCAACTGGGGCAGAAATGAATGTTCGCGCAGGTGATGCCGTACATCACGCACTGTCCGATTTCCTCGTTGTACTCGCCATTCTGGTCGGGCAGGCCGTAATAGCAGTGCCCCCCCGCGTTGTAGTAGAAGTGCGGCGGCGGGTCCAGCTTTGAATCGTCGGCCGACTCGTCCTGGTTGCGCAGGCCGGGCCAGTCGGGGCCGCTGGGCACCATGCCCAGCAAGTGGCCCATTTCGTGGGCCAGGGTTTCGGTCAGGTAGGCCTGCGAGTTGGGTTCGTAGGGGTCCAGCGTCGAGACGAACAGCAGGTTGGTGCCCGTGATGGCAAGGCCGGCGTAGCTGGCTGCCACGGTGTTGAACTGGATGTTCAGCATGCCGGTCAGCGGCGTGGGCGATATGCGGGTCAGGTCCACGGACACCGACCAGACCGACCCATTGCTTTCGCGGATGGGGGTGATCAGGTGGCGCGGAATCGGAATCGACCGTTCGGCGCCGGAGGCGTCCGTGTGGATGTAGCGCGCGTGCACCAGCCAGTCGTCGCTGGCATCGAATTCGTACCAGAGGCTGGAGCGGCTGCGGTCGTCGTTGACGATGGGCACCGTCATGACGCGTCCGCCGGGGCCGGCGGGCACCGGCAGCCGCATGTCGCCGCTGACGCCCGGCGCGGCCAGGCGGTCAACGTGGCAAACGACCAGCGTATAGGGTTCGCGCTGCTTGCCCGGGGAAGGGGCATAGACCGCGCGCACGGCGTTCATGATGGCTTGCTGCGACTCGACGGTGTCGGCGGCGTCAACCGCCGAGCGGCCCCGGAATTGCAGGCGCGGAAGCTGGATCATGTCGATGCCGTGCAGCGCGAATTCCGCGGTGACGGGCGTGACGTCGGCCAGGTGGCCGGCCGGATGCGCGCTCATGCACATGACCTCCTGGATGTACAGGCGGCGCACGGTTTCAACGCGTTCGGTCTTGATCAATTGCCCGCGTTCGTCGCGCACTTCGAACAGGTACAGGTTCAGGCCGGCGGCCGGCAGCGTGATGTCGTCGACGATGCGGGTGCCGTCGGCGTTGGTGACATAGCTGCGCGGGTTGCTGTGCGGTTCCTGATAGCTGGCGCGGCGGCCACGTTCGCGCGCGGAGTACGGAATGTTGGCGGGGTCGGCCTTCACGGTGATGGTGAAGCGGTGCTGGCCGGGGCGATTGAATTCCACGTGGATGCGCGGGCGGTTCGATTGCCGTTCGGTGGTGGTCAGCGCGCTGCCGTCGTTCCAGCGTTCCGCGACCTGTTCCAGGTTCACGTATTGCAGGCGCGCGCCGTCCTGGCGGGCGCGGTAGGTGGACACGCCGGGCACCGCGCGGCCGGAGCCGCCGGCGGGCGGCGTGCCGCCAGGCAGGTTGGTGCCCTGGGTGCGCGCCACGGGTCCCAGGCCGACCGAGTCCAGCACGTCGCGCGCGATCTGCGGCAGCGGGGACTCGGCCACGCCGGGTATCTTCATCAGCACCTCGGCCACCTTGGGCAGCGTCTCGGTGGCCAAGGTGGGCGATTGCAGGATGGCGCCGATCACGCTGGGCACCGACGACGATGACAGGCCGGGCATGCTGAGGATGGCGCCTGCCACCGACGGGATGTTGGCTTGCTTGACGTCGGGCAACGTGAACAGCGTGTCAACGGCGGAACTCAAGGCCGCCATGCGGTCGCCGCCAGCGTTCAGCGCCTGCGTCATGACCGGCACAATGGCCGCGCCCACGTTGGCGCTGACGCCGCCCGCCGCGAAGGTGGATGCGCTGGACAGCGCGGTGGACGCGGCGCTGGCCTGTTGCGCAAAGGTCGCCAGCCCGCCGCCAGCCGCAACGGCGCCGATGCCCACAGCGCCGGAACTGCCGGCGCTGGAAGCAGCCGCGGACGCGCCCGCACCCGCGCCGGCTGTGGCGGACAGATCGGTGGCGCGGGTGGCCGGCGTGCTGTCGGACATGCCCGCCGCGCGCGCGGTGGCGCTACCCAGGTTTGCATCCGGCGTGGCAGGCGCAGCGGTGGCCGCCGTGCTGGCTGGGGCGGGTGGCGTTGCGGCGGGGGCTTTGCCCAAGGGCGCGCTGCCTGCTGGCGAAGCCGATGTGGGAGTGGACGCGCCGTTGGCCGAGGCGGCGCTGGCCGTTGTCGTCGCGCTGCCCGATGCGCCGTCGGCCGTTGTCGTCGCGCCGCCCGATGGGCCGCCGGCTGTTGTTGTCGCGCTGCCCGATGGGCCGCCGGCTGTTGTCGTCGCGCCGCCCGCTGGGCCGCCGGCTGTTGTTGTCGCGCCGCCCGCTGGGCCGCCGGCTGTTGTTGTCGCGCCGCCCGATGGGCCGCCGGCCGCATTGGCTGGCGCGCTGGTGGAAGTGCCGGCGCTGGCGCTGGAAGTAGCGTCCGCCGTGGGGGCGGCCGAGGGGGTCGCCGGTGCACCAGCCGCAGTAGCTGCGTTCGCGGTAGCGCCGACGGTGCCGGTCGAGCTAGCGTCCGCTGCGGAGGGCGCCGTGTTGACGCCCGCGTCTGCCGACGCCGCGGAGCCGGACTCGCTTCCCGCGACGCTGGCGACGGACGAGTCCCCGGCGGCGGTCGTCGCGGTGACGCTTGCCGGGGTTGCTCCGGCTGCGCTTGTCGCTACGTCAGGTGAGGCTGCGGCAGGCGCGGCGGCGGAGGTCGCAGCGCTGCCGGCGGAGCCCGTCGCGGCGCTGGTCGCTGCCGTAGTCGAGCCAGCCGTGCTGCCGCCGGAGCCTCCCAGGCCCGCTGCCGCGCCTGCGCCGATGCCGCCTGCGCCTGCGCCGATGCCGCCTGCGCCTGCGTCGATGCCGCCTGCGCCTGCGCCTGCGCCGATCCCGCCCGCGCCTGCGCCGATGCCGCCTGCGCCTGCGCCGATCCCGCCAACGCCGGATGTCGCGCTGGCCCCCGCTGATGAGGGGTTGCTGGGGAAGTTCAAGCCGCCTTCACCCGAGCCGCCGGGCAGGCCCGCGCCCTGCGGCAGGGTGCTTTGCGAGGCAGGGACGAAGCCAGGCGTTTGCGTGGGGATGCCGGCGGCCACGGCAGGGCCGTCGCCAGACAGGCCGCCCGTCGCCGGCAGGGTGTCGCTGGATGCGGTCAACGCGCCGCCGTCCGGGGCTGCAACGCCAGCGGCATGGGCGGAGACGTTTGCAGAGACGTCCGCGGGGACGTTAGCGGAGACGTTAGCGGGAACCTCAACGGGCATACCAGCGGGGACGTTAGCGGGAACCTCAACGGGCATACCAGCGGAGACGTTAGTGGGAACCTCAACGGGCATACCAGCGGGGATACCGGCGGAGATGTCGGCGGAAGGGCCCGTTGCCGAACCTGCGTCTCGGCCGGTGCTCGTCAATTGCGCAAGCTGGTCGCCTTGCGTCACGGTCCCGGCAGAGGACGGCGATGCGCCGTTCACGGCGCCGGGCCAGCTGAATCCGTGCAAGGCGCCAGAGGACTGCGGAACGACGGTGGCCAGCGTAGCCGGGTCAGACAGCGCGCCGCCAGCAACGGCTGCCGAAGATGCTGCGGCTGCCGTATTGCCGGCCGCGTTTGCGGCGCCGGCCAGCAGCGTGCCCGCGCTGGCGGTCACGGTCGCGAGCAGCGTAGCGTTCGGCAAAGTCGACGTGTCGCGCGTGTCGCGTGGGTGCGCGGATGCCGTGACTGAGGCCGCGCCTTGTTGGCCGGGAGACACGGACGCAGCGAAAGAGGGCGACGATTGCGTCCCCACTGCGGCGGACGCGGAGGCGGAGGCGGGCGACGATTGCGTTGTTGCGGGCGCGGACGCGGAAGTGCGCGACGACTGCGTGGTTGCCGCGGCGGTCGCGAAGCTGGGCGATGGCTGCGTTGTTGCGGCGGCCGATGTCTCGTCGACCCGCTTCCGCCGGTCGGCGTCGGCGCTTGTCTGGGCGAGGTGGGTGTCGGGCGCGCCGGACCCCGGCGGCAGATCCGTCGTCAGCGGCGAAGCTCCGTCCGCCGCCGTGGCCGACGCGCGGGCGGCGGTTGCGGCCACCGAAGCAGCTCCGGAACCCGCCAGCGCGCCGACTTGCGATGCTGCGTGGGCGGATGCTGCCGCTAAGGTCGCGGGGGGAGTGGATGCGCTGTTGAAAGATGCCGCGTTAGAAGGGGCGGCGTTAGGTGCGGCGACGTGAGACGAGCCGACGTGAGAAGAGGCGGCGTGAGAAGCGGCGACGTGAGAAGCGGCGACGTGAGAAGAGGCTGCGTTATAGGCGTCGCCAGAGGAGACTGCCCCGCTGTAGGCCGCGTTCACGGAGGTCTCGGCGGTCGCGGCGGTCATGCCGAGGTCCGTCGCGATGGATGGTGGCGACGACGTGGCGGCGCCGGTGAAGTCGCCGGCTGCCGGTCCGGCTTGCACTGACGCGGCCGACACAACGTCGCCCGGCAACGCGATGCTTTCCGTGGACGCCGAGACGAGGGCCGCCGAAGCCGGCGACACGGCCACGTCCGCCGTGGGAGATACGAAAGTGTCTGAAGCGCCCGCAACCGCGGACGCGTCGAATGAAGGCGTCGTGGGCGCTACCGAAGCGGCGAATGACGAAGCACCGGTAGCCGCCCCAGTCGCCGCAATAGAGGTGGCGCCAGTAGATGCGCCGCCCGATATGACCGCGGACGCACTCGCAGCCGTAATCGAAGGCGTGGCCGACGCAGCACCGGCAGTGGCGATCGAAGGCGCGACGGTAGACGCGCCAGTAGCGGTAATCGAAGGCGCGACCGTGGATGCGCTTGCGACGGCAATCGAAGGGGCGGCCGACGACCCGGCCGCATCGGCAACGGAGGGCGCCCCAGTGTTCGCGATCAGGGAATCGCTGGCGGGCGCATCGGGTGTTGCGACAGCAGACGGGGCCGACGTCGCAACGGACGAGGTACCGGTTGCGTTGACGGTTGCCGTACCTGTGGCGGAAGCGCTCGACACGGGTGCGCCCGTGCCGGCAGTTGGCGGGGCAGACGCTACGACGCCAGAGGTACCGGAGGCGCTGGTCGCGCCGCCTGCGTCGGCGGTCGCGGTAGGGTTCGCAGCCGTCGACGCTGCACCTGTCGTTGGCGGGGGCGCGACCGACACGCTGCTGTTTGCGACCGGCGCTGCGCCAGCGCCAGCACTAGCACTAGCACCAACACCAGCACCA